>DASPWN010000185.1:0-3067 GCA_035637835.1 Actinomycetota bacterium | reverse complement strand
CAGCAGCCGCTCGAAGGGCTCCGAGCCGGTCATGTCGTCGAGCAGTCGATCGAGGCTCACGTGGCTCCCATCGCGGGGTCCGCACAGCACGAAGAGGCCTCGTCGGCGCGCGACGGGGCCTTCGATCCGAGTCTACTCGGGCATCGATCGAAGGGCAGACTCGGCGGGGGAATGTCTAGATGGCTCGCAGGCGCTCGACGCTCTGGTGAGCCACACGGGCCCGGGGTGGGTTGCGCCGAGCCCGAGCCCCGGAGGTACGGGCCTCGAGCCACCCGGTGAGCTCCTCCGCCGGAAGCGGAACGCACAGGTGATAGCCCTGCGCTTGCTCGCATCCCATCTCGCCGAGCCGAGCCAGGGTCTCGGCGTCCTCCACCCCCTCGGCCACCACCCGAAGGCCGAGGTTTCGACCGAGGTCCACGGTGGCACGAGCGATCATCCAGTCGTTGGGGTCCTCCCGCATGTTCACCACGAACGATCGATCGATCTTGATCTCGCGGATGGGAAGCCGCCGAAGATGGCTGAGGGAGGAGTACCCGGTCCCGAAGTCGTCGATCGACAGCGTGATCCCCACCTCGGACAGGAGGGACATCACGCCGACCGATCGTCCGGAGTCGGCCATCAGGAAGCTCTCGGTGAGCTCGAGCGTCAGGCGGGAGGCGGGGACGTCCCATCGGCTGAGGATCTCGGCGACCTGGTCGGGGAGCTGGGGGTCGAGCAGGCTTCGCGGCGACAGGTTGACCGCCACGTCGGGCATCAGGCCGTGCCGCGACCACGCACGGGCCTGGCGGAGGGCCTCGTCGATCACGTAGAGCGTGAGCGGGCGGAGCAGCACGGTCCGTTCCACCATCGGGACGAACTCCTCGGGCTCGATCAGTCCGCGTTCCGGGTGATGCCACCGGATGAGGGCCTCCACACCGGCGATCCGGCCGTCCTTCACGGACACCTTCGGTTGGTAGTACAGGACGAACTCCCGGTTCTCCAGGGCCGGCCGCACCTGGCCGGCCAGCGTGAGACGCCCGGGACTGTGTCGGTCCAACGACTCGCTGTAGACCTCGTACCCGCCCCCGGATTCCTTGGCCGAGTACATGGCGACGTCTGCCCGGCGGATCAGTGCCTCGACGTCACGGCTGTGCTGGGGGTAGATGGCGATCCCGATACTTCCGGAGATGTCGAGCTGGAGGCTCTCGACCGATAGCGGCTTCGCCAGTTCCTCCAAGATCCGTTCGGCGATCCCCATGGCGGTCTCGGCATCCGGGATGTTCGGGAGGAGGATGCCGAACTCATCGCCACCCAATCGGGCCAGGAGATCCTCCTCACGCAGGACCGTCGAGAGCCGAGGACCGATCTCCTTCAGGAGCAGGTCGCCGAAGTGGTGCCCGAGCGTGTCGTTGATCTCTTTGAAGTGGTCCAGGTCCATCAGCATCACGGCGACCAGCTCGTGGCCGTCCCGCTTCGACCTTGCTTCGATGGTCTCGCGCAGGTTGCTTTGGAACAGGGCCCGGTTGGGCAGGTCGGTCAACGCGTCGTGAAGGGCCTGATACGCGTTTTCTTGCTGACGAGCTTCGAGCTCGACCGTCGCCTCCTGGAGCGACTGCGTTCGGGTAAACATCTGCCGTGCGAACGCGAGCGGGGCGATGAAGACCGCGATCGACCAGGGGCCGATGCGGACGAACGTGGTGGCGACGATGACCGAGAACAACGCGAGGCCCATGTACGAAAGGACGAATTCGCCGAACACCCCGACGTGCATCTCCCGGAGGATGCCCAGGGTCGGCTGGCCCGTCCGCACGTGCAGATAGAGCGCCACGAGCACCGCGTTCACTCCGTACCCGACGAACGCACAGAGAAGGACCGCCGGCCCCAGTCCGAACCAGGGTGACTTCAGCGACCCGAGCTGATGGAACAACAGGCTCTCGATGACCACGGACCACGCGATCTGACACCGGTTCCACACGCCCTGGAGGAACGGGATCTCCCGGCGGAACTCCCTGGCGTCGCTGCTCCCGAGCAACGCCACGGCGCCGGCCACAGGAGCCGGATAGATCAGGGCCACAGAGAGCTGGAGCGGGAAGCTCAGGCTGAAGGGGAAGCCGACCGGCGTCGGGACGGGCAACATGTCCACGATGGCGATGGCGATGATCCACTCGAGCAGGAGAGGATCGGTCACCTCGGCCGGTGTCCGGGTGAAGGACCATCCGAGCCACGCGAGCAACGGGAGGATGACGGCGAGCTCGTAGAGGAGGATGCGGATGGTCCGGGCGGGCGGGTCGGCCCGGAGCGACTCCAGGACCCCGGACGAGCCCTTCGGCGAGGTCACCTCAACCAACATCGTGGACGCTGTCGGGGAGTACCGACCCGAATGGTTCCCTGGAGGGCGCGAACCGGCCGAGCATCGCCGCAACGACGAGCCACACCACGCCGGCGTAGGCGATCAGGTCGCCCGGGCTCGCGACCATCCGGATCGGGCGGATGGGAAGCACATCGCCCAAGAACAGCAACCGATCGTCGGGCCCGGCCAGGTGGTGCTTGGCTCCGCCGTCATGGAGCAGCACGGCCAGGGTCTCGCCCTGGCCCGAGGCCACCAGGGCGTCGCGGGTCACCGGCATGCCTTGGTTCAGCCCGATGACCGTGAAGTTCAACGCGATCCCGATCAGGATCAGCCAGGATCCCGCCACCCCCGCTGCGATGTTGGCCAGGGCAAAGGCGATCAGCAGCGCGAACGAGACGTAGAGGAGTCCGAGTGGGAGGGCGCGCCCGGGGACGGGGATCACCTGGAGCGCGAGCCCCACGATGGCGAGGGGTTGCCACCTGACCCGGAGCCATGCCACCGATGACAGCCGTCCCCCGAGCAGGTAGCCGATGGCAACCGCGAGAACGAGCGAGGCGGCAATCAGGCGCATGGCCGCTCATTGGGAGCGAGCATCAGGGCCACCGGCGTCTCCCGTTCGTTCGTGGGTCGTTCGTCGGAGGCCGTCGAGTGGATCGCCCCCGGCACGTCCCGCATACAGGACGCGCCGGGGGCACCTGTCCAGATGTCCCGTCAGACCTTCCAGCCGGCCCCGACCGC
>DASPWN010000184.1:0-2346 GCA_035637835.1 Actinomycetota bacterium | reverse complement strand
CCGATCGAGACGGTCACGAGCGGGAACCGCTGCCGGTTGCCCTGGCGATCCTCCGCTTCGACGAACCCACGGGCCGCGTCCTCTGGTTCGTAGAGCGTAGGCGCCAGCTCGTCGAACCCCCGGATGACCTCTTCGGCGATGGCGGTCGCGTGCTCGGGGGACGTCACCACCACGAAGTCGTCCCCCCCGATATGCCCCACGAACGTGGCGGAGCTGCCCACGCGCTTCGCGGTGTCCCGGATCAGCTGGCCTGTCGCCTTGAGCGCCTCGTCCCCCCGCACGAACCCGTACCGGTCGCTATAGGCCTTGAAGTTGTCCAGGTCGAGGTACAGGAGCGCAAAATCCAGTCCGTGAGTGACCCGGGCCTCGATCTCGTCTTCGATCCGGATGTTGCCGGGGAGGCCGGTGAGCGGCGACACCGAGCGCATGTACTCAGCCCGCCGGAGTACCCCCCGGATCCGGGCGAGGAGCTCGTCGGCGTCGAATGGCTTGACGATGTAATCGTCGGCCCCCGCCGTGAGGCCCTCGAGCTTGTCCCCGGAGAGCCCCCGGGCCGTGAGCATGATGATGCTCACGGCCTCCGTCCTGGGATCCTCCCGGAGCCGGCGGGTCATCTCGTAGCCGTCCATGTTCGGCATCATCACGTCGGCCAGGACCAGGTCGGGGCATCGTTCGAACGCGGCATCCAGGGCCTCCACGCCGTCGGAGGCGGTTCGGACCTCGTACCCCGCCCCGGCGAGCTCGGCCCGAAGGAGCCGAGCGATGAACTCGTCGTCCTCCACGACGAGGATCGACTCCAGCGCGGATGCCTGGGTATCGTCGCTCACTGGCCGGCCTCGGGGAGGTAACCGTCCCCCATATGTTCGGGACGGGGCGGCGCGAGTAAAGCACAATAGGGGCCCGGATCACCGGGAGCAGGGGGTGGCACGGTGCAGGTGCTCGAGTCGTTCCTGGATGGCATGGGCAACACTCCGCTCGTCCGGCTCCACAAGGTAGTCCGGGGGGTCCGCCCGGCCATCTTGGCCAAGCTCGAGATGCTGAACCCCGGCGGGAGCGTGAAGGACCGGATCGGCCTTCGCATGATCGAGGCCGCCGAGCGCGGAGGTCAACTGCGACCGGGGGGGACGATCGTGGAGCCGACCTCGGGCAACACCGGCCATGGCCTGGCCATCGCCGCGGCGATCAAGGGCTACAAGTGCATCTTCGTCATGCCGGACAAGATGAGCCAGGAGAAGGTGGCGCTCCTTCGAGCCTACGGCGCCGAGGTGATCATCACCCCGACCGCCGTCGCGCCCGAGTCGCCGGAGTCCTATTACCGCGTCGCCGACCGGCTGACCGAGGAGATCCCGGGGGCGTTCCAGCCCAACCAATACTTCAACCAGGAGAACCCCAAGGCCCACTACGAGACCACGGGCCCGGAGATCTGGGAACAGACCGGCGGCGAGATCGACGCGTTCGTGGCCGGGGTGGGGACGGGCGGCACGATCACCGGAGCCGCCCGATACCTGAAGGAGAGGAAACCCGATATCACCGTCGTCGGCGCAGATCCGGAGGGGTCCCTGTACTCGGGCGACACGGCGAGGCCCTACCTGGTGGAGGGGATCGGCGAGGACTTCTGGCCGGAGACCCTCGATCCCTCGATCGTGGATCGATGGGTGCGGGTCTCCGACGCCGATTCGTTCCGTCTGGCCCGAGCGGTGACCAGGCAGGAGGGCATCCTGGTCGGGGGATCATCGGGGACCGCCCTGTACGCCGCCCTCGAGGTGGCCCGGGAGCTGGATGAGTCGAAGACCGTCGTCGTCGTCTTCCCCGACACCGGCCGCAACTACCTCTCGAAGCTCTACTCGGATTCCTGGCTGCTCCAGTACGGGATGCTCGAACGCCCCGAGGTCGTGCGGGTCGAGGAGGTCGTATCGGTCAAGCGCGGCGACCTTCCCCCGATGGTGACGGTGAACGCGCACGACAAGGTGCGCCAGGCCATCGACGCGCTGCAGGAGTACGGGATCTCGCAGGCCCCGGTGGTGCGCGAGCCGTCGTCACTCGACGTGACCCAGTTCGTCGGGGCGATCCAGGAGCGAGCCCTCCTCGACCGCATCTTCCGCGACCCCGACGCACTCCAGGCCGACGTGGCGGAGGTCATGGGCCCTCCGATCCCCATGGTCGAGTTCGACCAGCCCATCGAGGTGGCCTTCGCCGAGCTCCAGCGGGAGCCGGCCGTGCTGGTGGCCAAGGCCGGCCAGGTCCTGGGGGTCTTGACCAGGAGCGACCTCCTCGAGTTCCTGGCCCACCGGCAGCGGACCCCGTAGGACACCCCGACCGGCGTGCGCTCGCTCGGCATCGACGTCG
>DASPWN010000183.1:0-4255 GCA_035637835.1 Actinomycetota bacterium | reverse complement strand
TAGACTCCTCAGTAGTGTCAGCGTGCCGGATCTGCGGGCAGGCAAACCCTGAGGGGTACCACTTCTGCGCCTGGTGTGGCGCTTCACTGGCAGCGGCTTGTCCGAACTGCGGGGCCGAGACGCTCGCAGGCTCCCGGTTTTGCGGGGTTTGCGGCTCGTCTCTCGTCTCCGGTGCGGCCGTTTCGCCGGCGGCAGGCGTGGCCACGGTCGGGCCACCCGCCCAGGTTGAGCCTGGGTCGGTCGCTGAGCGCCGGGTGGTATCGATCCTGTTCGTGGACCTCGTCGGTTTCACTACCGTTTCTGAGGAGCGGGACCCGGAGGAGGTCCGCGAACTGCTCACGCGCTACTTCGATACCGCCCGACGACTGGTCGAACTCTACGGGGGCACGGTCGAGAAGTTCATAGGTGATGCCGTCATGGCTATCTGGGGGACCCCGGTCGCTCAGGAAGACGACGCCGAACGTGCCGTGCGAGCGGCGCTCGAACTGACCGCCGCTGTCGACGCACTCGGGGGGGAGGTGGGCGCGAAGGGCTTGAGGGCACGGGCCGGCGTATTGACAGGCGAGACGGCGGTGACGATCGGCGCTACGGGTCAGGGCATGGTCGCCGGTGACGTGGTGAACACAGCCTCCAGGATTCAGTCGGTCGCGCCGCCAGGCGCGGTGCTGGTCGGGGAGGTGACCAGGCGAGCGAGCGAGGCGGCCATCGTGTACGAGGACGCCGGGGCCCATGAGCTGAAGGGCAAGGCCGAGCGCATCCCGCTATGGCGGGCCGTGAGGGTGGTGGGTGGGATCGGAGGTTCCTACAAGTCAACCGGGCTCGAGCCCCCTTTCGTCGGCCGCGATCGCGAGCTGCGTCTTGTGAAGGAGCTCTTCCACGCTTCTGCCGAGGAGCCAAAGGCCCACCTCATCTCCGTCGTGGGGATCGCCGGGATCGGGAAGTCCCGACTTTCGTGGGAGTTCTACAAGTACATGGACGGGCTCGCCGACGTCTATCTGTGGCACCGGGGGCGGTGCCTGGCCTACGGAGAAGGCGTGACCTATTGGGCCCTAGCCGAGATGGTGAAGATGCGGTGCCGCATCGCGGAAGGGGAGGAGCCCGCCCCGGCTCTGTCCAAGCTCCGAGCCACGCTCGATCAGTACGTTCCGGACGCGGAGGAACGCCGGTGGGTCGAGCCGCGCCTCGCGCATCTGATCGGCTTGGAGGAGCGCGAAGCGCAGGAGGGCGAAGACCTCTTCGCGGCCTGGCGGGTGTTCTTCGAGCGTCTCGCCGAATCCTTGCCCATAGTGTTGGTCTTCGAGGACCTCCAGTGGGCCGATCGTGCGCTCCTCGACTTCATCGAGTACCTGCTGGAGTGGTCGCGGAACTGTCCCCTGTTCGTCATGGCCTTAGCCCGTCCTGAGCTCGCCGACCGGGCACCCAATTGGGGTGCCTCCCGCCGCAACTTCACGTCCCTCTATCTCGAGCGGCTGTCGGACGAAGCCATGGACGCGCTGCTGGCTGGCCTAGTGCCCGGCCTATCAGAAGAAGCTCGCGAGCAGATCCTCGCACGCGCCGAGGGGGTCCCTCTCTACGCTGTGGAGACCGTTCGTATGCTGATCGACCGAGGCCTCTTGGTACAGGAGGGAGCGGGGTACAGTCCGACCGGGCCGATCGGAACCCTCGACGTGCCGGAGACGCTTCACGCCCTCATCGCGGCGCGGCTCGACGGCCTCACCCAGGATGAGCGACGGGTCGTGCAGGACGCCTCCGTGCTTGGCAAGACGTTCACCCGGCGGGCCGTGGCCGCGGCCATGGGGAAGCCGGAGACCGCGCTCGAGCCCATCCTGACCGCGCTGATTCGAAAGGAGGTCCTGGGGCTCCAGGTCGATCCGAGATCACCGGAGCGGGGCCAGTACGGCTTCCTTCAGGACCTCGTGAGGCGGGTTGCCTACGAAACCCTATCGAGGAAGGAGAGGAAGGCGCTGCACCTCGCCGCGGCCAGGCACCTGGAGGAGTCATGGGGTGCCGAGCAGGACGAGGTCGTCGAGATTCTGGCCTCGCACTACATCCAGGCATTCGAGGCGCTCCCCGACACTCCGGACGCCGGTGAGATCAAAGCCCGAGCTCGAGAGAGGCTGGAGCGGGCCGGACGGCGGGCGGCGTCGCTGGCGGCGAGCGGAGACGCCCAGCGGTACTTCGAGCAGGCCCTTGAGCTCGCCGACGAGCCCAGAACTCAAGCTGAGCTCGCAGAGCAGGCGGGGGATATGGCGCGGCGGGCCGCCCTGAACGATCAGGCGAAGGCGCACTTCGAACGGGCCATTGAGCTGTTTCGCGGACAGGGTCTCGGCCACGCGGCGGCTCGCGTGGATGCCCGGCTGGCCGAGGTGCTGTGGGACCAGGGTCGGTTGGACGAGGCCGTCGACCGGATGGAGCAGGCCTTCTCGGTCCTGTCAAACGACGAGCCCGACGAGGACCTGGCGACCCTGGCCGCGCAGCTCGCCCGATTCCACTACTTCAGCGGCGACATCGAAAACGCCCGCCTCCGAGTCGAGTTCGCCCTGGACATCGGTGAGTCCATGGAGCTGCCGGCCGTCCTCGCGCAGGCCCTCAACACGAAGAGCGTCATCCTGGGACGGACCGGGCACGTGGAGGAGTGCCTCGCCCTCCTGGTGCACTCGCTCAAGATCGCCCTCGATCGCGAGCTTCACGCGGCGGCTCTCCGCGCTTACGTCAACCTGTCGGCCACCCTGGCTGAGGCACGCAATCGGAGCGAGGAGGGACTGGCGTACGCGATGGATGGCCTGGCCCTGGCCCGGAAGGTCGGCAACCGCACGTGGGAGTGGTCCCTACTGGCCCACGTCGCCGGCCACATGGCTAGCCTCGGTCGCTACGACGAGGCCGTCTCGTGGACGGATGAGATCCCCTCGCCGGAGGAGGTCCCGGCGGCTGGCTTCGCCACTGCTTGGTCGCTGCCGACAATGATCTTCATCGCCTGCCGGCGGGGTGACATGGAGCGGGCGAGGTCCCTGCTCGATGAGCTGAGCGCGCTTCCTCAGGCTCTCGGCGATGCTCAAAACAGATCGGGCGTCGCACATGCCCGGGCGACCGTGCGGCGAGCGGAAGGGCGCTTTCAGGAGGCGTTCGACGAGGCGATGGCAGCGGTGGCATTGAAGGACGAAACCGGCGGCATGCTGTACTCGGTCCAATCGGGCGCCGTCGAGGCGATGGAGGCGGCCTTGGCGATGGGCGACTTGGCCGGGGCTGAGCTCGTCCTGGCCGATGTCGCTTCGTGGCCGGGGCGCGAGACCACCCCTTTGCTCCGTGCCGAAGTGGCGCGGATGTCGGCGCGCCTGTCCGCAGCGAATGGCGATCTACGCGCGGCCGAGGAAGGATTCACCGCAGCGATCGCCATGCTCAGAAAGATCGGCGATCCATTCCTCCTGGCCGAACCCCTCGCTGAGCTGGCCGAATGCCTCCTCGCGCAGGGCCGCTCCGAAGGGGCCGAACCGCTCCTGACGGAAGCCCGTGCCATCTTCGATCGCCTCGGGGCCCGACCATGGCTGGAGCGGATCGGGCTTGTCGAGGCGGAGGTATTCCGGGTCGCTTCGGGCGCTTGACGGTAATCGGCAGACGTGGGGCCCTGGACCGCCGTTCCTGTGAGCCTGTTTCGGGGTCTGAGAGAAGGTACGATAGGCCGCAGAATCGCGGAATGAGTTGGCGTGGCCAGTCCGATTCCACCGGTAGGCAGCCGGAGTCAGCTCTCCTCGCACACGAGAGGGTGTGCTTATGGTTTCGTGTTGGTCCTCCAACTCCAACCCCTCCAACCTGGACCCAATTCGCGCCAACAGGCCGGCCCCGTTCCTAGGCGCGTATAGCTGAAGCAGGGGGACCCGGAAGGCCGCGCTCGCACGGCGCAGGGGGCTCGGCCCATATCTTGCCCCAATCCCCTTCGTTCGCCCCCGTTCGCTCTGGTCCGCTGCTGTCCGCGAGAGCGCTCCCGATGCGGTGACCTGCCAGGATGAACACGGGCGAACGGTGGTGGACGGACTAAGCGACCTTTTTGCCAAGGTGGGGGTCGCGGGTTCGAATCCCACCCCGGGCACGTTGTGTGATGTCTCGGGACACCGTTTACACGTGTCTCGGGACATCGTTGCACTTTCACGAGCCCGGCTGGGGCTGGTAGTCCCGGGTTGGATCGAGCCTCAGAGCGCGGAGCAGTTCCCCGTCTTCAGTAAGAACCCGCACGTCGAGGTCGGCGACCAGAGCGAGGACT
>DASPWN010000182.1:0-2538 GCA_035637835.1 Actinomycetota bacterium | reverse complement strand
CGTTCCACGGTCGGCCGAGGGTCCTTGAATGGTGCCCGAGGGACAGCTGCGGCTGGAGGGCCACCGTTCACAGCTGAGGCAGGGACTGGGACTCCGTTGTCGTTCACAGTGAGTGCGCTCCTTCGCAGGTTAGGGGTGAGCATAGGTCCCGAAGGGCTGCGACGAAAGTGCGCAGGGTGGTTGCAGGCGCCTACGGCTGTACGCGCGGCTCGCGTACAGGCTCTGGCGCAAGCACGCACCATGGATTGACGCTAGTTGGGCTGGCCGAGCAGCTGTACGCGCAGGTCCGGCGCTTTCAGCCAGTCGACTGTCAACGGCGGCCGAAAACTGAGCAGAAACCGCCGGTTGAAAACTGAGCACCTACGAGGCCTCGGAGGCCATCACCTCCTTCCCCTTGCCCTTCAGGCGGTAGCTTTCGCCCTTCAGCACGATGACCTCGGCGTGGTGAACCAGCCGGTCGACCATGGCGGCCACCGCCACGGGGTCCCCGAAGATCTCCGCCCACGCCGAGAAGGTCTTGTTCGAGCTGACGATCAGCGAGGACCGCTCGTACCTGGACGACACGAGGGCGAAGAACAGCGCCGCGGCCTCCGGGTCGAACGGGATGTAGCCCACCTCGTCGACGATCACGAGCGGGATCCTTCCCAGGCGCTCCAGCTCCTCCTCCAGCCGCCCGGCCCGCTTGGCCGCCCCCAGGCGGAGCACCCACTGGTGCGCCGTGGCGAAGGCCACCCGGTGACCGCGCCGGGCGGCCTGGACCCCCAGGGCGATCGACAGGTGGGTCTTGCCGGTCCCCGGTGGCCCCAGGAACACGACGTTGGTGGCCTCCCTCAGGAAGTCGAGCTGGGCCAAGTGGGCCACCTGCTGGCGCTTGACCGAGCGTTGGAACGAGAAGTCGAAGTCGTCGAGGGTCTTCACCTGGGGGAAGTGGGCCGCCTTGACCCGGGCTGCCCCACCGTGGGTCTCTCGGGACGCCACCTCCTCACCGAGCACCTGGACCAGGTACTGCTCGTAGTCCCACCCCTCGGCCCGGGCCCGCTCGGCGAGCGAGGCCGCGAGGGCCGCGACGCGCGGTGCCTTCAGGGCCCTCGCCAGGTACGCCACCTCCGAGGTGGCGCTCATCTGGCCACCACCTCCGGAAAGCCGGCCTCTGAGAGCGGCTCTGAGCCGTTGGCGGACGGCCCCAAGGGTGAGGGGGCCGACGAGATCGCACCTGCCAGGGCGTCGTACCGCGTGAGGTCGATCTTGGGGAGCTCGACGTCGCCGTCTCTGAGCCGGGACCGGGCCTCCCTCGCCTGCCGGAGGGCCCGGACGTGCGCCGGCGCCAGAACCACGTCGGCAGGGACGTAGCTCCGGGCGTGACGGGCCACCTCGTTCCCCTCGCAGTGCACGACGACCTCGGTGAGCGACACCCGAACCTGCAGCCGGCGCCCGGAGAGGCCCGGCGGGACCGAGTAGTCGACGTCTGCCACCCGCACGAACCCGTCCTTGGTGACCCGGACCTCCGTGCGACGGTCGACGTCGGGCAGGACCGCGGGCAGCCCTCGGAGGTGACCCCGTTCGACGGCGAGTGCGTCGCCGACCCGCCCACCGACCCGGCGGTGGTGTCGACGGTGGGCCACCTCGGCCGTCCAGGCGTCGGACTGCTCCTGCAAGTCCACCAGGCTCTCGAAGTGCCGGAGCGGTAGGAACGAGGTCTCCAGGTACTCGACGGTCCGCTCGACCTGGCCCTTGGATTCCGGTCGGGCCGGCTCGAGTACCACGATCTTCAGTCCGAGGTGCCCGGCCACCGCGGCTACTTCCTCGTGAAGGATGGCGTGGCGACCCTTCCCCGAGGCGATGGCGGCGGAGTCGTTGTCGATGAACAGGACCTCCGGGACCCCGCCGAGGCGGCACAGGCACCCGAGGATCGCAGGCAGGAGCTCCGCCATGGTCCGGGCGAAGCTGTAGACCACGGCGTGGGCCGCCGAGTGCGGGAGCGTCGTTAGGTAGCCGAACGCCTCGCGGGTCCGGCCCCCGCCGACCGGGATCTGCTGGCCCGTGTGCCACCAGTCGGACTGGCCCACCTCACCGGGGAGGTACGTGGTCCGCTGGTAGGCCCGGGCGGCCAGGAAGTGGGGGCGGACCCCTTGCAGGTGGTCCTTCAGGATCGTGATGCCGCCCGTGTACCCCCGCCGTCGGAGGTGCTCGAGCACCACCGTGGCGGGGACCTCGGCGTCCTCATCGAGCATGGCCGCCACGGCGTCCTTGAACGGATCGAGGAGCGACGGCAAAGCCGCTCGCCGGTACTTCGGTGGGTCGTCGAGCCCGAGCAAGCGGGCCACGGTGTTGCGGCTCATCCGCAGGCGCTTGGCGATCTGCGCCTGGGGCAGGCCCTCGCGATGCAGGCGGTGGACATCGGCCCAGTCGTGCACTGAGTACACCCCTTCCTCCTCCGGTCTCGGTTGGACCGGAGGCTCGGTCGAACGGCTGTGCAGGTGTGGGACCTGCTCAGTTTTCGACCGGCGAGAAGTGCTCAGTTTTCAGCCGTCGTCGACA
>DASPWN010000181.1:0-4426 GCA_035637835.1 Actinomycetota bacterium | reverse complement strand
GGCAAACCGCCGGAAACGGCGGGACGCAAAGCTCCGGGCCTCCGCTTCAGAAGGAAGCGAAGGCGGCCGAGCTGCCGAAGACCAGGGCCCCAGCCCGGGGACCCGGTCTCCACCGGGACCCATGGGTTGGGAGGCGGCAATGGATCGAGTACGGACGAGGGGCCGGAGCCTCGCCGGCGTGGCGCTCGCCCTGCTCATCGTCCTGCTCGCCCAGGGCATCTCGGTCGACAGGGCGTCGGCATCCAGCGATCACCGACGCCGCGCTCACATGCTCTCGCTCACCAATGACGACCGAGCACAGCGCGACAAGGCCGCCCTCAAGCTGAACGCGGCGCTCTCGAAGTACGCCAAGCAACACAGCCGCCAGATGGCGACGAAGGGCTACCTGTTCCACACCGCCGACCTGGTCTCGAAGCTGAAGGGCCTCGACTGGTCGATCGGCGGGGAGAACGTGGGGGTCGGGTCCACCCTCGACGGCCTCGAGGACGCGTTCATGAAGAGCACGCCGCACCGAAGGAACATCTTGGGGACGGCGTTCGACCACGCTGCTGTCGGGGTGGTCCATTCGAACGGCAGCTTCTGGGTGACCGTCATCTTCTACGGCTAGCCCTCCCGACCTAGCTGTAGGGGCGCGACCCGGGCCGCGAAGAGGCCCGGGTCGCTCATTTCTACGGGAGCCGTTCCAGATCGGGAGGCCGGTCGACGTCGACCGGCGCGTCCGATTCCACCACGACCTCCTTCACCCATCCGGGATGGGCCGCGATGATCTCGCGGGCCCCGGTGTCGCCGGCCAACCTGCGCGCCTCGTCCCAGACCTCGCGCGAGAGCAGCGCGGGTCCGGGGCCGTCGCGGAACCGGAGCCGGACTATCGAGGGGCGACCGGCCTCGAACGTCTCAACGAGGGCCCGGAGGTGCTGTGGGGTGATGCCCGGCTGATCGGCCAGGAGCACGACGGCAGCGTCGCTCTCGGGGCCTGCGGCGTTCAGCCCTGCGATGAGCGAGGTCGACTGCCCAGCTTCGTAGCTGGGATTGAGCACGGTCCTTCCGCTCGCGGGGAGCAGGAGCGAGGCGCCCACTCGTTCCGCGTCGTGGCCGAGGACCACCACCACCTCGTCCAGCCCGGCCGCCGTCGCGGCGTCGACCGCGTGCTGGACGAGTGGTTTGCCCTCCAGCTCGAGCAGCTGCTTCGTCCGCCCGAACCGGGAGGAGGTCCCGGCGGCCAGGACGATCCCGGTGATCACGAAGAGGCGCGGCCGAACAGACGGCCGAACAACCGGCCGATCGCCTTGACGATGGCGTACAGGCCCAGCCGGATCCCACCGATGGCCTCCGGGGGCTGGGGAGAAGCCGAAGACGCCGCGGCCGGTGCGCCCTGTGTTGCCGTCAGGTGGTCACGGAGGCAGTCCGCGAACTGGTTCGTCAGCCTGGCGGATACATCGGGTAGGAGTCCCCGCGAGAGTTGAGCGACCGTACCGGTGAGCGTGATGTCGGCTTGCATCTTCACTCTCGTCGCGCCATCCGCTCCAGCCTGTTCCAGCCAGGACGTGACGGTCGCGTTGGCTGCGCCCTTCCCCTTCTGTTCTTGGCCCTGCGCCTTCAGCACGACCCTATGGTTGGCTTCATCGCGCTCCGCGACGGTCACCGTGCCGGCGAACGTCAGCGCGATCGGCCCCAGCTTCAGGTTGATCTTGCCTTTCCACGTGTGGTCGTCGACGACCTCGGTCAGCTCGGCACCGGGCGCGCAGGGCGCGATCTTCTCCACGTCGAGCAGGTACGCCCAGGCCTGGTCCATCGGTGCGGGCACCTGGAACTCGTTCTCGATGAGCACCGTTTCCCTCGGTTGAGATATCCGGAGCGTACCCACCCCGCTCTCCTCGCGCCATCCGGACCCCCCCGGCTATGCTCGCGGCCGCCCGGGAGGTGAGATGCCGCCGCGCCTGCAGGGGAGGATCGCTCTGGTCACGGGTGCCGGGAGCCCAACCGGCATCGGGTTCGCCACGGCTCGGGTGCTGGGTCGGGAGGGCGCGACGGTGGCCATCACGTCGACGACCGACCGGATCCGCGAGCGGGAGGCGGAGCTGCGGGAGCGCGGCTACACGGCGGTCGGGTTCGTGGCCGACCTCACGGCATTCGATCAGGCAATGTCGATGGTGGGATCAGTGCTGGAGCTCTACGACCGCATCGACGTACTGGTGAACAACGCCGGGATGGTGCAGTCGGGCGTGGAGGATGTCGCGAAGAGATTCATCGATCTTAGCAGGGACGAATGGGATCGAGCCATCGCGATGAACCTGACAACCACGTTCATCGTCACGCGGTGCGTGCTCCCCGGGATGGTCGAGCGAGGCTATGGCCGGGTGGTGAACGTCTCGTCCACAACGGGGCCCCTGGCCGCGATCCCCGAGAGCGTCGGGTATGGGGCCGCCAAGGCCGGGGTGGACGGACTCACGCGCGGCGTCGCCCTGGAGGTGGCTCGCCATGGGATCACGGTGAACTCGGTGGCGCCGGGATGGATCGAGACCGGCTCGTCGCTTCCAGAGGAGTTGATGGCGGGCATGCACACGCCGGTAGGGCGGCCCGGCCGTCCAGAGGAGGTCGCCGAGGTCATCGCCTTCTTCGCCTCCGGTGCGGCAAGCTATGTGACCGGCCGGTCGATCGTGGTCGACGGTGGCAACACGATCCAGGAGTACCAGATGTCCGGTGCCTAGAACTGGCCCGCCGGAGAGCCGAGATGGCAACCGACCGGCCGCCTGGGACCGAAGCGAACGCGCACCCCGGGCGAGAAGTGCGCGAGATACTCTCGGCCGAACCCCGGCAGGCCTGCGGCTGCAAGCAATCCCTCGCGGAGTTCGAGGACGTTCGCCCGAAGGAGTGGCCAGGGCGGATGCTCGACCTGGGTGGCGACGAACCGGACGCGGGTGGCCGGCAAGTCGAGTGGTGCTGGGCTGTACAGCCGCCAGCGACAGGTGAGGAACCGTTCGAGCTCCGTGACGTCCGATGGGGCGACGGGCTCAGAGGGGGCGACCGTGAGCCGGAGCTCTGCGCCGGCGGATCCCGGCCATCGACGACGGCTCTGGTAGCGCACCGCCCGAGGCGTCTCGATGAGGTGCGTCGCCCCCCACACGTACGGGATGCGGTACCACCGTCGCGCGACGATGACGGCGGCCAGCCTGTCCGCGTCGAGCGAGAGGAACCAGATCCCGCGCCGTCCGTCGGGCCCTCGCACATAGGTCCGGACGTTCACCTCGGCGAACCGAGAGACCCAGGGAAGCGCGGGCATCGCGGGCGCCCGCACGGTAAGCCGGAACGCGATGAGCCCGATCCATGCGACACTGTCGAAAGTGTCGATGTCGAGGCCGGGCGGGAGCACGCGCTGCACGACCTCGGGATCGCAGGGCCGGTGGAGGAAGCTCAGACGGTCCCACCGCTGCACCATGACCGCGTGATCGATCCGCTCCGGAGCCGACGCGGCCAAGTCGTCGAGCGGGACTGCGGGGGCGCGCATCTCACTCGGCTCCCGGGTCCGAAACCGCATGGGTGCCGAACAGGAGGGCAGCCATCGTCGCCAGCTGTGAGGCGAGCTCGAAGAGCCGGTCGGACCGGGCTCCGTCGCCATCCAGATGGGTCAAGAGCTCGATGCCCAGGAACAGGGCGACGATGCCGAAGGCCGCGTCCTCCGGCGGCACGGGCATGGGAAACGGAAGGGTCGCGGAGACCCGGTTGATGGCGTCGCTTGTGAAGTCGATCCACGGTTCGATCCGCCGCACGATCTCGGACCCGAGCTCCGGCATCGAAGATGCGCCCGCGATCATCTCCGCCAGTACCTTGATGTGCCCGGAGGCCAGGTCCTCCCGATACACCTCGGTGGCGGCAGCGACGAGTTCCTGGAGGTCGTCGGCGTCGTCCACGACTTCCCGGTACCGCGCCATCCGGCGGGCGCTCGTCTCATCCAACGCTGCGAGCAAGAGATCCCTCACGCTGCCGAAGTGGTAGAAGACCAGGGCCTGGTTGAACCCACCGGTTCGAGCGATGGCACGCGCGCTCGCGCCCCCGAACCCTTCGCGCTTCAGGACCTCGACGGCGGCCTGGACGATTCTGGCCCTCGTTTCCTCGCCACGGGCCTTCGTGGGCTTGGTTCGAGCCTCCACCACGCCTGGTGCCTCCCTGCCTTGGCTTGAGCGCTCGCTTTGAGCACATGATCAAATAATAGCGACGGCATCTTTCCTAGTCAAGAGGGACAGATGGAAGGCCGAGGGATCCTTGAGCTCAGCCTGAACGCCTGGCGGGGGTTTCCCGATCGTGGATGGGGCCGAGGCGGTGCTTGAGGAACCCGCCCTCCCGGCCGCGCTTGACGGCCACGATCTCGGACCCGAGCTCCGGCATCGAAGATGCGCCCGCGATCATCTCCGCCAGTACCTTGATGTGC
>DASPWN010000180.1:0-1840 GCA_035637835.1 Actinomycetota bacterium | reverse complement strand
CCTCGGCGCCGACCACTTCGTCCGCCACGACCCGAAGCTCCACGCAGCGAGGCTCGTCCGCCAGCTGCAGGCCATCGGCTACCGGGTCACGCTCGAGGAGGTCGAGGCCGCGTAGCCACCCAAGGGCATTTTCACCACAGGGAAGCACCGCAAGGTGTGGAGCCTCGCACGACTGATGGCCTTCTCCGGCCCGGCCACGGATGCCCCGGATGAGGGAAGTGGGACGGCCGCGGTGCGGTCGGGCCCGGTTGCAGCACATGAGTGGGAGCCGCGGTTGGGCTGATCCACCTTGGGGCCGTGGTCGATGAGGCGTCGCCCGTCGGGCGGGCCGAGGTCCATCGATCACGCGGCCCCGGGAAGGAGGAGTCATGGTCGAGCGGAGACTGCTCGGCATCGACCTCGGCATCGCGAGCGCCCACACCGCGGTGGTGCTGAGAGCCGACGGCACCACGGTGTGCCGGCGACGGTGCCACCCCACCGTGGAGAGCTTCACGGAGCTCGAGCGCCAGGCCCTGGAAGGAGCTCCGGAGGGCACCCGCCTCGACATCGTGGTGGAGCCGACCGGCCCGGCCTGGCTCCCGGTGGCGGTGTTCTTCGGCCGTCGTGGCCATGCCGTGTTCCGGGTCAGCTCGCAGAAGGCAGCGGATCTCAGGAGGTTCCTGCACCGCCACGCCAAGTCGAACTCGATCGACGCCGAGACCCTGGCCCGGCTTCCCCTGGTCGACCCCGGGAGCCTCCATCCAGTGGAGCTCCCCGGCGCCCATCGGGCGACGCTCGACCGCCGAGTCCGCGCCTGCGACCGGCTGACCCGGGAGGCCTCCGAGCACAAGGTTCGCATCAAGGACCTGGTCCGACAGCTCATGCCGATGACGCCGCTCCGCGGCGACCTCGGCAAGTCCGACCTGGCCGTCCTGGAGCGCTGGGCCGCCCCGAACGCCCTGCTCAAGGCGGGGAAAGCCCGGCTCACCGCGCTGATCGCCAAGGTGTCCCAGGGCCAGCACAGCGCCGAGCGGGCCGAGGAGTGGCTGCGAGCGGCGGGGGCGGCGGTCGAGCTCTACGGAGGCGACTCCGCCGTGGCGTTCGCCGACCTCGCCGAGGAGGTGGCGACGGAGGTCCGGCTGCTGCGGGCCATCGAGCGTGAACTCGCCTCCCACGCGGAGGTCCGGGAGGCCGCGTACCGCCGGGTGGACCCCGAGGAGCTCGCCCGGTCCTTGCCCGGTGTGGCCGAGGTGGTCGGCCCGGCGGTGGTCGCTGCCATGGCGCGGCCGGGGCGCTTCGCCCGGGGCGAGCAGTTCAAGAGCTTCACCGGGCTCGTGGCCCGGGCCTCGGAGACCGGGGAGTCCGACCGCAAGGGCCAGCCGATGTCGAAGGCCGGGCCGTCGCTGCTGCGCACCATGCTGCAGCGGGCGGCCGATCACGCCCGAGCCGAAGATCCCCAGCTCGCCCGGATCTACTTCGTCCAGATGGTGGAGCGCGGCGCGAACCACACCAAGGCCCTGTGCGTGGTGGCGGCGCATCTCGCCGAGCGGGCCTGGGCGGTGATGGTCAGAGGTACTCCGTACGTCGTGCGCGACACTGACGGACGCCCCCTGTCCAAGGCGGAGGCGAAGGCCATCATCGCGGAGCAGTGGACGGTGCCGGAGGACGTCCGCCGGCGTCGGCGCAGCAAGAAGGTGGGGAAGGTCCCTCACCAAGTCCTCGTGGGACATACACAGTCTCGCGCTCAAAGCGCGGCTACGAGGCGGCCTTCCCCGCCGTCATCCTCGGCCCTTCGGCCGGCCGCGTCAACGACGCAGGAAGGAGGGACTTGACAGCCGAGCTCCGATAGGGAATCAGGCGT
>DASPWN010000179.1:0-1819 GCA_035637835.1 Actinomycetota bacterium | reverse complement strand
TCAGGGAGCGGCTATGCGGGCAGGTCCTGGCGTTACCGTGGAGCTTCATCCGTGCGCCTCCTTGGACTGGGTGGCTTGGCAGCTCCCAGCCTCCAAGGAGGCCCGGATGAACAACGTGCTCAGGAACTACAGCTAGCCGGGTTTGGAGCTCAGAGACATGAATCTAAGTCGCCTTCCCTTTCGCAATCCGCGTCCACGTCAACTCAGAGTTCGCCGATCAGGCCTCGGATCACGAGCCACAGGTCGCGAGGCTCGACCTGAGAGGGAGACCACGGCCATAACCTGAGAACCCTGGGCCGAACTCTCGATTCACCACCATCCGCGCGTTGACATCACCGCATCAGCGGATCGTCAACAACGTGTCTGGGAACTACAGGTAGGCCGGCGCCGCTCGTGCTCGTCGGCGGCCATCCGGGCAGTGGGAGGGGAGCATCCGCTCGCCGCAGCGCCGAGGATCGGGAATCGGCAAGCCTTCCTCGCCGGCTGGCGCCCGCACGAGAGCTTTCGCAGGCCCTGAACGCTGCCGACGCGCTCGTCCTGCCCTCCGTCGCCGAGTCGTTCGGGCTCGTCCTCGTCGAGGCGATGGCCTGCGGCCTGCCGGTGCTCGCCTGCCGGGCGCACGGCCCGGCGGCCATCGTCGCCGATGGGTAGCCCGCCCTAAAGAACACCCGGCCGGAACTGGAGCAAGCTCATCCAGGTCGCGATGGCCGTCCTCTCCGCGCGCGAGCAGGGCGCGTAGAGCCTGTCAACGTCTTTGCCGCCGATCGTTCCCTTGACCGTGAGGATGAAGACGCCCGTGGGGAGCGGGCAGGTCAACATCGAGGGGGGAAGTAAGAGACCTTCGCGCTGGGCAAGCGACTCGCAGATCCTCTTGGCGAGCGCGAGGAATCTGGCGTCTCGGTCGCAGCGGAGGGAGAAGCGCGCCACGAGACCGGTGCCCGCGCTCGGGCTGAAGGTGAGGTCGAGCACGGTCGCCTCAGCGGCTGGCGCCCCGCTCGTCCCCGTTGACTTCTGCGCCGCCGTCGCCTGCCGATCCGGACCGCCTCCGGTCGCACATGCGGTCGCCGTGAGCACGACGAGCGCAGCGGCTGCGGCGACTGGCAAGCCCCTCCGACGCCCACGAGGAAAGGCTGGGAGGCGGAGGACCCTACGCTTCACTCGCCGCATCGCAGGATCACCGTGCCGCTCGCCTTCGACTCGATCTCGAGGCTCGCCCAGGATCTGAGTCCATCTGCGACCGCACCGACGACCTCGCCGGGCTCGGGGAAGATCGCCACTGTGTTCATTGAACCGTTCGTGCACACGTCCTTGTCTCCAGGCCGAAGGGATCCGGGCGGGTATGTCGCGCGGTCCCCGACGGTGAGGATTAGAGGGTCGAGGGCTGGTGGCGCTGAGGCCTGCCCATTCCCTCCTTCGCCACAGCCCGCGGGGAGGACAAGCAGTGCATCGAGGAGAGCACGTCGAGCCATCACACCCTCCAGACGGCGAGGGGCGGCGGAAAGTTCCCGGCTCCTCTAGAGGCTCGAAGAAGGAGTTGCCGTTGGCAAAAGCCCTGGTCGGCTCCGGATTCGGACGCGCGCCAGCTGGGCGTGGCCCGATCCGCAGGCGAGGCTAGGGTGAGCGGCCGGGCATGCGCCCCGCAACGCAGTGGGCTCAGGGTGCCGCGGGCCTCTTCCACGCCCCATGACGAGCAACAGCCGAGGGGAGGCGGGGGTCGTGTCGTCCTGCGCACCGGTGGACAGGGAGTGTGACCCGTGTGGCAGCTGCTTCCACCTCGCATGGGGTGGAACGCGACGGCGGATTCCGCGCTAATAAGCGC
>DASPWN010000178.1:0-2653 GCA_035637835.1 Actinomycetota bacterium | reverse complement strand
CTCGGGATCTACGCCGGGGGCCCGGGGATGCCGCCGATGCCCATGCAGCGCTCCGGGCCCGCCTGCTACGTCCACATCCGGGCCGCCGCGGGCCCGGGCTCGGTCGCGGGGATCGTCCAGGCGCTCGGTGCCATGGACGACGTCGCCGGGGTGGCCGTCGTGGCCGGCGACCACGACCTGATCGCCGAGATCCCTCTCACGTGGGAGGAGGCAGCCCCTGTGATCCTGGACAAGATCCACGCGATCACGGGCGTTTCGGCCACGACGACCCTGATCGCGGTCCCGGAGTTCGGCGAGGATGCCGACGAGGACGCCGACCCGTTCAGCACCTGGGCCTAGCGGCCCGCTCTCTACACCCGGACGTCGCTGAAGCGCAGGTGCTCCTCGACCTGACGGACCTCCTCCACCTCCGTCGCTCCCCGGCCTGCCAAGAAGGACAGCATTCGCTCGACGAGCCACTCTGGCGCTGAGGCCCCCGACGTCAGCCCCACCACGTCGGCGCCCTCCAGCCATCCGGGGTCGACCTCCTCCTCGTCGTCGACCAGGTACGCCGGCGTGCCCTGCTCCCTGGCCACCTCGGCCAGGCGGTTGGAGTTGGAGGAGTTGTCCGATCCGATCACCAGCACGACGTCGGACCTTCGAGCCAGTTCCTTCACCGCGTCCTGACGGTTCTGGGTGGCGTAGCAGATGTCCTCACGCGGTGGGGCCTGGATGTTCGGGAACCGCTCCCGGAGGACCTGGATGATCTGGTTCGTCTCGTCGACCGACAGCGTGGTCTGCGTGAGGTAGGCCAGGTCGTCGGGATCAGGCACCTGGACGCGGCGGGCCTCCTCAACGCTCTGCACCAGGAGGGTCCGTTCCGGCGCCTGGCCCGTGGTCCCCACCACCTCCTCGTGCCCCGCGTGGCCGATCAGGACGATCCACCGCCCCTCCTTCTCGAACCGTCGCGCCTCCAGGTGCACCTTCGTGACCAGCGGACAGGTGGCGTCGAGGACCCTGAGGCGCCGTCCGGCCGAGGTCGCATACACCTCGGGCGCGACGCCGTGGGCCGAGAGCACCACCACGGACCCCTCCGGCACCTCGGTCTCCTCCTCCACGAAGACCGCGCCCTTGGCCTCAAGGTCCCGAACGACGTGGAGGTTGTGCACGATCTGCTTGCGCACGTAGACGGGGGTTCCGTGCTTGGCCAGGGCGGCCTCCACCGCCTCGACCGCGCGCTCCACACCGGCGCAATATCCGCGCGGAGCAGCAAGTAAGACCTTCGTCGGCACGGCTCCATCGTACCCGCGCCGTCCCGCCTACCGGACCGGTCCGCCGGGGCGAGGCAGGGCCCTCACGGCGTCGCGGATCTCCCCCGGCCTTCCAACCACCGCCGTGGCACCCGGCAGTTCCCGGTCGCAGACGATCCGGAGGGACGGCCGGCCCTCCCGGGCCCGCGACACCAGGCTCTCGAACTCGCCGAACACCACCAGGACATGCGGCTGTTCGGCGTCGAGCTGCGCCAGTGCGTCAACCTCCGTGATCGCCCCGGGCGCGAGCTCCCACTCCGCTGACACCGCGGCCCTCTTCATCTCGGTCAGCGTCTGGCGGTCGGACGCCACGCACAACACCTTCAGGGCCCGGCACATCGCTACAGCCAGTCTCGCTTCTTGAACCCCCGATACAGGACGAACGCCGCGGCCGCCATGAGGCCGAGGGCGAGCGGATACCCGAGCGTCCACGACAGCTCGGGCATGTTCCGGAAGTTCATCCCGTAGATGCCGGCGATGAGCGTGGGGAGCAGGATGATGGCCCCCCAGGACGTCACCTTCTTCATCACGACGTTGAGCCGATTCGACACCTGAGCCAGCTGCAACTCCCGGGCAGCCGTCAGGAGATCCCGGATGTTGTCCATCAACTCCGTGACCCGGATCGTGTGGTCGAGCACGTCCCGGTAGTACGGGGTGAGCGTCGGCGTCACGATGCCCTCGGCCTCCATCAGGAGGTCGAGGACCTCCCGCATCGGCGCCGCCAGGCGCCGGAACCGGACCACGGTCTGGCGGAGGTGGAAGATGTCCTGGGCCAGGCCCTCGGACGCCGCCTCCGCCTCCTCCGCGCTCACACGCTCCTCGATGTCGTCCGACAGATCCTCGAGACAGTCGATCGTGTCCAGGTACCCGTCGACGATCTCATCGAGCAGGAGGTACAGGATGAAGCCGATGCCCTCGTGCTCCATCCCCCGCTCGCCCTGCATGCGCTTGATCGCCGGCCCGTAGTCGAGCATCGGCTTGCGCCGCACGGTGATGACGAACACTCCCTGTCGGGCGAACAGGTGGATCTCGCTGTCCGCAAGATCGTTCTCCGCGTCGAGCGTCAGTCCGTGCGACACCAGGAAGATGTACTCGGGATAGAACTCGACCTTCGAGCGCTGGCCCCACCGGCTGCTGTCCTCGATCGACAGCTGGTGCAGGCCGAAGGCGTCTTGGAGCTGTTTCAGCTCCTCGTCGGTGGGCTCGATCGCGTCGAGCCACACTCGCGTGCCGGCTTTCCGAGCGGCGGCCACCACGGCGGAGTCGAAGGGAGTCTCGTCCTCCAGGAGGCCTTCTCGGTAGTGGCGACACGTGAGCATGTCGGGCGGAGCGTACCGCAGCCCATCGCTACACTCGCGCGCGTG
>DASPWN010000177.1:0-5070 GCA_035637835.1 Actinomycetota bacterium | reverse complement strand
GATCGATGCGATCATGCGTAGCCCCATGTGGAAGAACACGGCGATCTTCGTCACGTGGGATGACTACGGGGGCTTCTACGATCACGTGCCCCCGCCACAGGTGGACGGCTTTGGGCTAGGGATCCGCGTGCCGTTGCTCCTTATCTCCCCGTACGCGAGGAGTGGCGTCATCGACCATCAGGTCGGCGAGTTCTCAACCATCCTCAGATTCATCGAAGACAACTGGGGACTCACGCAGCTGACAGACCGCGACCGCGATGCGACCGATCTCTCCTACGACTTCGATTTCACGAAGCGACCGCACAGGCCCGATCCGCTCCCGCTTCGCACCGACTGCTTCTCATGAGGTTGGGAGCGCAAACATCGCTGAACTCTTCGGTATCGCCCCGGAGTTTGCCCACGCACTGCTCGTTCGAGGTCCTCGCGAAGCACGGTGATTGATCGTGCGTCGAACCTCAGGCTCCAGCGCTCACCAGCATCCTCGAAGACCAATCCGGAGCCGGGTCGCCCAGGACAGTCGCCGGCGGTCCAAGCGTTTGCTTCGCCGGGACCGGCCGCGTTCCGGAGCGACTCCTGACCCGCCTACTTCTTGGTCCAGTTTGCCGACGATGAGGAACTCGAGCCGGCGGCCTTGGCCTTCTTCGCCTCCCGCTTCTCCTTCAGCGATTTGCTCGCCGCGGTCTTCGAGCTCTTCGAACCGCCCTTGTCCTTGTTGGCCATGGTTACCTCCTTCAGAAGGAGCGACCGGGTGCTGACCGTATCACTCTGGACCACTGGACCGATCTCCTCGACGCCGAGGGGCGAACCCGAGCGAGATGCAGTCGCGGGGCAGGGAGGCCGGCCCGGCAAACGAACGTCAAGAGTCCCTTGCATAAGGGGAACGTCACGGACATCACCGGGCGGGACGACGGGGCGACGGCCCCGCCCACGACTCGATCCTGCCCGCGAAAAAAGGGGAGGGCGGTCCTTCGGGGCCGCCCCCTCAGAGGTCCACCGCGCAAACACACTGACCTCTTCGACCGGCCTTGCGACCGGCCACACCGTGTCATGCCGCCCCATTCAGGGGCTCCCAAGGTTCCGGGCGCTGGCGGCAGCTCTTCGGTGCTTGCGTGCCCGTAGGTGGGCTCTGACCGCTGGTGGCTGAACCGGCTCGCGCCGCTCCCGTACCCAAACCGAACATACACCCGGCCACTGGAAAAGGCAAGGGGAGCCTTGCGCCATTCACCGCCGAGCGCTCCGCCCCTCGCGGTTCGCTCGGATCCGACGCAGGCGATCGGCAACGGCCTGGCGGGATACGCGTAGCTCTCGCGCCACGGCGGCCTGGCCTGCCTCCTCCACCAGCTCGGCCCACTCACGGCGCGTTGCCTTTAGCTCGGCTTCGAGCCGCGCCATGCGGCCCTCCAGCGAGTGAAGGTGCCGCTTCTCGGCTGTCGTCAGGTCCCTTAGAGGTCGAGGCATGGCCTCACCGTAGCCCGGCGTTCTACCAAGGGCAACCTTGACGGAACGTCCAACCTGCAAGGTGCCATGATGGGCCTTGTCCGACAAGTGGAGAAGGTCGGAGGGCTGGCGGTCGCTTTTCGGCTTCGCGTCGACGAAGGTGATCGTGAAGGGAGGCAAGCCGAGTGCCGACCACACCTCATGTGCCCGATCCCCCAACATGCCCTCCGCCGCAGCCCTGGCTGCCATATCGTTCGTGGCATCAACCATCATCTGAACCAGGACGGTTCCCGAGTCCGGGCAAGTGGCCAATTGGCCGCCCCACGCGTGCTACTCCCAGGGTCAAGAGGGCCGTGAGGAGGAACGAAGCACCCGATGACCGCGACCAGTTACGCGGCTATGCCCACTGGGATCTACACGACGAAGAAGGCGACGGCCAGCCTCATGGGTTGGTGAAGAACGAAGGAGAAGGCATGCCAGCCCTAGCGAGACTTGGCGGCAGGGATGCCCGACGACTCAGCTGTCGATGGACCCGCTCCGTTCATCCGTTCCGTTCATCCTCCCAGAGCATTCGTCAGCTGTAGCCGCCGATGTCGTAGTAGAGCCACGTGCCGTCCGCGGCGATCCCGAGCTCCGGGCCCGTGTATGCCCCGAACGCGATCATCGTGTCCACGTCCTTCTGCTGGATCCCGATAGTGGCGAGCAGCTTGAGCTCGTCCGGGGTGAGCGTCGAGAGGTCCCTTTGTGTGAAGTAAGGCCACACGTAGACGTCGAAGCCGTCGGCTGGTCGAATCGCGAACGGCATGTCCAGCAGTTTCACGAACGTGTCGAGGACGCGTGGGTCCTCCTTCCAGGCCGCGATCGGGTTGCCGACGCCGGGGTGGCTGGTGAACCGGTCGGGATCGATGAGCGCCGCCAGCGCGTTGATGTCTCCGTGCGACGCCGCGTCCATGATCGCCTTGCGGGTCCGGGCGACCGCCTCGGGAAGAGCCGGGGGTGGTGCGGTGTGTTGGTCGAATGCTCCCTCGACCGTGAGCGGGAACGCGACGGTGCCGAGATCGGTCTCTGTTGCGTCGACCACGTGGACAAGGACCATGAGCCTGCCGTCGGTCGTTTGTGACGGGACGGGCCAAGAGGCTTCGAACCGGTCGCCCTTGAGAGCGACCCCACCGCCCGCGACTCCGGACTCGAGCGTTGACCCATCGAGGAAGTCGACCCTGAGGCTCGCCCCGTCGAACAAGTCGGTCAGTCGACCAGAGATTGGGATGGTCGAACCGAGTACCGCGGTCGTTGGAACCTCGTTGAGCCGGATGAGCGGGCTGGAGGCACGGACGACGCTCCAGATTCCATCTGGACCGGTTATCCCCAGCTGCCGAAGCCCAACGAACATGTCGGGGACGGCCGGTCCGAAGGATGTGTTCGACACCGAAACCACCGCGAATGCGTCTTCCTCCTCCTGCACGTTCGTTCGTACCTGGTCGAATTGCCAACCCATCAGGTTGGTGGCGAACGCGGACGCGGTCTGCTCGGGGTCCACGCGCCAGGGTTCGTGCCCCAGGTCGACCTGGGCCTGCGCCGCGGCGAGCGAGAGCGGGTCCGACTCGGGCCAGAGACCGGCAAACGAGAGCTCCGTCCAAGGACTCGAGCTTGACTCACCCCCCGGTGTCACGCGTGGGCTGAGTTGGCGCACGGCCAGCAGCCCACCGGTCGCGAGCCCAACCACCACGGCGAGGGTGAGCGCGGCGGTGCCGATCCGACGTCGCCGGGCGCGTTTCAGCGTGGCGTGCTCCAGCCTCGGATCGAGCCGGATCTCGCCGGCGAGCTCGTTCAGCAATGCACGAACCTTCGTCTCGGGCTCAGGCATCCTCGGTCAGCTCCTCACGCAACGTGTCGATTCCCCTGGACACCATGGACTTCACCGTGCCGAGGGGGCGCCCCAGGATCTCGGCCGTGTCGGCCTCAGTCATATCCTCGTAGTAGCGCAGCACCACCGCGGCTCGCTGCTCTGGGCGGAGCTTGAGCAGCGCGCGGCGTATCCGCTCGCGATCGCCAACATCGGGGGCTGCGACCGCCTCAGGAGGCCGCAACCTCCCGAGGTAGCCGCGCTCGACCTGCCGCCGACGGAAGTAGGAGCGGGACAGGTTCACGATCGTCCTGCGCAGGTACCACCAGAACGCGTCCCGGTTGCGTAGATCCTGGAAGTGGCCGAGCAGCTTTACGAACGCGTCTTGGGTCAGGTCCTGGGCGAGGACCCGATCACCCGTCAACAGATACGCGAGGCGCAGCGCCTCCGGTGCGTGCGCCCGGTAGAGCTCCTCCAGGCGCCCCCCCTGACCCCGTCCCGCATCAGCCCTCGGCTCGGTCACGACCGTTCGAACCATCCAAAGGCCAAGACGCACAGAGTCCCCCGGAAGGTTCCAGCAGCCGCACCGTCAGGCCAACTTCGAGGGCCGTTCTTCCCTCCGGAGCGCGCCAACCGCCTCCGCGTAGTACTCGGACTCGGCGACGTGGAACGCGATCTCGCGAACCGTCCACGCATCCCCCTCGGCATGGTCTAACTCACCGGTCGGGAGTGATCCGAGACGAAGCGCCCAGATCTGCGCCAGCCGGTTGAGCCGGCTTCGCGCCTCGTCCAGGTCGTCTGGACCGAAAGGCGCCATGTCTGCCGCGGTTGTTATGGAAGAACCATGCCAACGGTCGGGTATCGGAGCCTCGCCGGTCAGCCGCGTCTCCACCTGCGCGAGATGATCGATCAGGTGATCCACGACCCGGCGAATCGCCTTCTGGGGTGTATACGTTCGATCGTCGACCGTGCGTGGCTGCCCGTTCCAGAAGGTCCACGTCTCCGCCAAGGCGAGGATCCGCTCCACCGCGTGCGTCACCACATCGCCGGGGTCCCGATCGTCCGTGTGGGGTCGCTCGTCGCTCATCGCGTCCTCCTTTCCTCGTGCGAGATGTTGGCAACCAGTCTCATTCGACGCTGACGGATGCGATCCCCCTTTCGACGTGCGACCCATCGTAGGACCGACATGATTCGACTAGAATCGAAACGTGACGTACGACCTCGACGTGGCCGCCGTGGCCCGTTTGATCGGGAATCCTGCCCGCGCGACGATGCTCGACCTGCTGCTCGATGGCCGCGCACACTCGGCCGGTGAGCTCGCCAGGGAGGCGCGTGTGGCGCCCTCGACGGCGAGCAGCCACCTCGCTGACCTCCTCGATGGCGCGCTGGTCAGGGCAGAGCGGGTGGGTCGCCAACAGCTCTACCGGATCGCTGATCCCCAGGTGGCGAGAGCCATGGAGGCTCTCGCAATCCTCGCTCCTGCACGGGAAGTACGCTCCCTTCGTCTGGCCATCAGCGACGGTCACCTTCGGTCGGGTCGGACGTGCTACGACCATCTGGCTGGACGGCTGGGAGTTGCAGTGACGGACGCGCTGATCGCCGAGCGGGTCCTTCGTCCGCGAGACGGCGCCTTCGTCATCGCGCACTCCGGAGAGGTTCGTCTCGCCGCACTCGGGGTCGATGTCGCCGGGGCTCGCAAGCGGCGTCGCGGATACGCCCTTGCCTGCCTCGATTGGAGCGAGCGAAGGCCACATCTCGCCGGTGCACTCGGAGCTGCACTTTGCGACCGT
>DASPWN010000176.1:0-2329 GCA_035637835.1 Actinomycetota bacterium | reverse complement strand
TTAAAGGGGAAGCTCGGCCCGTAGGATACACCGTGAACCGCGCATCGACGGGAGGTGGCGCATGACGTTCGGCCCGGAGCTGGTCGTCATCCCGTTCGGCCTGCTCTTCGTGGGGTCCTTCGTCGTGTGGATCTGGGCCCTGGTGGACGCGATCCAGGTTCCGGACGACTCGATGTATCGAAGCGGCACGAAGCTTATGGGTGCTGGTGATCGTGCTGACCCAGGTCGTCGGAGCGATCATCTACTTCGCCATTGGCAGGCCGGCCCGGCGGGCTGCGCCCTCGGGTCCGCCGACCCCTCCCCCGCCTCCTCCCCCGACGCCCTCCTCCGGGTGAGCCCTCCCGGGGACGCAAAGCGGTTGGAGAGGCCCTACACTAGGGGCGTCCGCAAGGAAGGTGAGGATCCATGAGCTTTGGACCTGAGTGGTTCGTCGTCCTCGGAGTGATCGTGCTGCTGTTCGGGGCGAAAAAGCTCCCCGAGCTGGCGCGCTCGCTCGGCCGCTCCACCAGCGAGTTCAAGAAGGGCATCAAGGAGGGCACGACGGAGACGGACGAGGCCGGCGCCTCGGCCCCCAAAGCCGACGCCACCCCCGGTACGGAGGATCCCTCCCAGTAGCTCTCCCGGCTCGGACGTAAACGGCCCACCTCTCCCGGGTGTTCATGACGCGGTATGAAGAGGGCCGTGCAGCTCCAGACCGATCCCCGCATCGCCCTCTCGAGCGTTCCCCTCGACTTCGAGGGCTTCTTCGCCGAGCACCGCAGCGGGTTGTTCGGTGCGCTCTGGCTGGTCAGTCGGAACCGGCATGAGGCGGAGGAGCTCACCCAGGACGCCTTCGTCAAGGTGTGGGAACGCTGGGATCGTGTCCGGCAGCTCGAGGATCCCCAGGGCTACCTGTATCGGACCGGCATGAACCTCTTTCGCAACCGTCGACGTCGGGCCGGTCTTGCCCTTCGTCGGGCCTTCCGACTGGCCCCGGCACCCGACGACCAGATGCAAACCGTCGACGATCGCGATGCGATCGTGCGGGCCCTCGGACGCTTGACCCCAGCCCAGCGAGCCGCGCTGGTCCTGATCGACCTGGTCGGCTTGACCTCGGAGGAGGCCGGAAGGGCGCTCGGTGTCCGGCCGTCGACCGTCCGCGTGCTGGCCGCGCGAGGACGGACCATGCTCCGCCAGCTGATCGGAGACCTCGATGGATAGCCGCGACGTGCTGGAACGGGCCCGCCGTCAAGCGCCGGTCCCCCATCTCACCCTCCTCGACCTCAACCGTCGCCGCGAACGACGACTGCGGATCCGCCGGGTCGAGGCGGGTGCCCTCGGTCTGGCCCTCGCGGTGGTGGCCGCTGGGACGGCGTTCGTCGGCCTCCGCGAGCATCGGGTCCCCGGCCCGGCGGAGGGAGGGCAGCCCAGTGTGAACCTGCCGCCGGCCACCACCCCGCTGCCAGTGGCCCGGCCGGGCCAGTACTACTACACGCAAGTCCACCTGGTCGGAAGGTGTCCGGCGGGGCAAGAGCACTACTGCGGCGGCAACGACGTGGAGCTGGCGGCCACGTTCTGGTGGTCGCCCGACGGATCCGGCCGGATCGAGGTGGATCGCGTGCACAACTACGGCATCCACCCCGGCACCTTCGGGCCGACCGAGTTCCCCAACCCGAACGGGATCGATGTCGCGAACTTCCCCATCCAAACCGCGGAGCTCACTCGCTTCCTGCTCGACCGGAGCGCGCCCGACGGCGCCTCACCCGCACCGCTCGTCACCCCGCCGCCGGGCGGAGCCTCGAGGGACGGGCAGATGTGGCGGGCCATCACGGACCTTCTCGAGGATCCGCACGTGACCCCGAGCGTGCGCGCCGCGTTGCTCGACGTTGCGGCTGGGCTCCAGGGCGCGCGGCTCGAGGTGGGCGGGGTCGATCCAGTCGGGAGGGAAGCGGACGTCGTGATCTTCGGCAACTGGGGAGGCGAGCTGATCGAGCGCCTGTACGTCGACCCCGCCTCCCACGACCTGCTGGCGATCACGTGGACGTCGGAGATCTCCGATCGACCGTTCCAGTACTTCGTCGTGGAACGCGCCGGCGTAGCAGTATCTCGCTCCTCGGAGCCGACCGTCGCCGAGTCGATCCCCGCGCTGGGCTCCCCGTCTCCCACGTTCCAGCCGGGGCCGGAACACTAATCACCGGCGCCTCCGGCTGGGCCCCCCCGGAGCTAGCCTGCGCCGGACGGAGGGGCGTCGACCGCCTCCGTCCGCTCTCGCACGAACCGACCGAGGATGCCGTTCACGAACCGGCTGGAGTCCTCCGTTGACAGCTCCTTCGCCGCCTGCACCGCCTCG
>DASPWN010000175.1:0-3503 GCA_035637835.1 Actinomycetota bacterium | reverse complement strand
CGCATCCACACCTGGTGACGGAGCTTCGAGGGGGCCATGTCGTTCGCCTTCCTCGCCGCCAGGTAGGTGGCCTGCTCTTTCAGCGACCACTCCCACTCGCGCTTGTTCATGAACCCGAACGGCTCGGGGAAGACCTCGTTGTTCAGCGTGGTCTCGATGGTGAAGATGCGGACACCGCTGTCCTTCAGGAGCTGGCCCATCCGCGCGCACGAGTCGTGGATGGCGGAGTGGCCAGGCCGGGGGTCCATGTACGACTTCGAGTGCAGCATCGTGCTCACGTTGTGGTGGGGCTGGACCCCCCGGTAGCTGGCCAGGCCCACGGGGACCGACTTGTGCCCGCCGTCCATGGCCACCAGGTTGATGTTGACGTACACGATGAGGTCGGACTCGGCGGCCCGCTTGTTGATCTCGACGTCCTCGCCCTTCTCGGTGGTGCCGACGTACGTGAGGTTGGCGTGGTCCTCGGCGTCGTGGTTCGTCAGGTCCCGCGGGTAGAACGAGCGGAACACGCGCTCCCCAACCGCGTGCTTGATCTCGTCGCCGGTCATCCGGCGATGGAGCGAGTTGGCCACGATCAGCTTGAGGTCCTCGACCCCCTTGCGGGCCGCGAGCTCGATGACCTCCTCCAGGACCAGCTGGCGCACGTCGGGCTCCTGCATCGGCGGCAGTGGGATCGAGATGTCGTCGAACGCGATCGTGAGCTTCATGCCCGGCTTCAGCAGCGCCTCGAGCGGCTCGGAGTCGTGCGGCTCGGCCAGGGCGCGGCGGATCGCCCCCCGCACGTCCTTGATCCCGGGAAGCGCGTCCGGGGGATAGATCACCCTCGACCCCAACGGGAACTTCTGGAGCCGGAACCCCTCGCCCTCGTGGACCAGGAGCGGCGGCGTCCGCTCGTCCACCTCCAGCACGAACCCCGGTCTGCCCATACGTTCCTCCCTAATCAGCTCGCAGGTCGAACGCGACCTTCAACGTCCCAAGCCGCCCGGCCCCGATCGCATGGTCGATGGCGGACCGCCACCGCCGCAGCGGATACGTCGCTCCCACGATCCCGTCGAGGGGCGTCTCGGTGGCGATCCGAGTGGCGATGTCGAATGCCGAGGTCCCGTCGGCGTTCGATGATCCCTTCTCACGCGATTTTCCGGACCGGCGCCCTCGCTCCTCGATGCCACCGGTGTATGCCCCCACCAGCTCGAGCTCCCGGAACCACAGCGGCGTGAGGTCCACCCCCGCCACCGGGATGCCGGCAAGGACGACGCGGCCGCCGGCCCGAGTCGTGCGAAGCGCGAGGTCGAGCGACGCCTTGGATCCAACGCAGTCGATCGCGACGTCCACCCCACCCAGGAGGAAGGGGCTCCCCCGCTCCGGTTTCAGCTTCAACGCCCTGGTGGAGCGGCGGACCTCGTTGATCGCCTCGCCGGGCGACACGACGTCGGTCGCGCCGAAGGACTCCGCCCACTCGCGCTGTCGTCGGTGCTTGGCAACGACCACCACGCTCCCCGCGCGGGTCAGCTCCTTCAGGGCGACCAGCGTGAGGATCCCGACCGTACCCGCCCCGATCACCAGCACGTCGGCGTTCGCCCGCACGCTCGCGCGGAACGCGCAGTGGACCGCGCATGCGAGCGGTTCGACCAGCACCGCCCGCCGGTCGGACAGGCCCTCGGGCACCGGGTGCAGCTGCGAGCGATGGGCCACGAACATGCGGCTCCACCCTCCGCCGGTATCGGCGCAGAACCCGGTCTGCAGTCCCGGCGAGACGTGCCCCGTCGTGACCCGGTCGCACCGGCCGAACCGCCCCTCCGTGCAGGACGCGCACATCGGCTCGATGCCGCGGGCGGCGCAGGACAGGACCGGCTCCAGTGTGACGCGGTCCCCGGCCGCCAGGCCGTCCACAGCGTCCAGGAGCTCTCCCACGACCTCGTGGCCCGGGACGAAGGGCATCGACACCAGGGGCGAGAAGTAGAAGCTCGACTGCCCCGAGATGGTGGCGAGGTCCGAGCCACAGATGCCGGACAGGAGCGGCCGGACCCTTGCCCAGCCCGGCCCGGGCAGCTCCGGGTCTCGCTTGTTTACGAACCGAAGCGGTGCGAGCGGCCCGGACACCAGGCCCGGGATCCGTTGCCCCACAGCCCTCGCCGTGAGGTAGCGGGGGGCCGATCGGAACAGTTCGAGGGCCTGGATGGTCATGCCGCCTCGGTCACCGCCCTCACCATCACCGCACCGCCGGCTTGGGGAATCGCACCCTGGGCATGCCTCCCGACATCTCCCACTCCTCGATCGGCCATCGCCTGCGCCGGGCCACCCGCAGCAGCGCGGCGTCGGGCGAGACGACGACCGGATTCCCCACGGCCCGAAGGAGCGCCAGATCGGAGTGGCTGTCGGCGTAGGCGTACGAGGCTTTCAGGTCCGCCCCCTCCGTCTCCGCGTACCGGCGCAGCCATGCCGCACGAGCTTCGCCGACGAGTGGCGGCTCGGCCAGGTAGCCGGTGTACCGCCCGTCCTCCACGGCGAGCTTTGCCGCGATCACCATGTCGAACAGCGGGGCCAACGGGCGGACGAACGGCTCGGCGGCTGCGGTGATCAGGATCGTTCGGTGCCCGGCCGCGCGGTGCTCCCGGATCCGTCTCACCGCCGCAGCGGACAGCTTCTGGAGCATGAACTCCGTCACCACGTCGTCGATCAGCTGGTCCACCCGCTCGACGGATGCATCCTCGAACCTCCGGAAAAAGGTCCGCAGGAACTCGCCCCGGTCGCGGCGGTCCGCCATCAGGTACGAGGGGATCCGGGAGAACACCGAGAACAGCTCCTCGGGCCACTGCTCGAGGGGCAGGTCGGCCATGCGGGCCCACACGTAGGACTCCACCACGTTCGAGGGGAGGAGCGTGCCCTCCATGTCGAACAGAGCCAGCACGAGCTGCTCGCGCTCGCGGATCTGGACCTTGGGCTTGACCCGTGCGGTGGACAGCGCCCGCAGGCCGATCGTGACCGCCGGGCAGTGCACGTCGACCAGATAGTGGTGCCAGTTGAGGGCCGTGGCATCGAACGGGAACCGCTCTCGATCATCCTCGGAAAGGGAACGGAACAGCTCCAGCGTCCGGTCGTCGGTGTAGATGACCTCGGCCTCGGTGTAGGCCCCGTACAGGTCGGCGTATCGGCGGATGAACTCGACGCGGCCCTTGTCCCGGTCCACCCGGCCGACCAGATCACGCATCCGCTTGGACTTCGGCAGGTGCGACACGAGAGTGTCGGCGTATCTCACCGCGCGCTCGGCGGCCTTCAGCCGTCGCTCGACCCGAAGGTTCCCCGGGAACCTCCACTCGGGCACCTTGATCGTTCCCCGTCCACGCTCGGGGAGGGGGTGCGCCTCGAAGTACTCCTTCACCAGCTCGTACAGACCGAGATATTGGAGCGGGTTCCGGCTTCCCGAGCTCACGTGGTAGTAGGCCGGCGTGGCCGGCTCCGGCGGATGGGCGGCCACCGCGAGCATCGCGTTCACCACGTAGTCG
>DASPWN010000174.1:0-3129 GCA_035637835.1 Actinomycetota bacterium | reverse complement strand
GGCCGATCGATCGGTTCCACGGCTCCGGTTGCAGTCTCACCAACGTCTCGGGACTCCAGGGCAACTGGACCCACGGGGACTACGTGAGCACGGTGGCGGTGACGGGGGATGCGACGATGATCGTCGAGGCTGCCCACAGCGACTGTGGGAAGCCGATGGTGTCGGTGATTCACCAGAGCCATCACGGCCTGCTGAAGGCGGAGAAGCACGAGTCGAGACCTGCTCCTGGGAGCTGAGGCCCCCTACCCCCTGGGCAGCCGCCTACTCGATGATTCCCAGCCGAAAGGCCGTGACCACCGCGTCGGTTCGGTCGTTCACCTCGAGCCGCCTGAAGATCCGAGCGACGTGGGTCTTCACCGTGGTCGGTGAGATCCCGAGCGACTCGGCGATCTCGCGATTGCGGTAGCCCTTTCCCAACAGGCGCAGCACGTCCATCTCTCGCGCGGTGAATCCAAACTGCTCGCCCCGCGACCGTCCTTGCTCGCCCAGGGCTTTCCACGCGCGGCGGTCGAGTACCGCGTGGCCGTGAGCGACCATCCGCACGGTATCGAGCACTTCTTCGCCCTCGGCGGACTTCAGGACATAGGCCTTCGCCCCCGCCTTCATCGCCTCGGTCGCGTACGCCGGGTCCTCGTTTGCGGTGAGGATGATGACGCGGACGTCGGGATGCTCGTCTTTCAGCCTTCGCGTGACCTCGAGCCCATCGATGCCTGGCAGACGGATATCGACGAGAAAGATGTCCGGCTCGCCGGTAACGGAGTCGGCGAGCTTCAGCGCCTCCTCGCCGTCGGCCGCCTCGCCCACGATCACGATGTCCTCCGCTGACTCCAGGAGCTGCACGAGGCCCTCGCGCGCCAGCGGATGGTCCTCCGCGACGCCCACCCTGATCACCTTGTCAGGCGTGGTCTGCCCCACAACCCCGTGCCTTTCCATCTGGACCGGTGTCTCACTCCGGGGCCGCAGCGTCTATCCCTCTCTTGCGGGATTCGAGATAGGCGGACGGCCTCCCCCGGTGGGTGGGCACGGCCCGCAAATCGCGCGACAGAGCATCGTCCCTTCCTCAAGCAGGTGTTGACGCTGTGCGATTATCAAGTGGTGGACGAGACAAAGCGGTTCGCGGTCCCCATCCGCGAGGCGGAGCGCGAGGGATTCGTCGTTGGATCCCGACGTGCTGAGCCGTGGCCGGCCCGTGTCCGCAGTCGTCTCAACATCCGCTTCGAGCTTCCCGAGGAGGGCCAGGCCCGGACGTGGGCACCCCTGAGCATCGTGGCGATCGCGGTCGGTTTCAACCTATGGCTCCTGCGGGCCGAGATCCTCCCCGTCCTGTACCCGAACGATGCGTCGGTTCATCTGTCGATGGTCCGGTGGGCCCTCGACCGGATCCGCGATGGGCACCTCCCGTTCGACGGCTGGTACCCGTATCTCGGGCTGGGATCGTCGCTGTTCCACCATTACCAGAGCCTGCCGCACACCCTGACCGCGGTCCTGGCACTGGGCACCGGGGCGGACTGGGCTTTCTCAATCATGCTCTACGTCCTGCTCGCAACGTGGCCGATCAGCGTGTACTTTGGAGCTCGGCTCCTCGGGTGGGAGCGGTGGGTTGCGGCCGCGGCGGCACTTGTCTCGCCGCTCCTTGCCAGCACCCCCGGGTATGGCTACGAGTTGGGCAGCTACGCCTGGCGGGGATACGGGATGTGGTCGCAGCTATGGGCCATGTGGCTGATGCCGCTGGCGTGGGGGTTCTCGTGGCGGGCGGTGAGCCAGAGCAAGCCCACCCGATACGCGGTCGCCGCACTCGTTGTGGGACTCACCGCCGCCTTCCACTTCCTGAGCGGGTACCTTGCATTTCTTGTCCTCGGTGTGTGGGTGCTGATCAGGCCGGGGGAATTCCGCAAGCGGTTGGGGCGAGCGGCCCTCGTCGGCTTCGGCGCTGTGCTGATCATCTCGTGGGTCGTGGTCCCGCTCCTCCTGGACAGCCGGTGGACGAGCCAGAGCCAGTACCTTCGGGGGAAATATTGGTTCGACTCATTCGGCGCCCGGAGGGTGCTCGCCTGGCTGTTCACCGGGCAGCTCTTCGATGGGACTCGGACGATCCCGGTGATCAGCGTGCTCGTCGGCGTCGGAACGGTCGTATGCATCTCGCGGTTCAGACGCGACGAACGAGCGCGCGCGCTGCTGGGCGTCATGCTGCTCAGCTTGCTGCTGTTCTTCGGGCGGCCGACCCTGGGTCCTGCGCTCAAGCTCCTGCCGGGAAGCAGCGATCTCTTGCTCCACCGATACATCATGGGGGTCCACATGGCCGGCATCCTCCTGGCTGGGGTCGGCGCTGCTTGGCTCGGGCTCACGGCACTGGGCGCGATGCGCCGCCTGATGCCGCATGTGGCGCGTCTCGCCCCGGCAACCGTCGTCGTTTTGCTGGGGTTGGGGGTCTTCGCCCCCGTCGGGGCCGAGCGATGGGGAGCGTTCGACCGGCAGAGCGGTGAGTTGATCCGGCAGCAGCGAACGGTTGACGCGGGCCGCGGTGCCGTCATCCGTTCGCTCGTCCAGGAGGCGCAGGCGCGCGGCCCCGGCCGCGTGTATGCGGGGGTGTGGGCCGATTCGTGCCAGGCCTACATGGAGGGGTTGGTGGCGGGGTGCCAAGCCTTGCTCGGCTACCAGGTCGACAGCATCGGGTTCTCGCTGCGGACCACGTCGCTTGCCTCGGACTTCGAAGCCAACTTCGATGACGCGAACCCGGCGCAGTACGACCTGTTCAACGTCCGGTACGTGATCCTGCCTTCCGGCCGGCAGCCACCCGTGCCCGCGAGCCTGATCGAACAGGACGGCGGAGCCGCGCTGTGGGAGGTGCAGACGAGCGGCTACGTGGATGTCGTGGACACCGTGCCCCCCGCCATCACAGCGAACCGATCCAATCTCTACCAGCGGGCGGGGTTCTTCCTCCAATCGGATCTGCTGGCGCAGGGCAGATATCCGACCATCGCATTCGCGGGGGAGCCCGCGGCCCCGCCCACCCTGAGCGGCGAGGAGCAGCCGACCGGCCCGGCCGGCTCGGTCGAGTTCGAGGACGACGCGCTCGCCGATGGTGTCGTGACCGTGCAGGTCGTGGCGAACCGGCCGGCAATGGTGATC
>DASPWN010000173.1:0-8782 GCA_035637835.1 Actinomycetota bacterium | reverse complement strand
CGGACGGCCTCGAACTCGCCCTCCGACGAGACGGGAAAGCCCGCCTCGATGATGTCGACCTCGAGGCGGGCCAGCTGCTCCGCGATCTCGACCTTCTCGGGCCTGGTGAGCGCGATCCCGGGGGCCTGCTCGCCGTCGCGGAGGGTGGTATCGAAGATGCGTACTACGTCGTCAGGCATCGGGCACCACCTTCTTCTCCGACTCCAGCCACGGCATCATCCGGCGAAGCTCGCGACCGACGTCCTCGACACGGGACGTCCGGGCCTGGCTCCGGAGCCGGCGGAAGTTCGGGAAGCCGTTCTCGGCCTCGGTGATCCACTCCTTGGCGAATTCCCCGCTCTGGATCTCGTCCAGGATCCGCTGCATCTCCGCGCGCACCTCGTCGTCGATCACTCGCGGGCCCCGCGTGTAGTCGCCGTACTCGGCCGTGTCGGAGATCGAGTACCGCATCCAGCTCATGCCGCCCTCGTACATCAGGTCCACGATCAGCTTCAGCTCGTGGAGGCACTCGAAGTACGCGATCTCGGGTTGGTACCCCGCGCGCACCAGCGTCTCGAACCCCGACCGGACCAGCTCGGTGACCCCGCCGCACAGCACGACCTGCTCGCCGAACAGGTCGGTCTCGGTCTCCTCCTTGAAGCTCGTCTCGATCACACCTGCCCGGGCCACGCCGATCCCCGCCGCGTACGCCAGCGCGCGCTGGAGGGCCTTTCCGGTGGCGTCCTGGTGCACGGCAACCAACGCGGGCGTCCCGATGCCCTGCTCATACGTCCGCCGGAGAAGATGGCCGGGACCCTTGGGCGCGATCATCGTGACGTCCACCCCGTCCGGCGGTCGGATCCGTCCGAAGTGGACGTTGAACCCGTGGGCGAACATCAGCATGTTGCCCGGTTCCAGGTTCGGGCCGATCTCCGATTCGTAGGAGGCGGCCTGCGCCGTGTCGGGGAGCAGGACCATGGCCACATCGGCCTCTCTGACCGCCTGGGCCGTCTGGAGCACGTGGAGGCCGGCCGCCTCGGCCGCGGGCCACGACGTCGAGCCTTCCCGGAGGCCAACCCGGACGTCGTGCCCGGAGTCCTTGAGGTTCAGGGCGTGCGCGTGTCCCTGGCTGCCGAACCCCAGGACCGCGACGCGCTGGCCCTCGAGAGCCGAGCGGTCGGCATCCTTCTCGTAGTAGATCGTGGCCATGGCCCGCCTCCTTCACCCCATCCGGCCTCGCCAGAGACCGTTTCGCTCACACGCTTCCGCCGGTCCACTCCGCGGCGTCCTCCGCCCCGGCGGCGAGCCGGCGCTGCACCCGCTCGCGGATGCCCCGGTCGCCCCGGGCCAGGGCCACCCGACCCGTCCGGGCCAGCTCAACGATGCCGAAGTCCGAGAGGAGCTCGGTCAGGGCCTCGAGCTTGTCCGGGGGGCCCGTCCCCTCGATGGTCAGCGTCTTGTGCGTGACGTCGAGGACCCGGACCCTGAATACCCCGCAGATCTCCAGGACCCGGGCCCGGGCGTCGCCCTCGGCCCGGACCTTGATCAGCGCGAGCTCTCGCTCCACTGCATCGCCCGATTCGTGCTCCAGGACCTTGATCACGTTGATCAGCCGGTTCAGCTGCTTCGTGACCTGCTCGAGCGGCTTCTTCTCCACGTCGACCACGATGGTCATCCGCGAAAGTCCGGGCTCCTCGGTGGGGCCCACCGCCAGCGAATCGATGTTGAACCCCCGCGCGGCGAACAGGCCTGCCACCCGGGTCAGCACGCCGGGCTTGTCCTCCACGAGGACCGACATGGTGTGCAGGCTCATGCGATCGGGGCCTCCGCCGGATCCTCGGTCGGCCGAACGCCGCCGGGGCCGAGGACGATATCGTCGTTCGAGCTGCCCGCGGCGACCATGGGAAAGCACATCTCCTTCGGATCGCACCTGAAGTCGATCACCACGCTTCGGTCCTCGATCGACAGCGCCTTCTCGATCACCGCGTCGACGTCGTCGGGATGCTCGGCTCGAAGGCCGACGGCGCCGTATGCCTCGGCCAGCTTCACGTAGTCGGGTGTGTCGTGCGACAGGTACACCTGCGAGTAACGCTCGTTGTAGAAGAGCTCCTGCCACTGGCGGACCATCCCCAGGTACGCGTTGTTGATGATCGCCGTGACGAACGGAATCTTCTCGGTCGTGGAGGTAGCGAGCTCCTGGGCCGTCATCTGGAAACAGCCGTCGCCGTCGATGGCGATGACGCGCCGGTCCGGCCGGCCGGTCTTGGCCCCGAGCGCCGCCGGGACGGCGAACCCCATGGTCCCCAGTCCACCGGAGTTGACCCACGTCCGCGGTTCGGTGAACTTCCAGAACTGCGACGCCCACATCTGATGCTGGCCCACGCCCGCCACCACGATGGCATCGCCCTTCGTCAGCTCGTAGAGGCGCTGGATCGCGAACTGCGGCTTCAGCGGCCCGTCCTCGGGTTGGTCGTAGTGGTACGGATACCGGGCCTGCCACCCCTGCAGGGTCGACAGCCATTCGGAGCGGTCGGGTGGCCCGCCGGCCTCCTCCTGTCGCAGGCGAAGCTCCGCCACCATCTTGGCGATCACGTCCTTGGCATCGCCCACGATGGGGACGTCCGCCGCACGATTCTTCCCGATCTCCGCGGGGTCGATGTCGGCATGGACGACCTTGGCGTGCGGGGCGAAGGACGCGAGTTGCCCGGTGACTCGGTCGTCGAATCGGGCGCCCAGCGCGACAAGCAGGTCGGCACGCTGCATCGACGTGACCGCCGTATAGCCACCGTGCATCCCCGGCATCCCCAGAGCCAGCTCGTGGGTGTCGGGGAAGGACCCGCGGGCCATGAGCGTGGTCACGACCGGGAGCTTGCCCTCGGTGGCCAGATCGAACAGCTCCTTGGTCGCGTCGGCCTTGATCACACCGCCGCCCACGTACAGGACCGGGCGCTCGGCCTCCAGGATCAGCCGCACCGCCTCCCGAACCTGCTTCAGGTTGCCCTTCGTGTTCGGCTTGTAGCCGGGGAGATCCACGTGCTCCGGCCACCTCCACGAGGCCTCCTGGAGCAGGACATCCTTGGGGATGTCCACGAGCACGGGCCCGGGCCGTCCCGTGCGGGCGATATGGAAGGCCTCGCGGATCGTCTCCGCGACGGCGGCCGCGTGGGTAACCAGGAAGTTGTGCTTGGTCACCGGCATGGTGATCCCGGTGATGTCGGCCTCCTGGAACGCGTCGTTCCCCACCACCGGGGTCGGCACCTGGCCGGTGATCGCCACCACCGGCACCGAGTCCATCTTCGCGTCGGCGAGCGCCGTCACCAGGTTGCAGCCTCCAGGCCCGGAGGTGGCCATGCACACGCCGACCTTGCCCGTAGCCCAGGCGTAACCCTCTGCGGCGTGGCCGGCTCCCTGTTCGTGCCGGTTCAGGATGTGGCGGATGGACGAGTCGAGCAGTGGATCGTACGCGGGAAGGATGGCTCCGCCGGGGATGCCGAAGACGACGTCCACGCCCTCGCCCTCGAGGGCCTTGAACAGCGCCTGGGCCCCACTGACCTTCATCGAGCCGCCACCTCCCCCGGCCGAGCCTCGACCGGCCCGGTCTGCACCCGCCGCACCGTGCACCCCAGCCGGTGGGCCAGGTTGCGGCACGAGCGCTCGAACTCCCACGGCGTCCAGTCCCGGCGGTGCGAGGTCAGCTCGTCCTCGGCCCCGCCGAAATCGAACCCTGCCGACAGGTATGTCACCTCCGAGCCGAAGAACCGGTCGAATTGCGGCCGGTCGGCCGGATCGGTTACGTCGATGCTCACCTGGGCCGGCCCTTCCCACAGCACGCTGGCCACCGTGCGGCCACCTCGCTCGAATTCGTATCGCATCTCGTCCTCTCCTCCCTCGGTCCTCTCAGCCTTCCTGGGAAAACGGGCTCCTGGTTCCATCGGTCGTTCTCGGGGTAGAAAAAACCCCCCGCTTGGCGGAGGGTGTCGGCGCGGGAGAGGCCCGGTGGGCCCGGCCCCGCGCCTAGCGAATAAGTACGAGAGCTTGCGGTTCCCGAGACCTCGTTCCGGCGGTCATGGTCCCCTCAGTGTAGGGACGCATCGTCCCTTGTCAACCCGCCGTTTGCCCTTCACCCGAGCCTTCCGACGGCGGGGAGAGCTCCGAGGGCTCCGAGCTTTGCACCGGGGGCTCCGGGTCGGGCACCGGCGGCTCCGAGTTGGGCACCGGCGGCTCCGAGTTGGGCACCGGCGGCTGCGAGCTCGGCACCGGTGGCTCGCCCTCGGCGCGACCATGGGGGATGTCGGCTGCCGCTTCGTCTTGCGGGGCGATCGGGCCCACCGGAGATGGGGGTAGCGCCGGAATCGCCCGAGACCGCCACAGCACGTAGGCCATGCCCAGCAGGGCCGTCAGGAACACCCCCGCCGCAACCACCATGGCCAGGGTCAATCCGGTGGAGCTCCCGCCGCCACCGGTAGCCGGCGACGCGACCACGGTCGTCGCCGAAGATGTGGGCGTCGTTGGCGAACCCGTCGCCGTGGGAGTTGCGGTGCTCGTGGGAGTGGCCGTAGCTCCGCCCAGCGTCAGCTGGAACGTCGTGATGGCCACGCGCTGCTGCCCTGAAGCGTTGGTCTGGGTGGCGGCCACCGCCTTCTCGCCCGGCGGGATCCCACCGGGCACCGTCACGCTCAGGGCGAAGCCGCCGTCGGTCCCGACGCCGATGCCATCGGCAACGACGATGCCGGCGAAGGAGACCTGGACCGAGGAGCACGCCGGGCTCCCGCAGAACCCTCGGCCAGCGATCTGCACGGTGGTCCCTACGCCGCTTGACGACGGATCGACCTTCAGGGTGGGAGCAGCCTGAGCGTGGGCGATGGTGGGGCCGAGTGACGACCCGAACGCCAGCAGCACCATGCCGGTGGCGCCAACCACGAGGGCCCTGCCTGACATACGCACGTCGGTGCCTTCCGCCGGGTCGCCCGGCCTAGCCTATGGGAGTAGCCTTCGCGCCGTGGCACAGGCCCTCGACCCCGACCTTGCCTCGGTCGTGGCCGCGGTGCCAGCCTGGTCCGGCCTCGAGCCGGAAGTCGCCCCGCTCGGCGGCGGCATCACCAACAGGAACTTCCGCGTCGACATCGGAGGCCAGTCTTTCGTCGTGCGGCTGTTCGGGAAGGACAGCGAGCTCCTCGGGATCGATCGGGCGGCGGAGCACCAGGCGGCGACGGCCGCGGCTAACGCCGGCGTGGCCCCTGAGGTCGTGGAGTACCTACCCGAGCTTCGTGCCTTGGTCACCAGGTTCGTGGACGCCGATCCGCTGCCGCCGGAGGACCTCGAACGGCGTGAGGTCCTGGAGGAGGTGGTGCGATCGGTGAAGGCCATCCACGCGATGGGCCACATCACGTCCACGTTCGACGCGTTCGGTGTCGTCCGCGACTACCGCACGGTGGCTGAGAAGCACGGCGTGCGGGTGCCCCACGAGTACGGATCCGCGCTGGCGTTCGCCGACCGGATCGAGCGAGCCTTTGGCCGGGCTCTGGTCCCTCCCCGCCCGTGCCACAACGACCTGTTGAACGCCAACTTCCTGGTGAAGCAGGGACGGGTCTTGATCGTGGACTACGAGTACGCGGGGATTGGTGACCTGTTCTTCGATTTGGGGAACCTCTCCATTAACAACGGCATGAGCGAGGAAGCCCAGATATTGCTCCTCGAGCTGTACTTCGGCCGGGTCACCTCTGCCGACGTGGCCCGATTGAAGCTCATGCGGGTCATGTCGGACTTCCGCGAGGCGATGTGGGGCGTCGTGCAGCAGGGTTTGTCCACCTTGGACTTCGATTACGTCGACTATGCGGGACGTCACTTCGCCAGGTGCCTGGAGAGCGCCGGCGATGCCCGGTTCACCGGCTGGCTCGAGGACGCGGCGACGGGCATGTGAGCGATAGGGAACTGAGCGGAGGGATCCGAGCGACGTGGACGAGGCGCAAGCGGTCATCGTCGGAGGCGGTGTGGCGGGCGCCAGCATCGCCTATCACCTGACGGATCTTGGCTGGGCCGACGTCGTGCTGGCGGAACGTTCCGACCTGACCTCCGGCTCGACGTTCCACTCCGCGGGCCTGGTCGGCCAGCTCCGGTCGAGCGTCTCACTGACCCGGATGATGATGTACTCGGTCGAGCTGTACCGGCGGCTGCAGGCGGAGACCGGCGTCGACCCCGGGTGGCACGAGGTGGGATCGCTCCGCCTGGCCTCCTCGGGTGAGCGAATCGAGGAGCTTCAGCGCCTTGCGGGTTGGGGGCGGACCTTCGGGCTTCCGCTGGAGGTCGTCTCGACCGAGGAGGCGCTGGACCGCTTCCCGCTGTTCGATCCGAGGGACGTGCAGGGCGCGGCGTACCTTCCCACGGACGGTTACGTGGACCCGAGCGGCCTGACCATGGCCCTGGCCGAGGGGGCCAGACGGCGGGGGTGCCGGATCCTCACCGACGCCCGGGTCACCGGCATGGACGTGCGCGATGGCCGGGTGCGCGGCGTGTCGTTCGAGGGGCGGGACCCCATCAGCACGGACGTCGTGGTTGACGCCGGCGGGATCTTCGCCAACCAGCTCGGGCGGATGGCCGGCGTGGAGGTGCCGGTGGTGCCGTTCGCCCACCAATACCTGTTGACCGAGCCCGTCGACGGCGTCCATGCGGGCCTTCCCACGCTCCGCGACCCCGATCGCCTCGTGTACTTCCGCGCCGAGGCCGGCGGAGGCCTTGTGGCCGGGGGCTACGAGCGCAGCCCGGCGCCGTGGGCCTGGGACGAGAAGGGTCCACCGGCCGGCTTCAACAACGAGCTCCTGCCTGCAGACTGGCCGCGGTTCGAGCCACTCGCCGAGGGATGCTTCGGGGTGATCCCCGCCATGCAGTCCGCCGGCGTCGTGAGGATGATCAACGGCCCGGAGGCCTTCACCCCGGACGGCGAATTCGTCCTCGGGGAGTCGGACGTCGGAGGCTTCTTCGTCGCCGCCGGGTTCTGCGCGCATGGCATCGCGGGCGCGGGCGGCGTCGGAAAGGTGGTGGCGGAGTGGATCGCCAGCGGCCGCCCCGAGCTCGACGTGTGGAAGATGGACCTCCGTCGGTTCGGGCGGCACTACCGCAGCCGGACCTACGCCAAGGACCGGGCGTTCGAGGTCTACGCCACCTACTACGACATCCACTACCCGGGTGAGGAGCGACGGGCGGGTCGCCCGCTGAAGATGGCGCCGACCTACCCCCGCCTGGCCGGCCTGGGCGCCGAGTTCGGCGAGAAGGCCGGGTGGGAGCGTCCGAACTGGTTCCGGACCAACGAGGACGAGCGGTTCGAGGAGCTCCGCCCTCGGGGCTGGGCCGGCCGGCACTGGTCGACCGCCATCCCCGCCGAGCACCTGGCCACCAGGGAGCGGGCCGGCCTGTTCGACGAGACGAGCTTCGCCAAGATCGAGGTCACCGGCCCGGACGCGTGCCAGTTCCTTCAGCGAATCTGCGCGAACGACGTGGACGTCTCGTCAGGTCGGGTCGTGTACACACAGCTGTTGAACGACCGCGGTGGGATCCAATGTGACCTTACGGCGACGCGCCTGGACCCCGAACGGTACCTGCTGATCACCGGCACGGCCTTCGGCCCTCACGACCTGGCGTGGATCCGGGGGGAGGCAAGGCCGGAGGATGACGTGGACGTTCGGGACGTCACGTCGAGCCTGGCCTGCCTGGCCCTGTGGGGACCGAGGGCGCGGGACATCCTCTCCTCGGCGACGCCGGCCGACTTGTCCAACCAAGGCTTCCCATACATGAGCCAGCGAGACCTCGTGGTCGGCGACGTACCGTGCCTCGCGCTTCGGGTGACCTACGTCGGTGAGCTTGGCTGGGAGCTGTACCCACCGACCGAGTTCGCTCTCAGGCTGTGGGACGTGGTGCTCGAGGCGGGGCGGCCGTTCGGCCTCGTCCCGGCGGGATACCGGGCCATCGACTCTCTCCGGTTGGAAAAGGGCTACCGGGCATGGGGCGCCGACATCACGCCGGAAGAGACCCCGCTGGAGGCGGGGCTGGGGTTCGCCGTGAATATGGACAAGGGCGAGTTCACCGGCCGGGATGCGTTGCGGCTGATCGCAGCGCAGGGCCCCAACAAACGACTCTCCTGCCTCGTGCTGGCCGACCCCCGGTCCGTGGCTCTTGGCAACGAGCCCGTGTTCGCCGAGGGGGAGGTCGTCGGCCGCGTCACATCGGGCGGCGTTGGATACACCGTCGGCAAGAGCATCGCGTTCGCCTACCTGCCGACCCACCTCGCATCGGCAGGCCCCTCGCTCGCGGTCGAGGTGTTCGGAGAGCGCGTGGATGCCGAGATTGCCCGGGAGCCTCTCTACGACCCGAAGGGCGAGCGCATCCGGTCCTGACGGCGGACGGCCGAGCCAAGCCGCGATCAGGACCGTGCCTAACCTTGTGGCAGGGTGTGGTCGTGCAGGTAGTTCTGGCCGTTCCAATAGGCTCGGATCCGCTTCGTAGGCCACCCCTTGACGTCGAGATGCAGCTCGTCCGGCAGGTCGGCTCCCCCGGCGTCGATCAGGAGCTCGAATCCTCCGCCCAAAAGGCGACGGAACTCGTGATCCGCCCCTGGGGATTGCGTGGAAGCCTCGATGTACGCCACGTTCTGGGAGGAGGCCAACCGGTCGGTCCAGACGAACAGGCAGCCGCCGCGTTCCCTGACGAACTCGACGACCTCAGGGTTGGCGACGACCTTCACCTCTCCAGAGTGCTGTCCTCAGCAGACACCGTCAACCCCCAGCTGTGTCCCGAAGCCATCGAGGAAAGT
>DASPWN010000172.1:0-1969 GCA_035637835.1 Actinomycetota bacterium | reverse complement strand
GCCCTTCTCCAGGTGCCGGACCGCCCGGAGCGGGATGTACGGCTCGGCCACCTGCGCCATGTGAATCGCGGTCTGCACCCGGGTGGTTACGCGCATCTTCTCCAGGCCGTCCTGAAGCGCGAGCGCGTTCATGACCGTGGCCAGCATGCCCATATAGTCGGCTCGGGCCCGGTCGATGCTCGGCGCGTCCCGCCCCCGCCAGATGTTGCCCCCGCCGACGACGACGGCGACCTGCACCCCGAGGTCCACCACGTCGCGGAGCTCATGGGCCAGGAGGGCGGTGGAGTCGGTGGAGATGCCATAGCCGGTGTCGGGCGGGGAGAAAGCGTCGCCGGAGAGCTTCAGCAAGACCCGGTGATAGACGGGCCGCGACGCCTCACCCTCGGCCGGCCGCTGGTCGCCAACACCCATCCCGCTACTCCAGGTCCTCGCCCAGCTTGTACCGGACGAACCGTCGCACGGCAACCTTCTCTCCGACCTTGGCCGAGACCTCGTCGATCAGCTGCTGGATGGTCTTCTCCGGCTCCTTGACGAACGGCTGGTCAAGCAGGACGGTGGTCTTGAAGAACCCCTGGAGCTTGCCCTCCACGATGCGGTCCAGCGCGTTGTCGGGCTTGCCCTTCTGGCGCGCCTCCGCCTCGTAGATCCGCCGCTCGGTTTCCAAGATCTCCTCGGGGACCTCCTCCCGGGTCACCCACTGGGGCATTGCGCTCGCGATGTGCAGGGCAACGTTCCGGGCCAGCCGGCGGAACTCCTCGGTCTTGGCCACGAAGTCGGTCTCGCAGTTCACCTCGACCAAGACTCCGACCGTGTTGTTGTGATGGATGTAGGCGTCGATGACGCCCTGCGTTGCGGACCGGCCGGCTCGCTTCTGGGCCGAGGCCAGGCCCCGCTCCCGGAGGATCTCGACCGCGCGGTCCATGTCGCCGCCGGCTTCCTGGAGGGCCTTCTTGCTGTCCATCATCCCGGCGCCGGTCCGTTGCCGGAGCCGCTTCACCTCTTCTGCGCTGATGTCGCTCATACGCTCTCCTCGGCACTCTGCTCCGGGCTCGCCTCGGGCTTCTCATTGGCGATGCCCGGCTCACCGTCCGTGGCCATGGTTGCGGCGGGCTCGGCGGTTTCCCTCCGGCCGTCGTCGGGCTCGGGCTGGAACTCCGGCTCGTCCTTCCTCGTGACCAGCGCCTGGCGGCCCTCGCGGCGCCCCTCCTCCAGGGCGTCGGCGATGATCCGGGTGACCAGGGCGACCGAGCGGATGGCGTCGTCGTTGCCCGGGATCACGTAGTCGACTTCGTCGGGGTCGGCGTTCGTGTCTACGATGGCGATGACCGGGATCCCCAGCTTGCGGGCCTCGGCCACCGCGATGTGCTCCTTCTTGGTGTCGATGACATAGACCGCGTCGGGAAGGCGCTCAAGGTTCTGCATGCCGCCGAGGTTCCGCTCGAGCTTCTCCTTCTCGTGTCGAAGCTTCAGGACCTCCTTCTTGGGGAGGAACTCGAACGCGCCGCTTCGCTCCATCTCGCGCAGCTCCCGGAGGCGAAGGAGCCGCCGGGACACGGTCTGGAAGTTCGTCAGCATGCCCCCCAGCCACCGGGTGTTGACGAAGGGCATGCCGACCCGGCCGGCCTCACTCGCCACGACCTCCTGGGCCTGCTTCTTCGTCCCCACGAACAGGACGATGCCCCCTCGGCGACCAAGGTCGCGGACGAAGCGGTATGTCTCCTCCAGACCGTCCAGGGACTTCTCGAGGTCGATGATGTAGATGCCCGAACGCTCCCCGTACAGGTACCGGCCCATCTTCGGGTTCCAGCGCCTGGTCTGGTGTCCGAAATGGATACCCGCCTCGAGGAGCTCCCGCCTGGTGACGACAGGCACGGTGCTTCCTCCTTCCGGTTGTCCCTCCGCCCGGTTCGGCCCGCCCCGGCCCGGCTCACACCGGGACCCCGGGTGCGGTTCCCGGGCGTGTGTGCTC
>DASPWN010000171.1:0-4637 GCA_035637835.1 Actinomycetota bacterium | reverse complement strand
GAGGGCTGCGAACCCGGCGACGGCCGCCCCCGAGGCGTACAACACAACGTCCCATCCGACCGGCTTCCGGTCCCACACGGCCGGAGCCTATCGCCCCTCGGGAAGAGGTCCTGGGTCCGTCCCAGGCGCGACGGGCCACCTACGTAACTCTCTCTACGTAAACCATTGGACGGAAGGCCTATTGCATCCGTAGTCCGCTCCCCCCTACGGTGGCCGCCAAACGGCCTACGGCAAGTAGCAGGAGCAATGGACGGTCTTCCTCAGGGGGTAGGATGCGGGCGCAGTCAGCTTCCCCGAATTCCTCGAGCACGGTCGGCGTCGTACTCGTAGAACCGTTCAACGTCGTGCGGGCGGGGCTCGATCTTCTGATCTCTTCGGCGTCCGGCCTGCAAGTCTTGGCAGAGACCGGCGACGCGGTCCATGGGCTCCAAGCGATCAGGCGGCTCCGGTCTCGAGGAAAGCTCGTTGCGCTGGCCGGGTTGGAGCTCATCGGAGAATTCGACGCGCTGTGGCTGGTCCGTGCGATCCGGGAGGAGTTCCCTCAAGTCGTCGTCCTGGTCACGGGAACCGATGTGGACAGGGTGGCCATCTCTAGGGCGCTGTTCGTTGGGGCCGATGGGTTCATCCACAAGGACTCCCCGCCCGAGCGATTCGTCGAGGCCATCCGTAGGGCAGCTTACGGTGAGATCGTCCTCGAGGGACTTCCTCGCGGCGCGCTGGGCACCATCGTCGAGGGCTTCGACAGGCATCGGAGCACCGCATCCCTTCTCACCACACGAGAAGTACAGATCCTCGCCGTCGCCGCAGAGGGGCTCACGGCGCGAGAGATCGGCCGGCGACTCGGCGTAGCCGAGCGCACGGTGACTACCCACCTGAACAACATCTATCGGAAGCTAGGAGCGAACGGCCGCATGGCGGCGGTCACCGCGGCAGTGCAGGCGGGGTTGCTTCCTGGCCAGAACGGCCTCGCGGGCGTCCTCCGCCTTCCCAACGCGTCCGCTCTTCCGTAGGTGCGCTCAGTTTCGCTTCGGCTGTGTACGTAGGAGTGCGTAGGCTCGCCTGGAAGTAAGTCCCGATGGAACCTCCGCATCGCCTCCCCCTAACGTCGTCCGGGTATGGACCGTCGCGTGGCTCGGACATCGAAGAGCGGGGACCGGTGCATCACGACCTCCGCCGGCCGATTCCTGGCCACCTCATGTCGGGGAGGAGGTGACAACCGAATGCTCCTTCGTTCGTACGTGAGCGCCAAGGTCGGGTGGGGCGACTTCAGGGTCCGCCTCCACGATCGCCTGGTGGACCTGGCCGGGAGCGAGCGCGGCGGCGTCGCAGCCGAGTACGCGCTGCTCGTCTCGCTGATCGCCATCGTGCTCGTGGTTGGCGCGTTCGCGCTCGGGAACGCCATCAACAACAGGCTCTCGGACACGGCTGACTGCGTGAGCGGCGCGCCGTCCGGCACCTGTTAGTGGCGCAAGCGGCCTCACCGGCCGCTCGCTCACCAAGGAGCGAGCGGCCGGTGACGGTCCTCCGCCAAAAGTCGAACGAAGTTCGAGCAACGGAGTTGGGAATGCAGAGGCCTTCTTGTCTGATCCGGACGCGCCGATGCGAGGAAGGCGCCGTGGCGGTGGAGTTCGCCATGCTGCTCCCTCTGCTCATCGTGATCCTGTTCGGGATCACAGCATTCGGCCTCGCCTTCAGCCGATTCGTGACCTACATTTCGGCCGCGCGCGAAGGCGCTCGGTATGCGGCCGTCCATTGCCAGCCCGATGCCGGTACCTGCACCGCCACGCTGATCTCGGACCGGGTCAATCTGGCCGCTGTCGGCTACCCCATCGGGCCGGGAACACCGGCCGCGACCATCGCGGGTAGTACGAGCATCGATTGCGGCGTGAACCCAGGCAAGCCTGTCACCGTGAGTTGGCTCCAGAGCATCCCCATCCAGATCCCGCTCCTTCCAGATCTCAGCCGGGACGTGACCATCAAGGGGGTGTTCCGATGCGAATGATGGTCCGGCTTCGGGAGGAACGCGGTGCGAACGCGGTCATCGTCGCGATCCTTCTCGTCGCCCTCTTGGGCATGCTTTCCTTGTCCGTTGACGGCGGCTTCCTGTTCCTGAAGTACCGGGCTATCCGGAACGCGAATGACGCAGCGGCATTGGCCGCTGCACTCTCCTGCGCGAAGGGTGAGGGCCTGGTCACTGCCGACACCCAGGCTGACACCCTGGCGACGGAGAACGTGAGCGATGCGCAGCGCGTGTCGGATCCCTTGTACACACCCAGTTGCATGCCAGCTGGCGGCAAGGTCACCGTGCACTACAAGGGCGTGCAGCAGCTCTTCTTCTCACAGGTGGTTGGAGTGAGCTCACCCAAGATCGCCTCGGCCACCGCGACCGCGACCTGGGGTAAGGCGGGCGGCTCGAACAACGTCTCGCCCCTGATGTTGAACATGAACCGTCTCAGTAGTTGCAACATCCCGGACGGACCAGGCCTCATCGTTGGGGTCAGCCAGTGCGCGTTCTGGTGGGACAACGGCCAGCTCGGCAACGCCGCTTGGGGCCTCATGAACCTGGACCAGTGGAACGTCTCGCCCACATCCCACTGCTCCAACGCTGGTCAGTCCTCGTACCGAAATTGGCTCGAGTTCGGCTACCCGAATGCGCTTGTCATGAACAACCCACCCCCAACGTATGCCTGTCGAGACTCCGGATTCTTCGGCGGGGCGCTCGACAATGACATCGAGAATGCCATCGCCACGGGACATCCCTACGCGTTCCCGGTGAACGATCCCAGCAAGCAGATCGACAGCAACGGGAATCTGTGCCCCGCGCCCAGCTGCAGCGCACCGGACAAGTACTACATCGTCGGATTCGCGTGGCTCAAGCTGATCGATCTGTGCAGGGGTTCCGGCAATGGCACGTGGCATTCCTGCAGCCCCACCAGCGTCGCGCTGTGTGCGCCATATCTGGCTGATTCCAACTCCAGGTGCCTGGTCTCCCAGTGGGAGGGGTTCACGACGAACGGCCTCGAACCGGGCGGCGGAGGCACGTTCGGCAACGTCATCGCGGTTGCGCTGACCGGGTGACGACAGACGGAAAGGAGTAGAGCGATGAAGCGAGGAAGCGTGGCCCTGGTGGGAACGGTGCTGCTCGCCGCTGCGGCTGCGGCCGCAGTCTTCTTGTACGTCACGAACGTGAGGCAGAATGCAGAAACTGGCGGCGCCACGGTTTCCGTCGTGGTGTCGACGCAGGACATCCCGGCGAGCACCGACCTCGACCCGCTGATCGATGAGCAGGCATTCACCACGAAGTCGGTGTCCAGCGATGATCTGGTGCAGGGCGCAGTGACCGACGTCTTCCAGCTGCGCGGCCAACGAACGGCCTACCCGGTGCTGGCCGGCGAACAGATCTCGGCTGCTCGCCTCCAGGGCAAGCTTCAGGCCGCCGGCGGGCTCCTCGGGATCCCCGATGGGGGACAGGCCCTCGCGTTGAGCCTGGAGTCGCAACGTACCGTCGCTGGAGTGCTTCAACAGAGCGACCACGTGACCATCTACGGCACGTTCACTCGACCCAATGGGGGGCAGATCACCAGGATCTTGGTGCCGGACGCATTGGTCCTGTCGGTCAATACTGAAACGGTCACCTTGGCCCTCGATCCTCATGATGCCGAGCTGGTGATCTACACGCAGGAACAGGGACATGTCTGGTTGACACTCCTGCCTCCGAACCAGCCGGGCGTCATGGTGCCGCCCGTCGTCTCGGTCGAGGCTCGATGAGCGCTCGACGTGTGATCGCCGTCGGGGGGCCCCCCACGTTCCGGCCTCAGGTGGCCAGGGCGCTGTCGTCGCTGCCGGATGCTATCGAGTGGATCCCGACGGTGAGCGGAGCTGAGAGCGCCCTGCTCGCTACGGCGGAGCCCTTCGATCTCGTCGTCCTCTCGCCCTTCGTGAAGGAAGACGATGCAACCGGGGTGGCGCAGTTCGTCGCCCACCGTTCCCCCACAACTGCCGTCGTGGTGGTCCGAGACTATGTCACGAACGGCACGCTTCCAGGCCTGATCCGAGCCGGCGTCCGCGATGTCGTCGATCTCTCACGCGGGAGCGACGATCTCCGCGACGCTCTGGAGCGGGCCCTCGAATGGACCGGGGGCCTCCGCTCGGGGAACGGGGACGGTTCGAGCGGCGGGGAGCGACGGGGCCGGGTCATCTCGCTGTTCTCCACCAAGGGCGGCACCGGCAAGACGTTTCTGGCGTGTAACCTCGCTGCCGCGCTCGCGTCGCGTACGAACGAGCGTGTGGCTCTCCTCGACTTGGACCTGCGTCTTGGAGACGTCTTCGCGTATTTCGGCGCCGAATCGAAGCGACCGATCAGCGACCTCTTGACACTGGAGGAAGGATCGGACCGCGACGCCGTCCAGGCGCTGGGAACTCCGCTCGCCGGCGGAGTCGTCGGGTTCGGTTCGCCTCCGGACCCCGGGGCGGAGTCCATGGGTAGCGAGCCCATGGGGACCGTGCTTCGATTTCTGCGGTCCGCGTTCCCCGTGACGATCGTGGACGCAACCTCCGCCTATTCCGATCACGTGCTGGGCGCGCTGGAGCTCTCCGATGTGATCTACCTGGTGACGGGCCTGGACGTGATCGGCGTC
>DASPWN010000170.1:0-9095 GCA_035637835.1 Actinomycetota bacterium | reverse complement strand
CCTGGTGGGAGTGGAGCGAAACCGTGTCCTCGCGTGGGCCCGTGAGGCCATGCGTACCGGTGACCTGGAGACGGCTTCCGCCGCGGCGGAGACCGTGGGCGCGCTGCGCCTCTACGAGCTCGGGTTGGACATCCTGAACCGGGCAATGGAGATTCCACTCGAGGCGCGCGAGCCGTTCCAGAGGGCCCTCGCTCGGGTCCGGCTGGAGGACCTGATCGGCCTCCTGGGGCAGGTCGACGAATCTCGCAAGCCCGAAGCGATCCGAGTGCTCTGGAGCTCGTCGGGTCCGACCGTCATGCCCTACCTTCGGGGACATCTCGACGACCCCTCGGTTCCGGTCCGCATGGCGGTTCTGGAAGTGATGGGTGAATCCGGCGACCCAAGCTACGTGGACGTCGCCCGGTTCGTGCTGGAGACCGATCAGTCGCCGCCCCTTCGAGCCGCAGCGGTCCACGTGATCGCGCGGGCCAACATCGAAATCTCCGCTGCCATGACCCGGGCGATGGCCGATCTTGATCCGGTCGTCCGGGCGGCGGCCATGGAGGAGCTCACACCGGGCCTCGGTCGGGAGGCCGATCCCTTCCTTCTCCAGGGATTGTCCGATGGCGAAGAACAGGTCCGACGCGCGGCGATGAACCAGCTCGCTTCGAGGGACGACAGTGATCACGAGTTCGTGTGGTCGGCCCTTCGTCAGTGCCGAACCGAGGAGCGGAAGGAGCTTGGCTGGGTGTTCTCACACTCCAACCAGGCCGCCCTGACGGAGCTCGCGCTCATGCACTACGGCTCGCCCGACCAGGAGGAGCGGGTGCTCGCCCTCGAGCTCGCCGGATGGAGCGGCAGCCAGGCCTGCCTCGAGGCATCGATCCAGTCACTCCAGGATCCCGTCCCCGCAGTGCGGGCGGCGGCCGCGTCGGCTCTCGGGCGGCTCCGCGACACCTCCGCGGTACGGGCGCTCGGCAATGCGATCGGAGACTCGTTCCCCGAGGTTCGGGTGGAGGCCGTACGAGCCCTGGGCGTCATCGACGACGAGGCAGTGCTCGGCTTCCTGGTGGCTGCGCTCCAGGACTCCGATCCTGGGGTGCGAACGGTCGCCAGCGAGGTTCTCACTCAATGGAGCTCGCCAGCGGTAGCCAAGCGGCTGGCCGGCGTGCTGGCCGTTCCCAACCTGCGCGGTGCCGCCACCGACCTCCTGAGGAAGATCGGGCCATCGTCGCAGGAGTTGCTCATCGACGTGTTGCTCCACGGGACCGCCGAGGTGGTGCCCATCGTGGGTGGCTTGCTCGGGGAGGTCGTCGGGGTGGCCCGGCTGGCGGAACGCCTCGGCTCCACGGAAGCGGACGCCCGGTTACGGGCGGTCGAGGCGATCGGCGCGATCGGTGGGCCCGACGCCGTCGGCCCCCTGATCGGGGTGCTCTCGGATCCGGACGAGCGGATCCGGCTCCGCGCCACGCAACTCTTGGCAGCGCTGGGAGATCTGCGTGGTGCGGATGCGATCGTCGAGGCCGTACTCAACGACCCCGTGCCGGAGGTCGTTGCCGCGGCCGAGGAAGCTCTGTACCGGCTGGGCGTCCGCTCGGGCGACCCCCAGATCACATGACCGGCGAGCCCGAGTCCCGGCGTCAGCGAGATTCGAGCTCGCCGAACTCCTCGAAGAACCGGCTGGCGGTCGGGCCGCGCTGCCCCTGGTACTTGCTCCTCGTCTCGGTGGACCCGTAGGGCCGCTCTGCGGGGGTCGTGAGCCGGAAGAACGAGATCTGTCCGATCTTCATCCCCGGGTAGATCGTGATGGGGAGGTTGGCCACGTTCGACAGCTCGAGGGTGAGATAGCCGTCCCAGCCTGGATCCACGTACCCGGCGGTCGAGTGGATCAGGAGGCCGAGGCGTCCGAGAGACGACTTCCCCTCCAGCCGGGCCACCATGTCGTCGGGGATGGCGATGCGTTCGAGGGTGGACCCCAGCACGAACTCCCCGGGGTGGAGGATGAACGGGTCCGGGTCGGCGACCTCGACGACCTCGGTGAGGCCCGGCATCTCCTTCTTCACATCGATGTAGGGGTACCGTGAGTTGGCGAACACCCGGAACCGGTCGTCGACGTGGAGGTCGACCGAGGACGGCTGGATCGAGGCCGATTCGAACGGGTCGATCACGATGCGGCCCGATTCGATCTCCTTTCGGATATCGACGTCCGAGAGGATCATCGCCGCGATGCTACCGGGTCGGACCGGAGACCTGCGTCGTGGGTCACCCCGACGCCCGCTGTGAGATCTCGACCCACCGCTCGAGCGATCGGGCAGCGGCCCCGGAGTCGATCGATTCGGCCGCGGCTGACATCCCGTCCTTGACGCTCGTCGCGCGCCCTGCCACCTCAAGGGCTGCGCCAGCGTTGAGGACCACCACATCGCGTGGGGGTCCGTGCTCGCCGGCGAGCACGGACCTCGCGATGTCGGCGTTCGTCGCGGTGTCGCCGCCCTTCAGGTCGGCCTCCTTTGCCCGGGCGAGTCCGAGGTCTCCCGGGTCGAGGAGCCGTTCTTTCACGTCGCCGTCCACGGTCTCGAAGACCGTGGACGGCCCGGTCGTCGTGATCTCGTCCAGGCCGTCCTGGCCTCGGAAGACCTTAGCTCTGATCCTCCGTCGGGCCAGGACCTCCGCGATGAGTGGCAGCATCCGCAGGTCGGACACCCCGACGACCTGGGCGTGCGGGCGGGCCGGGTTGGTAAGGGGACCGAGGAAGTTGAACGCCGTGGGCACGCGAAGCTCCCGGCGGACCGGTGCTGCATGCGCGGCGCCAGGATGGAAGACAGGGGCGAACATGAAGGCGATTCCCGCCTCGGCCAGGCACCGCTCGACCCCGACCGGCCCGAGGTCGATCCGAACGCCGAGGGCTTCGAGCAGGTCCGCCGACCCGCAGCGCGACGAGGCCGCTCGGTTGCCGTGCTTGGCCACGACGACCCCGGCGCCCGCGGCCACGATGGCGGCGAGCGTGGAGATGTTGAACGTCTCCGAGCGGTCACCTCCGGTTCCGCACGTGTCGACGACGGGCTCGGGGGACCGCACGGGCTGCGCCATCTCGAGCGCGGTGCGCGACAGGCCCTCGATCTCGTCGACGGTCTCACCCTTCGTGCGAAGGGCCATCAGGAACCCGCCGATCTGCGCCGGGGTGGCGTTACCTTCCATGATCGCCAGCATGGCGCCGGCGGCCTGGTCTGCTGAGAGCGATTGCCCACCGGTGAGCCGCATGAGAAGAGTCGGCCAGAAACTGGGGTCCTGGTCGGCAACCTGGTCCTGCATGGGAGCAGGAACGCTAACAGGTCGCTCAGAGCCCGAAGCCCGAGTCCGCCGCGAAGCAGGGCCCCCGAGGCCTCGATACACTGGCCGATCGAGGCCGGCGACCGGCCGGTGGTGCCAGGCGGGCGTGGTTCAATGGCAGAACGTGAGCTTCCCAAGCTCGAGACGGGGGTTCGATTCCCCTCGCCCGCTCCAACCGGGTAAGCCGCATGTGCCCCTCGCTCAGGCAGCACCTCCGGCCCTCATGCCGAGGATCGTGGGCGCTGTGGGACACAGGTCGACGAGCGGACACACCTCGCACCTTGGCCGGCCAGGCTTGCAGATCTCCCGGCCCAAGCGGATAAGGCCGACGTGCATCGCGACCCGGATGTCCGGCGGTGTGATCGCCTCTAGGATCTCCTGCGCCTTGGCCCCGGACGACCTCGGCTGGATCAGGCCCAACCGGCCCGCCACGCGATGGACGTGCGTATCAACCGGGAGGGCCGGACGATCGAGCGAGAAGGCCAGCACAACGGCCGCTGTCTTCGGCCCGACCCCTGGAAGCGAGGTCAAGTAGTCTCGCGCCTCCGCGTCGCCCATGCGGCGGAGGCGGGACAGGTCGATGTATCCCTCGCGTTCCTGGATCGCGCGCAGGATGGCCAGGATGCGCGGCGCCTTCACGTTCGACAGGCCGCCCGAGCGGATCGAGGCCGCAACCTCCGACGGCCGAGCCACGGCCAGCGCTTCCCACCTCGGGAACTTGGCCCGAAGCGATTCGTAGGCCCTGAAACTGTTGGCGTCGCTGGTGTTCTGCGAGAGCACAGTGAGGACGAGTTCCTCGAGCGGATCGCTCCGCCGGGGCGGCTCGAGCGAGCCGAAATGCTGCAACAGCCGGCGGTGGATGGCGCGGATGCGACGTGGGGTGGCCGTCATGCCCGGAGCCTATGGCAGGACAGAGCTAGGCGGAGGCCGGCGCGTAGTTCCGGAACTGCGTGAGATGCGGAAGGAAGGTCACAGGGACCGTATCGGTGGGCCCGTTCCGGTGCTTGGCAACGATCAGGTCGGCGAGTCCCTTCTTCGCCGGATCGGAGTCGTCGCGATGGATGAACATGACGACGTCGCTATCTTGTTCGATCGCACCAGATTCGCGCAGGTCCGAAAGCTGAGGGCGCTTGTCCTGCCGTCGCTCGGGGTCCCGGTTCAGCTGGGAGACAGCGATGACCGGGATCTTCAGCTCCTTGGCCAGGAGCTTGAGGCTCCGGGTGATCTCGGCGATCTCCTGCTGTCGATTGTCCACCCTTCGGTGGTGCGACATCAGCTGGAGGTAGTCCACGATGATGAGCCCCAGCCCCCGCCGGCGAGCCGAGAGACGCCGGGCCTTGGCCCGGATGTCGACGATCGTGACGTTGCCCGAGTCGACGATGGACAGCGGCGCGTCATGCAGGACCTCCGCGGCTTGGACGACCCGCGACCAATCATCGGCACCCACGCGCCGCCCCCGGATCCGGTCCCAGGGGACCCCGGCCTCGCCGCACAGCAAGCGCATTCCGATCTCCCATCTCGACATCTCGAGCGAGAACATCGCAACGGGCACCCGGGACTCGACCGCCGCGTTCCTGGCGACGTTCGTTGCGAACGAGGACTTCCCGACGCCGGGACGGGCCGCCACGATCACGAGGTTCCCGGACTGCAAGCCCGACAGCAGCTCGTCCAGGTCCCGGAACCCGGTCGGCAGGCCGGCGAAGGCCGACTCCCGGTTCTGGATCTGCTCCAGGTCGGTCATGGCCTGGTCCACTAGCTCCCGGAGGGAGGCCACCTGGTCCTTTTCGTCGTGGCGGGCCACGTCGTAGATGCGCTGCTCGGCTTCGTCGGCCACCCGCTCAGGATCCTCGGGAGCCGAGTACCCCATCTCCATGATGTCGCCCGCGGCCTGGATCAGCCGCCGAAGGAGCGCGTGCTGCGAGACGATCCGGGCGTAGTTTCCCGCCGCGGCGGGTGTCGGCACCTGCTCGACGAGCTCGTGGATGTACAGGTGCCCGCCGACCTGTTCCAGCACACCGCGCCGCCGGAGATCCTCGACAGCGGTGATGGCGTCGACCGGATCACCCCGCCCGTAGATCCCCCGAAGGGTGTCGAAGATGGTGCCGTTCGCAGACTTGTAGAAGTCCTCTGGCTTGACCACCTCGACGACGTCGGCAATGGCCTCGGTCGAGAGCATCATGGCGCCGAGGACCGACTCCTCGGCTTCCAGGTTCTGGGGCGGGACCCGTTCGGGCCGGAGACGGCGGACATCGTCAGCTCTCGTCGCCAACGATCCCCCTCTCCCGAACCTGTGGCGAGATGCCGACCCTAGGGGCGGGGACCTCCCGAGTCACGGGGAAAACACCTGTGGATTCCGCCGCCCCAGGTAGGCACGGAAACTTTGTTGTCACACCCACCCTCACCTGCCACGGGACCTGTGGAGAACGCCGTGGAGACATGTGTACAGGCAGGGGGTGACAACGGAATGACAGGCCTGTAATTCGCGCAGGGTCAGAAGGTCTTCCCCGATGTGGGGAGGCGCGGAGGCGCTTCGCTCGAGCGCCCCGCGGCTCAGCGGCACCGAGGGCCAAGCGCTGACCTCCCCGCTACTCGCCGGGTTCGACCTCGACCGGGACGACGGGGTCCACATCCGCGAACAGGTGCACCGTGACCTCGTGGACCCCGACGCTTCGGATGGGCTCGTCCAGGTGGACGTCGCGGCGGTCAACCTTCACCCCGGTCTGGCGCTCGATCTCCTCTGTGAGCTCGGCCGCCGTCACGCTGCCGAACAGCCGACCTTCCTCGCCTACCCGGGCCCTCACCTTGATCGGGCTCGCGGTCAGCCGGTCGGCTACCTCCTGAGCCTCTGCCTGGGCCTGCGACACCCGGGTGGAATGGGCCCGCTTGAGGCTCTCGACGTGCTTCACGCCGCCCTTGGACGCTCTGACCGCTAGGCCCCGGGGCATCAGGTAGTTCCGGGCATACCCGTCGGCCACGTCGACAACGTCCCCGGGCACGCCGAGCTTGTCGACCGGCTTCTGGAGGATGACCTTCATCGACTGGAGTACGGGAGGAGCGCCATCTCGCGGGCGTTCTTGACCGCCACGGCCACGTCCCGCTGATGCTGGGCGCAGTTGCCGGTCACCCGGCGGGCCCGGATCTTGCCCCGCTCGGAGACGAACTTGCGCAGCGTCATGACGTCCTTGTAGTCGACGTACTCGATCCGGTCCTTACAGAAGATGCAAACCTTCCGCTTCTGCTTCTTCTGCCAGGCCTTCTCTTCCTTTTCTTTTCTTGGCGGTCGCTTCTTCGTCTTAGGGGGCATCCAGTGGCGTCTCCTCGTCCGAATTCTGGCCTGCGCCGACCGGGGCGGGGGCCTTGGCCGACCAATCGCCACCGGTCTTCCCGCCCTGTCGCTCGATCTTGGCCGTGGCCCACCGAAGGCTCGGCCCCAGCTCGTCGGCCTCGATCTCGACTACCGATCGCCTCTCACCCTCCGGCGTCTCCCATGAGCGCTGGCGAAGGCGGCCTACCACGACCACCCGCGAGCCCCGTGTGAGGGACTCGGCGGAGTTCTCGGCCAGGGTCCGCCATGCGTTCACACGGAAGAACGACGTGTCGCCGTCCTTCCATCCACCACCTTCGTCCCGGATCCGGGGCGTGACGGCCACGGAGAAGTTCACGACGGCCGCCCCGTTCGGCGTGTATCGAAGCTCCGGGTCGTCCGTGAGGTTCCCGACGATCGTGATCTGGTTGTCGCTCGCCATCTCCATCACCTACCTGTCCGTTTCCACCCCCCGGCGGATGGCCTGCCGGGGAGGGGGAAGTCACTTAGGCGGCTCTCTGGACCACCTTGAACCGCAGCACCTCGTCGGCGAGGTGCAGGCTCCGCTCGAGCTCGGCGATCACCGACGGCTCCGCCGTGAACGCCACGACGACGTAGAAGCCCTCGCCCTGCCGGGCGATCTCGTAGGCCAGCCGCCGCCGTCCCCATCGATCGACCTTGCCCACCTCGCCCCCCGCCTGGGAGACGATCTTGGTGATCCGATCGATGACCCCGCCGATGACCGACTCGTCGGCCTCGGGGGGCACGATGAACATCACTTCGTAGGACCTCAGGTCTCCACCTCCTCTGGTCTGGACGGCCCCCACCCGGGAGCAGGACGTGGCTGGCCTCCAGAGTCTACCGGGTCGGTCCTCGGGTCCACCCGCGGATCTCCGGGCAGGTCTCCCGATTGTTCCACCGTGGCGACCCTAGCACCGGCCACCGACAGCGACCGGGTCAGGCTGGAAGGTGGCCCATCCGCCGCGCGTTACACTTCTTCGAGCCGTGCACTCATGCGGAAGGAGGCGCGAGCGATGACCGTGACCGTCCATGACCTGCGTGGATGGAAGGCGGAGGGCAGGCGCTGGGCCATGCTCACCGCCTACGACTTCCCCACCGCCCGGATCCTTGACCAGGCAGGTATCCCGGTGCTCCTGGTGGGTGATTCACTTGCCCAGAACGTGCTGGGCTACGAGAACACCCTGCCCGTGACCATGGAGGAGATGCTCCATCATGTCCGCGCGGTGACCCGCGGCGCCCGGAGCGCAATGGTCGTGGCCGACATGCCATTCCTGTCCTACCAGGTCTCCGTGGAGGAAGGAGTCCGAAACGCGGGTCGATTCCTGAAGGAGGGCGGGGCCCACGCCGTCAAACTGGAGGGCCCTCAGGTCGAGCTGACCCATCGCCTGGTGGAGCTCGGTGTGCCGGTCATGGCGCACGTCGGCCTGACCCCGCAATCGGTCCACGGGATGGGAGGCTATCGGGTACAGGGCCGGGGCGAGGAGGCTGCGACCCGGATCCTCGAGCAGGCGAGCGCCCTTCAGAAGGCCGGCGCGTTCTCCATCGTCTTGGAAGGCGTCCCGGCGGAGCTCGGAACGCGGATCACCGAGCACCTGCACGTCCCCACCATCGGCATCGGGGCCGGGCCGGGGTGCGACGCGCAGGTCCTCGTGATCACCGATCTGCTGGGACTGTCGGAGGGCAAGCTGCCCAAGTTCGCCAAGGCGTACGCGAACCTTCGTGAGGAGATCGCGGAGGCCGCGGCAGAGTTCGCACGCGAGGTCCAGACGGGCACCTTCCCCGACCCCGAGCACTCCTACGAGTAGCCGTCGCCGGTAGCACGTCCGGAGTCTGGGCACGCCTCCCGGGCCGGGCAGGCAGTAGACCCTACACTCCGCCTCGGTGAGCAACACAGCCGGCGCCTTCCTGTTCGGCGCGGGGGCGGGCCTCATCGCCTCCGCCGTCGCCGCCTTCGTGTGGGACCGAGCCCGCAGGCACCCAAGGGCGGGACCGGGCGTGGACGCGGGGCGCCGGGCCGACCTGACCTCGAAGATCGGGCACGAGCTCAAGAACCCCATCATGTCCGTGAAAGGTCTGGCGTCCTCCGGCATCCGCCTCTACCAGGCGATGAGCGACGAAGAGCGACTCGAGTTCTTCCGGCTGATCGACGTGGAGGCCAACAGGCTCAAGCTCATCGCCGACGAGATCTCCACCGCCCTTCGCATCGATGCCGGCCAGATCAGCTACCACGTCCGAGACGAGGATCTGGGCGCCCTAGTCCAGGAGGTCGCCTGGCGCTCCCCGAGCGGCCAGCACGCAATGGTGGTGGAGGTGGAGGACGGCCTTATCGCGCCGCTCGACCGGACACGCATGTCCGAGGTCATCACCCACCTGCTCGACAACGCATCGAAGTTCTCTCCACCCGACGCCCCCATCGAGGTCCGGGCCTACCGGTCGCCGGACGGGGACGCCGTCGTGGAAGTGG
>DASPWN010000169.1:0-11295 GCA_035637835.1 Actinomycetota bacterium | reverse complement strand
GACCGGCGTGCCTGCCGACGCAATCCGCGAGCTGGCCCACGCCTTCGCCACGGCCGACAAGGCGATGATCTGCTGGACGCTTGGCATCACGGAGCACCACAACGCGGTCGACAATGTCCTGGCACTGATCAACCTCGTCCTGCTCACCGGCCATGTGGGGCGCTACGGCAGCGGCGTCAACCCGCTTCGCGGCCAGAACAACGTCCAGGGCGGCGGCGACATGGGCGCCATCCCCAACAAGCTTCCCGGCTTCCAGGACATCCAGACGATGCCGGAGGCCCGCGCGAGGTTCGAGAGGGCGTGGGGCTGCACCATCCCCCCGAAGTACGGCTGGCACCTGTCCCTGATGTTCGAGGCCATGGGACGGGGCGACCTCACGGCCCTGTATGTGATCGGAGAGAACCCGGCCACCTCGGAGGCCGACGCGAACCGGGCGAAGCACCTGCTCGAGGGCCTGGACTGCCTGATCGTGCAGGACATCCTCCTGACGCAGACCGCGGAGATGGCCGACGTGGTCCTGCCCGCCGCCGCAGCCTGGGCGGAGTCCGAGGGGACCGTGACGAACAGCGAACGCCGGGTGCAGCGGGTCCGCAAGGCGCTCGAGCCGCCCGGCCAGGCGAGGGACGACATCTGGATCATCGCCCAGATGGCCAAGCGCCTGGGCATGGACTGGGGGGCGCTCACTCCCCGCGCGGCCTGGGACGAGTTGCGCTCGCTGTCGCCGATGCATCATGGCATGACCTATGAACGGTTGGAGGCTATGAACGGCATCCAATGGCCGTGCCTCGACGAGGACGACCCCGGATCCACCTTCCTCCACGGGCGGCTATGGGAAGAGGATCCAGAGAAGCGGGGGGCCGCGGCACCGTTCAGCGTCGTTCCCTTCGAGCCGCCGGTTGACGAGCTGTCCGAGGAGTTCCCCATCCGGCTGACGACGGGAAGGCGCCTGGATTCGTTCAACACCGGCGTGCAATCGGGCCTGTACTCGTCTCCGCTTCGGCGCAAGGAGGCGGTGTGCGTCTCGCCGGAAGACGCGGAGCGGGTCGGCGTGGCAGAGGATGAGCGGGTACTGGTGTCCTCGCGGCGGGGAAAGGTCGAGGTCCCCGTGCACGTTGATCGCACGCTCCGGCCCGGCCTGGCTTTCATGACGTTGCACTTCCCCGACGACGTGGACACGAACGCCCTGACGATCGACGCCTGGGACCCAAAGTCGGGCACGGCCGAATTCAAGGCCAGCGCGATCCGGATCGACCGGATCGAGCAGCCAGCTGCGGCGGCCGGGGGCGGAGGCGGAGAGTGAAGGAGGTCGGGTGGACCTCCATCTGATGCAGGCGGTCGCCACGGGCGAGGAACGCGCCGCCGTCGACGAGGTCCTCGGCCCGCCGGTATCGGGGTGGCACGGCGGCGATCGCACCATCGAGCTGGAGGGTCACGTCGGTTACGCCGGGCGCGCCGCGCGCGAGCAGCGTCACCTGCTGCTGCCCGCGCTGCACGCACTCCAGGGCCGGGTGGGATGGATCTCGGACGGCGGCATGAACTACGTCTGCCAGCGGTTGTCGGTGCCGCCGGCCGAGGCCTACGGGGTGGCAAGCTTCTACGCGATGTTCTCCCTTCAGCCCCGGCCGAAGACGGTCGTGCACGTTTGCGACGACATCGCGTGCCGTGTGAACGGCGCCGAGCCGCTGATCGAGCGACTCGAGCGAGCGCTCGGCCCCGGCCGGCCCGGTGGGCTCGTCCGGACCCCGTGTCTGGGGATGTGCGAGCGGGCCCCGGCGGCCCTGCTCCAATCTGCCGGGCACGAGGCGAGCGACGTCTCGATCGGTGAGGTGACCGTGGAGATGCTCCATCCGTTCCTCCACGGCGGGGGGTGGATCGAAAGCCCCAGCGGCGGTTCACTGGGCCCGCAGCCGCGAGTGGGACTGCGGCTCCTTCGCCGGGTCGGCGTCGTCGACCCTCGATCGCTCGGCGACTATCGGGCGCACGGCGGATACGACGCGCTTCGCGAGGCGATCGAGCTCGGCCCGGAGGGTGTGATCCGGGAGGTGAAGGACTCCAAGCTCCTCGGTCGCGGCGGCGCGGCCTTTCCCACCGGTGTGAAGTGGGAGGCCGTCGCGAAGCAGCCAGTGCGACCTCACTACTTCGTGTGCAACGCTGATGAGTCCGAGCCGGGCACGTTCAAGGACCGGGTGGTCATGGAGGAAGATCCGTTCGCGCTGGTCGAGGCGCTCACCATCGCCGGGTTCGCCACCGGTTCCGAACGTGGCTACCTCTACGTCCGGGGCGAGTACCCGCTCGCGACCGAGATGCTGTCGAACGCCATCGACCAGGCCCGGGCGCGTGGGTTCCTCGGCCGGGACGTCATGGGCGGGGGATTCGCCTTCGACATCGAGCTGCGCCGGGGGGCGGGCGCGTACATCGCCGGGGAGGAGACGGCGATGTTCAACTCGATCGAGGGCAACCGGCCGGAGCCCCGCAACAAGCCGCCGTTCCCGGTGACCCACGGCCTGTTCGGCAAGCCCACCGGCATCAACAACGTCGAGACCCTCATCAACGTCCTGGAAGTCCTGAGGATCGGCGGGCCGGCCTACGCGGCGACCGGCACGCCAGACTCCACCGGCACGCGCCTGTTCTGCCTCTCGGGCTGCATCGAGCGGCCGGGCGTGTACGAGGTGGAGTGCGGCACGCCGCTCCGGGATCTGCTCGAGCTGGCCGGGGGAGTGCGCGCAGGTCGGGAGATGAAGGCGATCCTTTTGGGAGGGGCCGCCGGGGGGTTCATCACGCCGGCCGGGCTCGACGTGCCCCTCTCCTTCGAGGGAGCGCGCGCTGCGGGGGTGACCCTCGGCTCCGGTGTGGTGATGGTGTTCGACGAGTCCGTGGACCTGATGGACATCGTGCTTCGGATCGCAGCCTTCTTCCGCGACGAGTCGTGCGGGCAGTGTGTCCCCTGTCGCGTCGGGACCGTCCGACAGGAAGAGGCGCTCCGTCGGCTCGTCGACGGCGCCGAGAACGGCTCGCGGGAGCGCGATCTCGTGTTGCTCGACGAGATCGCCCAGGTCATGCAGGACGCGTCGATCTGCGGCCTGGGGCAGACCGCTGCGTCGGCCGTCCAGTCGGCGGTCAAGCAGCTGCACGTCCTTGATCCGGGGGGCCGGTCGTGAGCCGGATCGTTCCCCTTGCACCACCGAAGCGGCTCGTCGACGTGGAGATCGACGGGAACCCGGTCCGGGTCCCGGAGGGCTCAACGATCCTGGATGCCTGCCGGACAGAGGGGATCGACACGCCCACGCTCTGCTACCTGGAGAACCTCACGCCGGTGAACGTGTGCCGGGTGTGCGTGGTCGAGGTGGAGGGATCGCGGGTCCTTGCGCCGGCCTGCTCTCGCCCGGTCGAGCCCGGGATGAAGGTCGTGACGGACTCCGAGCGCGTCCGTCATTCCCGCCGCCTCGTCCTCGAGTTCCTCTCGTCGTCGGTCGACCTTTCGCTCGCGTCGGAGGACGTGAGGCGGTGGATCGGTGCGTACGGGGCCGAGCCCGAGCGTTACGGGCAGGCCGCGCCTCCGGCCGAGGCCGGGGAACGCGACGCCCGGCACCCCGCTCACCACCGGGTCACCGACGGCGCAGCGGCGGAGACCGTCGGCCAGCCTGTGAAGATCGACAACGACCTCTATGTGCGGGACTACTCGCGCTGCATCCTCTGCTACAAGTGCGTCGAGGCCTGCGGAGTGGACGCGCAGAACACGTTCGCCATCGCCGTGGCCGGCCGGGGGTTCGACGCCCGGATCTCGACGGAGTTCGACGTGCAGCTTCCCGATTCTGCCTGCGTGTACTGCGGCAACTGCATCGGCGTGTGTCCCACCGGGGCGTTGATGTTCCGGTCGGAGCATGAGATGCGCCAGGAAGGGACCTGGGAAGAGTCCGACCAGACGGTCGTGGAGACGATCTGCCCCTACTGCGGCGTGGGATGCGACCTCGAACTCCACGTCCAGGACAACGCGATCGTGAAGGTGACCTCGCCGCTCGACCACGACATCACCCGGGGGCATCTGTGCATCAAGGGCCGGTTCGGTTTCGAGTTCGTGCAGAACCGCGAGCCGGCCCGGCCCGAGGCCGAGCGCTGACCCGGGAGGACCCCGATCCCGTCACCGGCATCGTTCTGGCCGGGGGCCGTTCCTCCAGGTTCGGCCGGGACAAGTTGCGGGAGCCCTACCGGGGCGTGCCGCTCCTGCACCACGCCGTGCTCCGGCTGTCGCAGGTGTGCCTCGAGGTGGTGGTGGTCGTGGCGCCGCAGGGTGTGGAACCGGATCTTCCTACCCGTCTCGGCCTCCGCCTGGCGCGCGATCCGGTCGAAGGCCGGGGCCCGCTCGCCGGGCTGGCCTCCGGGCTGGCCGACATCGAGACCGAGCTCGCCCTCGTCGCGGCAGGCGACATGCCCGACATGTCCTCGTCCGTGCTCCTGGAGATGGTCGCCCAGGCCCGGGGGTCGGGAGCAGACGCTGTGGCTCTTGAGCACGCCGGGACCCTGCGGCCGCTGCCGGTGGTCCTCCGCGCGGAGCCGGCGCGCGAGGCGGCGCACGCCCTGCTCGGCCGAGGGGAGCGGAGCCTCATGGGGCTCCTCAAGGCTCTCCGGGTAGCAAGACTCGGCGAGCGCACATGGGGCCCCCTCGATCCCCAAGGGAGCACCCTTCGCGACGTTGACCTTCCGGAAGACCTGAGCGGCTAGAGAGGATCCTCGCCGAGCAACCCCCGCGTCCGCGTCTGCCCTACGACTTTCGGTACGAGGAGAATCACCCGCTCACCCTCGATCAGTGGCCCAGCCGGACGATGCGGCATCGGCCCCGGGAGCCCGACACTGGCCCTCGTTCTTCGTATCGGGAAATTGCCCAGGGGATGGAGCAGTCGGATGACGGTGGCGGTCAGAGCGGCGGCCATCGCGCGACCCACGGTCCGTTTGCATGGGGGCGTGCGATCACTTGCCGCCGCGGTGGCCCTCACCCTCCTGGCCGTGCTGGGGGTCCAGCCCCGTCCCGACGGGTCCTCGGCCATCGCCGCGAAGGTCGACCCGGGCCTGGCCGCCGAGGCCGCGGCAGCTCCGGCCTCCACGGTCAACGTGATCGTGCGGGAGACCCTGCCCCTCTCGGATGCTGCCGAGCGCCTCGTCCGATCACTCGGCGGGACCGTCACACACGAGCTCCCGATCCTCGGCGGCTTCTCGGCCACTGTCCCCAGCTCGGGCCTGGCCGATCTGGCGCAGTCGGGCTCGGTCGGTCTGGTATGGGGCGACGGCAAGATCCAGATGAGCAATTCCCCCACGTCCCTGTACAACACGCTCGCTCCGAACACGGCGTGGCGGCAGAGCATCCGGCTGAACCAGGTCGACGACGTCTACGACGGAACGGGTGTCACGGTCGCCCTGTTGGACACTGGCGTGGCGGAGTCCGGCGATCTGGGCAACCGGTTGGTGGCCCGAGTGGACCTCACGCCCGACCAAGACGGCTACGACCGGTACGGGCACGGCACGCACATGGCGGGCGTCATCGCGGGGACCGGCGCCGCCTCCGGCGGGCAGTGGACCGGTGTCGCTCCAGGCGCGAACCTCGTGTCGGTCAAGGTGGCCGGGGCCAACGGCTCCACGGACGTCTCCGTCGTGATCGCCGGGCTCCAGTGGGTGGTGGCGAACCGATGGACCTACAACATCCGGGTCCTGAACCTCGCCTTCGGCACCGATTCCCAGCAGAGCTACAGCGTCGACCCCCTCGACTACGCGGTCGAGCAGGCATGGTTCTCGGGCATCTTCGTCGTGGCCTCGGCGGGCAACCGGGGCCCCGACGGCAACACCATCAACAAGCCCGGTGACGACCCCTTCATCATGACGGTCGGCGCCATGGACAACCACGGCACGCCCGATCGCAGCAGCGGCACCGTCGCGCCCTTCTCCAGCTGGGGGTCTCCCGGCGGGTTCATGAAGCCCGATGTCGTGGCCCCGGGCACCACGATCGTCTCCCTGCGCGCCCAAGGGAGCACGATTGACTCGGTCTACCCGGAGGCCCGAATCGGGGACGCCTACTTCAAGGGAACCGGGACGTCCCAGGCCGCCGCGATCGTCTCGGGGGTCGCCGCCCTGATGTTGCAGGCCAACCCGTGGCTCTCCCCCGACCAGGTGAAGGGAGCCCTGATCAAGACGGCCTTCCGGAACGCGAGCTACAGGTGGCCCACCGCGGGCGCCGGCGTCATCGACGTCGGAAGCGCCATCCAGGCCGGGCTCAAGGGCACCGGCGGCATCGGCAGTACCAACGCCGGGATCGTCCCTTCCACCGGCACCGGCTCGCTGGAGGCCAGCAGAGGGTCGTTCCACGTGAACGCCGACGTCGACGGGGACGGGGTCCCGGACCTGGTGACTGGCGAGATGGATGCGCTTGGACAGCCCTGGCCGGCCATGTCCTGGTCCGCGCACGCCTGGGAGACCTCGCCGTGGAGTGAGCGGACCGCCGTCACCCCCGGATGGAGCGCAGTCTCCTGGAGCGCACTCTCCTGGAGCGGAACGACATGGAGCGCAGTCTCCTGGAGTGCGGTCTCCTGGAGCGCAGTCACCTGGAGCTCGGACATGTGGAGCTGAGCGATGCGGGAACGGGCGACCCTCCCGATCTCGGCCCGCCTCCTGATCCTCTCCACGGGGGCAGCCGCTGCCTACGCCCTCGTGGTGCGCTTGGCCGACGCGCCGTCGTGGACCATGAAGGATGTGCTCGCCTTCGCCGCCCTGACGGTGGCGATCGCGGTGGCCGAGCAGTTCTCGATCCCGCTCCGCCACCGCACCGAGACCGTGAACTTCTCCCTCACGGACGCCCTGTGGGCGGCTGCCCTGCCGCTCGCCCATCCCAGCGTGCTCACCTTCGCAGTGGCGGCGGGCGTCCTGGTCGGCCAGGTGGCCAGAAGATGGGCCCCGCTGAAGATCGCCTTCAACGTCAGCCAGTTCGTGGTCGGCATCACCCTGGCCGAGATCGCGTTCCAAGGGCTCCGCCCGGGAACCCCCCTCCAGCCGTGGACGTGGGCGGCGGTGGCCATCGCCATGTCGGCGTACTTCTTGGTAAACGCGAGCCTCGTCGTGCTCGTGGTCTCCCTGGTGGAGCGGAAGCGCTTCCTGACCGTGCTCCTGCCACCGCTCGGGCTGAACGTGCTGCATTGGCTGGGAAACACGGCCCTGGGCGTGCTGGGAGCGATCCTGTGGGCCACCAACCCCGCGGGCCTGCCGCTCCTGGCGTTCCCCATGGTCATGTCCTACCTGGCCTACCGGCAGTGGGTCCGTACGGTGCGCGAGCGCAACCGGATGCGCGATCTCTACGAGGCTGGTCGGGCTCTCGCCGCACCGCTCTCGGCCGCCGACGACTTCCGGCCGTTCCTGGTCGTCTTGGAGCAGATGCTCGAGGCCGAGGCGGTCGAGCTCGTGGTGTTGGAGGATGACCGGATCACGGTGCACGGCTCCGAGGGGAAGCGCTCGTTCACCTCAGAGGCCGCAGGCACCGGCGTTGGCAGCCGGCTCGAGGCGTTCGTTCGGGTGCACGAGGACCTCGGTCCTCAGATCGCGCTGATCGGTGGGCAGGAGGACGCGAACGGGGTCCTGGCCGTCTATCGCAGGGAGCCGCTCTCCCCCTCGGAGCGGTCGGTCCTGGAGACCCTCGCGTCGCAGATCTCCGTTCTCATCCAGAATCACCGCCTGTTCGCCCAGACCTTCCAGCAGGCTCAGCTGGCCGAGATCGTGGACCACACCTCGGACGGCGTGTTCGTGATCTCCCATGACGGCCGGATCCTGTCGTGGAATCCGGCCATGGAGCGGATCACCGGGTTCACGAACAAGGAGGTCAAGGGGCGGGTCTACGAGGAGGTCCTGGGTGATCCGGCCCGGGGCGGCGATGCGCTGGTCGCGTCGTTCGATCGGACCGAGCCCGGGGAAGCCTCCGATTCGCTGTTCGTGACCAGGGATGGAGAGCGGCGATGGATCCGGCACACCGGCACACCCATCAGGGACCGCGACGGTGCACAGAAAGCCTATGTGGTGGTCGCGCACGACGTGACCACCGAGGTGCAGACCGAGCAGATGAAGAAGGACTTCGTGGCCATGGTGTCCCACGAGCTCCGGTCGCCGCTTACGCCGCTGAAGGGCTTCCTGGCCAGCCTGCTCCAGGGGACGGCGGAGGACTCGCCGGAGGCCCGCCACGAGTACTACCGGATCATGCTGCGTCAGGCCGACAAGCTGGAGCGGCTGATCACCGACCTGCTCGACGTCTCACAGATCGACTCCGGAGCGCTGCTCGTGGACACCTCGCCGATCGAGCTGACCCGGTTGGTGGCGGAGCAGACCGCGGAGATCGCCGCTCAGCATCCCAAGCGCTCGATCACCTTCATCCAGCCGGACACACCGATCCTGGTCAACGTCGACGAGTTCCGGATCCAACAGGTGCTGGCCAACCTGGTGTCGAATGCCGTGAAGTACTCACCCCAGGACGCCCCGGTGGAGATCAGCGCCCTCTCGGTGGGCGACGAGGGCGTCGTCTCCGTACGAGACCGAGGGACCGGGATCCCGCTGTCGGACCAGAACCGGGTGTTCGACCGGTTCTTCCGGGTGGAGAACGGGTCCGACCGACGCACTGGTGGCACGGGCCTCGGCCTGTACATCGCCCGCCAGCTGGTCGAGGCGATGTCCGGACGGCTGTGGCTGGTCTCCAAGCCGGGCGAGGGCTCCACCTTCTCCTTCAGCGTGCCTCGGGCCGACGTCGTCAGCCTGGTGGGCTCGCAGACCGGGGGCCACCCCGTCGTCCGGGCCACCGCCCACCCGAGCCGCGGCTCCGCCTGAGGGCACGGCCGAGGCCGTCAAGCCCAGGCGGAACCCCTTGCGGCGGATGGAATCCCGGCCCTTCGTGCGGTAGGCTCGTGGTGAAGAGCGGGCCGGCCACGCCCCCGCGCATCACACCCCTTCGGACCTGTTGGAAAGGACCCTGGATGCCGCGTCGCGTGATGATCATGGGTGCCGCGGGGCGCGACTTCCACAACTTCAACGTCGTCTTCCGTGGCGACAAGCGGTACCAGGTTGTCGCGTTCACGGCGACCCAGATCCCGTTCATCGGCGATCGGATCTACCCGCGGGAGCTGGCGGGACGGCTCTACCCCAAGGGCATCCGCATCTATGAGGAACGCGAGCTCACCAGGTTGATCAAGCAGCTTGGCGTGTCCGACGTCGTGTTCGCCTACTCGGACGTCTCTCACATGGACGTGATGCACAAGGCGAGCGAGGTCCTGGCTGCGGGCGCAAGCTTCGTGCTCCTCGGCCCCAGCGACACCATGCTCGAGGCCGCGGTGCCCGTCGTCGCCGTGTGCGCCGTTCGAACGGGTGCGGGCAAGAGCCAGACCACCCGTGCCGTGGCGGCCACCCTTCGACGGGCAGGCAAGCGGGTGGTCGCCGTCCGCCACCCCATGCCCTACGGGAACCTGGTGGCCCAGCGGGTCCAACGGTTCGCCACGCTGGAGGACCTCGACCGGGCCAACGTGACGATCGAGGAGCGAGAGGAGTACGAACCGCACATCAACGCCGGCACCGTCGTGTACGCCGGCGTCGACTACGGGGAGATCCTGGGCCAAGCCCAGGACGAGTGCGATGTCCTGCTGTGGGATGGGGGCAACAACGACCTCCCGTTCTACCGGCCGACCGTCCATCTCGTGGTTGCGGACCCGCTTCGCGCGGGTCACGAGACCACCTACCATCCGGGGGAGGCCAACCTTCGGATGGCCGATGTCATCGTCATCAACAAGATCGATTCCGCCACCTCAGAGCAGGTCGCCGAGGTCAAGGGCACGATCGACCGAATCAATCCGCGAGCTATGGTCGTCAAGGCGAACAGCGCGGTGACGGTGGAGGGTGGACAGGAGATCGCCGGCAAGCGCGTGCTGGTCGTGGAGGACGGCCCCACCCTCACCCACGGTGACATGAAGTTCGGGGCGGGCGTGGTGGCGGCCAGGCGGAACGGCGCCGCCGAGATCGTCGACCCCCGCCCCTACGCGGTCGGGACGCTCGAGGAGACCTACCGCAAGTACGACGTGGGGCCGGTGCTGCCGGCGATGGGCTATTCGGCGGTCCAGCTTCGGGAGATGGAGAAGATGATCGAGATGGTCGATGCGGACCTCGTAGTCATCGCGTCCCCCATCGACCTTCGGCACGTCATCAACATCACGAAACCCGCGGTGCGGGTGCGCTACGAGCTCGAGGTCCTTGACGGATCGCCGACGCTCGCGAACGCGCTGGCCCCCGTGCTCTAGTTTCCCGACCAATCAGGAGGCCTTCCCCATGGAACGCGTGGTCGTCGCCCTCGGCGGGAACGCGCTGCTCCGCCGAGACGAGGAGGACACGTTCGAGAACGCGTACGACTCGGCCCGCCGGGCGGCCGAGAAGATCGTGGACATCGCCTCCTCGGGATGGGAGGTGGTCGTGACTCATGGCAACGGGCCCCAGGTCGGACGGATCCTCCTTCAACAGGAATCCGCGCGAGGATGGGTCCATCCCATGCCCCTCGACGTCTGCGGGGCCGAGAGCCAAGGCCAGATCGGGTACCTGCTCCAGGTCACGATCGGCGACGTGTTCTACGAACGGGGGATGGAGCGGCCGGTGGCAGCGGTCCTGACGCTGACCCGGGTCCGCGCCGACGACCCAGCATTCGATAACCCCACCAAGCCCATCGGTCCCTTCTACGAGGAGGACGAGGCGAAGAAGCTCCAGGCCGAGCGGGGCTACGTGATGCGCCCCGATTCCCACGGGGGATTTCGGCGCGTGGTGCCCTCGCCCGCGCCGTACTCGATCGTGGAGGCCCCGGTGATCCGGATGCTCGTTGCGGGCGGGGTCGTCGTCATCGCCTCGGGCGGGGGCGGCGTCCCCGTGATCGAGAAGGGCCCCCGGCTGGTGGGAGTGGAGGGCGTGGTGGACAAGGACCTGGCCGCGGCCATCCTGGCGCGGGACGTCGAGGCCTCGGTGCTCCTGATCCTCACCGACGTGAAGAACGTGGTGAAAGGCTTCGGGACCGATCTCGCGGAGCCGATCGAACGGCTCACGGTGGCACAAGCCGGGAAGCTCTTGGGGGCCGGCGAGTTCACGGCCGGGTCCATGGGTCCCAAGGTCCAGGCGGCCATCGAGTTCGTGGACGCCCAGGAGGGCCGGCGGGCCTTCATCGGCGACCTCGAGCAGGCATCGGAGGTCCTGGCCGGCCGGGCCGGGACCATGATCGTTCCCTAAGGCCGGCCGGGCCCGGGATAGGCTCCC
>DASPWN010000168.1:0-11544 GCA_035637835.1 Actinomycetota bacterium | reverse complement strand
TCCGACGACGATCCGTCCGGCATCGGCACCTACTCGCAGGCCGGGGCGGCCTTCGGTTTCGGATTGCTGTGGACGGCCTGGGTCACGCTCCCGCTCGCCGCTGCCGTCCAGGAGACCGCCGGCCGTCTGGGCCTGGTGACGGGGCATGGGCTCGCGACCCTCATCAAGAAGCGCTTCCCGCGCTGGGTGCTCTTCGGGGCGGTCGCCTTGGTCGCCGTGGCCAACGGGTTCAACATCGGCGCGGACCTGGGGTCGATGGCTGCATCGGTCCGCTTGTTGGTCCCGATCCCCCAGGCGCTGCTGCTCGTTGCGATGGCCGGTCTAATGGTCGGCCTCGAGATCCTCCTTCCCTACGAGCGCTACGCGAAGGTCCTCCGGTGGCTCACGCTCTCACTTGTGGCATACGTCGCAGTGCTCTTCGTTATCGACGTGAACTGGGGGAGCGTCCTGCGGCAGACGCTCGTCCCGAGGATCTCCTGGACCCGCCCCGCGATCGCCGCGCTCATCGCCATCCTGGGCACCACGATCTCTCCCTACCTGTTCTTCTGGCAGGCGAGCGAGGAGGTCGAGGAGAGACAGCTGGAGAAGAAGCACGCGGTCGATCGCGAGCACCTGTCGCTGATGCGGGCCGACGTGCTGGCCGGGATGGCTTCGGCCGTGCTGGTGATGTTCGCCATCATGGTGGCCTCGGCGGCAACCCTGGGCAGGAAAGGGGTGACCACGGTCCAGACGGCCCAGCAGGCGGCGGAGGCCCTAAGGCCCGTCGCCGGGAGGCTGGCCAGCCTGCTGTTCACGCTGGGCATCGTGGGGACCGGCCTGCTTGCCGTCCCGGTGCTGGCCGGTTCGACCGCGTACGCCCTGTCGGAGGCCTTCGGCTGGCGGGAGGGCCTTGGCCGGAAGTTCCGCCGAGCCCGCAAGTTCTATCTGGTGATCGCCGTCGCGATGCTCGTCGGCCTGGGCCTCAACTTCGGGGGCATCGACCCCATCCGCGCACTGTATTTCGCAGCCATCCTGAACGGTGTCGCCGCTCCTCCCCTCATTCTCCTGATGTTGATCTTGTCGAACGACCAACCGACGTGCGGCGCGTGGACCGGCAGACGATGGTCCAACGCGCTGGTCGGTCTGGCGTTGGTGCTGATGACCGCCCTGCCGATCGCGTACCTGGTCTCTTAGGCGACCAGGGTGACCGGGATGTCCACCACGTTGATGGGCGTGCCGTCCTGCGCGCTCGACTCGTACACCTGGATCGTGCCGGGCTGGGTGGTGTCGACCGTGAACCGGACCGCCTTGGAGAAGGTTCCTCGGCACCCCGTCCCGCAGGTCGCGGTGGTGAAGGTCCGGACGATCCGGTTCCCCGCCGAGTCCAGGATGTCGATGCTGACCGTGGCCTCGAACACGTCCGCATCCCCCTGGATCCGGACGGGGCTCGAGACCTGGTCGCCGGGAGCCGGGCTCGTGACCACGATGGCGGGCTCCGGGATCGGTGACCCCGAGATCGTGGGCGAGGGCGACCCGGTCGGCGAGGGACCGGGGCCGGACTCGGACCCGGACGAGCACGCCCCAAGGATCACGGCGAGCACGAGGAAAGCGACGACCGTAGACCGATGCCTCATGTGCTCCTTCCGACGCCCGGTTGACCTGGAAAGGTTCCAGCCGGTATCAGTGACGGGCCATCTTGCACTGGAGGCTCGGTGATAGGCGATCGCGCGACCATCGTGTTCTTTCCGGAAGGGGCGTACGGACCGACGAATAACTGTATCGGCATCGGCAACATCCTGAAGGCTCGCGGCCATCGGGTGGTGTTCGTGCTCGAGGAGTCCTTCGCCGGGACCCTGGAGGCGCGGGGGTTCGAGGAGGCCCACATGCGGCTGCAACCTCCCCCCGAGGTGGAGGAGGTCCCCGGGCAGTTCTGGAAGGACTTCATCCGCGACACCGCGCCGGAGTTTCGAAAGCCGACCATCGAACAGCTCGAGACGTTCCTCAAACCGACGTGGCAGGCGCTGATCGACGGCGCGATGTACGTCGATGACCGCCTTGCCCAGATCTTTGACGAGCTTCGGCCCGACGCCATCGTCGAGGACAACGTGGTGGCGTTCGCCGCCATCCCCTCCTCGGGCCGGCCGTGGGTCCGCATCACCTCGTGCAACCCCCTCGAGTTGAAGGACCCCGGTATCCCGCCCGTGTTCTCCGGCCATCCGGCGGAGGACGCGGGCGGGTGGGACCCGTTCTGGTCCGAGTACAACCGGGTCCTCGGGCCCCAGGTGGCCGAGTTCGATGCGTGGCTCCGGGACCGTGGCGCCCCCGCGCTCCCCGGCCCTCGCGATTACCTGTGGGAGTCCCCCTACCTCAACCTGTACATCTACCCGGAGGAGGCCGACTACCGCAGGGCGCGGCCGCTCCCGCCGACCGTCCATCGCCTCGACGCCTCGGTGCGGGCGAGCGACGAGACGTACCGGGAGCACGAGCAGCTGGGTCGCCGGGGCGGCCTCGTCTACCTGTCGCTCGGATCGCTCGGGTCCGCCGACGTCGACCTGATGCAGCGGCTGGTCGATGTACTGGCCAAGACGCCGCATCGGTACATCGTGAGCAAAGGGCCGCAACATGAGCTGATCACCCTCGCGGACAACATGGTCGGGGCCGAGTTCCTCCCTCAGCCGGCCATCCTGCCGCAAGTCGACCTGGTCATCACCCACGGGGGGAACAACACCGTCACCGAGTGCTGGTACTTCGGGAAGCCGATGGCCGTCCTTCCCCTGTTCTGGGATCAATACGACAACGCTCAGCGGGTCGACGAGCTGGGACTGGGAGTGCGGCTGTCGACCTACGATTTCCAGGACGAGGAGCTTTCGGGCGCTATCGATCGGTTGCTGGCGAACGAGTGGCTGGCTTCGGAGCTGTCCCGCCTGTCGGCCAGGCTTCGGAGCAACCCGGGAACCGTCAGGGCGGCGGATCTGATCGAGCGTCTGGCCCGGACGGGCGAACGGATCACGGCGGGCTAGGACTGCCTTCAGCCGTTGTTGCCCTTCCCGTCGTGGTGTCCCTTGGCCTTGCCGTTGTTGTCCTTGCCGCCGCCGGTCGAGCCAGAACCGCCGGACCCGCCCGACCCGTCGGACCCACCCGACACGCCGGAGCTGGTCCAGTCCGACCCGCCAGATTCGGCTGCCACACCCGGATGCGCCGATTCGCGGCCAAGCTTCCCTCCGCTGCCCGGCCCGTTGTTGAGCGCATTCACGAGGGGGGAAGCATGTGGGTTCTCCCTCCCCCCGCCGTCGTCGCTCGGTACTCCAGGGCCGGCCACCACTGATGGGCTTGCCGAAGGGACGGCCCCGTTCGGCCGTGAGGGACTGGCCACCGCCAGGCTGGCGCCGATGAGCACCCCCAGCACGAGCATGGCGGGGAGGGCTCCGCTGTTGGCGTGCTTGAACATCTGCAATGGTTTTCGGCTGAAAGCACCGGACTTCTGGAGTGGCGCCTCGACAGTGATGGCTAGCGGACCCCGCCGGACGCCCCCCGGATGGCTCTCCACACCCGTTCGGGCGAACAGGGCATGTCGATGTGACGAATGCCGAGATGTGACAGGGCGTCCACCACCGCGTTCTGGACGGCGGGGGCGGAGCCGACCGTCGCGGCTTCGCCGATGCCCTTGGCCCCCAGCGGGTTCAGCGGGGTTGGGGTCTCGGTGTGAGAGCAGACGAACCCCGGAAGCTCCGCGGCGCTCGGCACCAGATAGGACGTGAGGTTGGAGGTGAGCGGGGTCCCCAGCTCGTCGAACTCCACGGACTCGTACATGGCCTGGGCGATCCCCTGAGCCAGGCCGCCGTGGACCTGTCCCTCCACGAGCAGCGGGTTCAAGATGCGGCCACAGTCGTCGACGGCCACGTGACGGAGCGGTCGGACGTCGCCCGTCTCCAGGTCCACCTCCACGACCGCGACATGGGCCCCGAAGGGGAACGTGGACCCTCGCTGCTTGAACTTCCCCGACGCGGAGAGCCCCGGATCCAGGCCGTCGGGGAGGCGGTGGGGCTCGGCGGCGGCCACGGCCAGTTCACCCCAGGTGAGCGCCCGGTCGGGTGCCCCAGCCACGCCGATCCGTCCATCCTCGTGCCGGACGATGTCTTCCTTCGCCACTTCGAGGAGGTGTGCGGCCACGCGGGCGGCCTTGTCCATGACAGCCTGGCTCGCGTTCCATACGGCCGATCCCCCGATCTGGAGCGACCGTGACCCGTATGTGCCCTCACCGCTCGGCACCACCCCCGTGTCGGAATGCACCACCCGGATGCGGTCCATCGGGATGCCCAGGACGCCCGAGGCGATCTGGCCAAACGAGGTCTCGTGGCCCTGCCCGTGGGGGGAGGTGCCGGTGAGCACGGTGGCCGAGCCGTCCCGATGCACCTCGACCGAGCCGAACTCCCGGGCGAACCCGGTGATCTCGACATACATGCTGAGGCCGATCCCCAGCTGGATCATGTCCTCGCGGTCTCGCCGCTCGGCCTGCTCCTCGCGCAATCGCTCGTACCCACTCAACTGGAGGACGCCGTCGAGCGCTCGCCCATAGTCGCCGACGTCGTACCTGGTCCCCACGGCGGTGTCGTAGGGAAACGCTTCGGGCTGGATGAGGTTGCGGCGCCGGATCTCCGCGGGATCGAGCCCGAGCTCGGAGGCCAGCATGTTCATGCTCCGTTCGAGAAGGGCCGTGGCTTCGGGGCGGCCGGCTCCCCGGTAGGGCCCTACGGGCGTCGTGTTCGTCACCACCGACCGTCCCCGGCACGCGATCCGGGGGATCCGGTACACGCCCGACAGCATCATCTGGGTCGTCGGGGGGAGATAGGTAGCCGTGGGGTAGGCCCCCATGTCGGCCAGGAGGTCCACGCGCAGGCCGACGATCGTCCCGTCGCGTTTCGCACCGAGCTCGACGTCGTGGACCTGCGCTCGGCCGTGCGTCATGTTCACCATGCTCTCCGAGCGGGTCTCCTTCCATCGCACCGGCCGGCCGATGCGAACCGCGGCGGCCGCGCAGACCAGGTACTCGGGATACACGGCCAGCTTGGCCCCGAAACCGCCACCGACGTCGGGTGCGATGACGCGGATCCGGTGCTTCGCGAGGCCAAGCCACTCGGCCAGGTCGCTTCGGATGTCGAACGGCGCCTGGGTAGAAACCCAGACGGTCAGCCGGCCGTCGTCCTCGGGCACGACGAGGATGGCGTTCGCCTCCATGGGGACCGGCGCGACCCGCTGGTTCTCGAAGCGGGCCCGGACCACGACGTCGGCCCCCGCAAGCACGTCGGCTTCCCACTCGGTGTCGAACCCGTCGGCGAGGTTCGATCCTGCTTCGGGGAAGAGGAGCGGCGCACCGGCGGCCAGGGCCGCCTCGGATCCCACCACCGCAGGCAACGGCTCGTACTCGACCTGGACGCTCTCCGCAGCGTCCTGAGCCTGTGCCAGCGACTCGGCCAGGACCACCGCGATGGCCTCACCGACGAACCGAACCGTGTCCCGAACCAGCACCTGCCGCTCGAACGGGCCGCTCACGCTGCCCGACGGGGGCTGGGGCGCGAGGTCCAAGTCGGCGGCGGTAAAGACCGCGGCGACCCCCGGCATGTGGGCCGAAGCCGACACATCCACCCGCACCACCCGGGCATGGGCCATCATCGACCGGACGAACGAGGCGTCGAGCGCACCCTCGGCATCCACGTTGTCCGTGTACCGGCCCCGGCCGCGAATGAACCGGGGGTCTTCGGTGCGGAGGACGACGCTGCCGAAGATAGAAGTGGACATGCCGGCCCATGCTAGAGGAGGCGGACGATGAGACGACGGACGAACGTGGGGGCGTGGGTCGAGATCGCCGGAGCTGCGGCGCTGTCCGCGGCGCTCGCCTGGTCCCCGGCAGCACCCGCCCTGGGAGCGCCGGCCATCCGGGCCAAGCTCGTGGTGGGGAACCTGAACGTGCCGACCGCGTTCACGTTCGGGCCGGGGAACCGGATCTGGTACGTGGAGAAGGCCACCGGCCAGGTCCGGGTCCACGACCTCGGGACCGGGTCCGACTCGCTCTTCGACACAGTGCCCGGCGTGAACGCGGACGGCGAGCGGGGGATGCTTGGGATTGCGCTCGACCCCGGGTACCCGACCGACCCCTATGTCTACGTCTACGCCACCCGCTCGGTTTCCGGGGCCCTCGAAAACCAGATCCTGCGGCTAACCGATTCCAACGGGACGGGAACCAACCCGACCGTGATCTTCAGCGCGCCGGCCTCTTCCAGCCCCTACCACAACGGGGGCAGGATCCTGTTCGGGCCCGACGGGATGCTCTACGCGATCGTGGGCGAAGGACACGATCCCGGCAACGCCCAGGACACCAGTCAGAACAACCGGGGGAAGATCCTCCGGATGACGCCGTCGGGCGGGGTCCCCTCGGACAACCCCATCGCCAACAGCTGGATCTTCGCCTACGGCATCCGCAACTCCTTCGGCTTCGCGTTCGACCCCCAGAAGGGCCGGCTGTGGGAGACGGAGAACGGCCCCTCGTGCAACGACGAGCTCAACCGGATCCGAAAGGGCGCCAACTACGGATGGGGGCCAAACGAGACGTGCAGCGGCTCGTCGCCGAGCAATACGAACCAGGACGGCCCGAACCCGGTCATGCCGAAGCGGTGGTACACCCCCACGATCGCCCCGACCGGCATCGCGTTCTGCCAGGCCTGCGGCCTCGGCTCGCGGAACAGTGGCAAGTTGTTCTTCGGCGCCTACAACACCGGTGCGATCAGGGCCGTCACGCTGAACCCAAGACGAACCGGTGTGACCGGGCAACGGATCGCGTACACGCATCCGTCCGGCGTCCTGTCGATGGAGGTCGGGCCGAACGGGGTCCTGTACTTCAGCGACTCCGGCGGGATTTTCAAGCTCGTGCGGTTCTGACCGCCACGAGCCTCAGGGCCCTTCCCCCTCGCCGCGGCCGGCGGTACCCTGAGTGAATGGAGCATCCGGGCCGGTTTCCCCGGATGAGAGCGGACGCATGAACATCGGACGGCCCAAACGGGTCTTCGAGGTGGAGCCGGTCTCGGTCCCGGTGCCCGAGGTCCTGCCGGAGCCCGAGGCCGAGCCTGTGCCCCAGGCTGAGCCCGTCCCCACACCCGAGCCCCACCCCGCCGCCGAGCCCGCCGCTCCCTCGCCGTGAGTCAGACGCTTCTCGAGGCCGGCATCCGGCCCGAGAGCCAGGCCCTCTCCGAAGCCATCACGGGCTGGCGGGTCTGGACGCTTCATTCCAATCGTCGCCATACGGAGCTTCGGATGCATCCCATCGCCGGGAACGCCCCGCCGTGGCCGCCCCTGGAGCCGGCACGCGCCGGCTGCACACGCCGGCGTCGCCATCGGGGCCCAGAGCCGACCTGCACCTGCGGGCTCCACGCCACCCGGGATCCCGGCCTGCTACACCGGGCCAGGAACCCGGCGGTCGTCGGCACCGTGGCGCTGTGGGGCCGGGTCGTCGAGCACGAGTTCGGCTACCGTGGCGAGTTGGCGTACCCGCAACGCCTGATGCTCGTTTGCCACCTCTGCTTCTGGCTATGGGGCCCTAGCCGATCCGCGGCGCGCGAGGTGGTGAGGCTCCGCGGCGGCCGACTGGTCCCGCTGTGCGACGAGCATGTTCAGTTGTCATGTCGGTACGGTTATCCGTCACGGCGATTCGCAGGGGCGACCGAGGTCGAAGTCGCGCTTCTATCCACGTACGCCGTGGACCTGTTGCGGGTCTAGCGCTCCTGGGCCTCGTCCCCGCTGCCGGAGACGCGATGCCGCGCCGCGGCCGCGCGGGCCAGTCGCTCCCTGAGTGAGAGTCCCCCGGAGGGGGCGGCGGCGGGCTCTTCGGGCACCTCGGTCTCCTCCGAGTCGACCCCGCGCTTCCTTCCCTTGGCCCGGGACAGCCGGGTGGCGATCGACTCCTCGTCGAAGGCGAGCGAGGCATCCAGACCTTCCTCCGCTGGGGCTTCCGCGATGTCCTCCACGGCCTGCAACGTGCGCGCGCTCGATTCGACCTGCGTGGCCCGCTTGGTCGCGGCCACCAGCTCGAGCTGGGTGTTGGCCAACGCCTCTTGAACCCGTTGCAGCTCCGAGACATCCTGACGTCGCTGGGTCTCCAGCTCCTCCACCCTGGCGGCGAGTTGGGCCGCACGTGCCTCATCGTCTGTTCCAGCAGCCTCGGGTGAGCCGGCCGCCAGTACTCGGTCGAGCTCGGCCGAGAGCCTTGATCGTTCCTGTTCGATCTCCTGGAGGCGGACGTCGGCTTGTGCGGCTTGCTGTTCGGCCTGCCGCTGACCCCCTTCGAGCTGCGTCATGCGCTCCTCTGCCTGCTTCGTCACCGCCTCCAGCTGGCCAACCCGTTGCTCGGCCGCAACGGCCCGATGTTCGACCTCCACGCTGCCCGCCTCCAGCTGATCTATCCGAGCGTTCGCCTGCACCAGCTGCTCGGTCGCCTGGTCGGCCCGTTGTTCGGATTCGCTCGCCCGCTCCTGGGCCTGCCTGACCTGCTCTTCCCACTGCTTGGCCTGCTCCTCCGCCTGGCCGTCGCGCTCGAGAGCCTGCGCGACCTTTTCGTCAGCCTCCCGGGCCTTGTCCTCGGCCTGGCGAGCCCGCTCCTCGGCCCGGCGGGTCAGCTCCTCGGCCTGGCGAGCCCGCTCCTCGGCCTGGCGCCCCTTGTCCTCGGCCTTGGCCAACTGCGCGGTGGCCTCGGTGAGCGATCCCGCGTCCTTCGACTTCGAGGCTTTCCGGCCCTTCTGAGCCGCGATCTCCTCCTTCGCCCGGTCCAACTCCGCGGAGGTCACCTCGCGCTCCTCCTCGAACTGCCGAGCCGCCGATTCGAGCGATGCGGCCTTGGCGTTGGCATCCGCCAGCGCCGCCTCGAGCTCGGCCACCCGCCCCTGGACGTTCTCGTCGGCACTCGACAGAGCGCCGCCGCCTTCGCCCGCCGGTGCGGACCCTCGCTCCTCGAGCTCGCGCCCCAGGCGCGTCACGTCGGCGGCCATCCGGTCCCGCTCGGCCTCCAGCGCGGCCAGGCGACGGGCCATCGCCTCGTCGCCCCCCTTGGTCGGCTTCGGGGATTTCGCCGCTGCCGTCATGAGCTCCAGTTGCTCGTGGGCCGAGACCAGCCGCTCCGCGATCTGTCGCTTCTCCCGCTCCGAGGCGGCCGCCCGCTGTTCGGCCGTGCGGAGCGTCTCCTCCACCGCCTCCAGCCTCTTCTCCAACTCCTTCTGCGCTCGGGTGGACCCGCCCTGGGCGAACCCCGGTGCGACTTGGGCCCCGACCTGGGGTTCGACCTTGAATCGCCGCGCCGCGCGCCAGGCCAGGACCGAGGCGACCAGCATGATGAGCGCGAAGAGGATGAGCACGCCGATGCCCAGTTGGATCGGCCTCCACAGCTGGTAGGCGGCGGCCTTGATGGCCGCGTACTGCTGGTCCACCTCCACCACCGCAGCGGCCTTGGGCTGGCTCTGCAGGCGAAGCGCCGCGAATGTCACGTACAGACGCTCGCTCGACCCGGCCAACCCGCTCGGCACTGCCGCCTCGGGTTCGGTGATGATGCTCGCGACGCCGCCCGAGGACCCCGTCTGAAACTGCGGGGTCCCGATCTTGGCCACGCCGATCTTGTCGCCGGCGTCGGTGGAGAACACTAGGGTGCCGTTGAGGTTGAAGATACGGACGCGGAGGACCCGATCGTCCTTCATGACGTGGTCCTTGACGTCCTTCAGGAGCGCCCTGTAGGAGTCTTCCTGGATCGGCTTCGACACCTGCGTCGCGGTGAGGTCCGAGAGGGGCTTCCTCGTGGTGTCGGCCACTGCCCGTGCCTGGGCCGCCCGCTGCTGGTCCCCCACCGAGCTGTAAGCGAACACGAACGAGAGGGCCATCGCGCCGGCCAGAGCAACGATGGCCAGGGCCCATATGACCAGGCTCATGCGGGAGCTCGTCAGCTTTCGGACCGATCCCATGGGCACCCCATCCCCGGGGCTTGGCGGTCGGCACGGCGAGCCGAGCCCTGATTGAGCTTCGGCCGGGACGGGAGGCTCCTTGAACCTCAGGTCGGGAAAGGTGACCGAACGGCGTTCGCCGCCCGGGCGAACGCCTATCTAGCCCTTCAGGAGGCCGGCCACCACGTTGATGAGCATGGCCACCACCCCCGTACCGAACACGTACGACAGGAGCGCGTGGCGAAGGGCCGTCGTGCGGATGTCCTTGACGGTGACGGCCGTGTCGGACACCTGGTAGGTCATCCCGATGGTGAAGGCGATGTAGGCGAAGTCCAGGTAGTTCGGGGTCTGCTCGTCGTTGAAGTCGATCCCGCCGCCGTTCGCGAAATAGAGCCTCGCATACCGCAACATGAAGACCGTGTGGACGGCCGCCCAGGACAGGATGACGCTCACGGTCGCGACGCCCGTGATGAAGGCCCGAGCAGCCCCGCTCTCGCCTGATGCCTTCAGGAGCGTCAGCGCGACACCGAGGAGGCTCGCCGAACTGGCTGTGATCAGGACCAGGTCCGCGGCGGCCCTGGAGTCGTCCTCGATCGTGGCGAACTCTGCGGTGGCCGCGCCGTCCATTCGCCGAACGCTCAACCAGACCGAGGCCACGAACGCGGCGGCCGAAACGCTCCACCCGATCAGTGTGGCCACCTGCCACGGCATGAGGAGGCTCGCGATGCCGAAGGACAGGACGCCCGCCGCGAACGCCAACAGCACGCGCCTCCCCGCGGACATGTGCGAGCCTTTGACGCCGCCCTGGTCGTCGCTTCCGGCCGTGCTCGCCACCGGGAAGACCTTACGCCCGATCGAGATCGGCTCTGGGAACGTCGGCCGGGCTTTTTGCCACGGTCGGGGCCTCCCATGCAGTCGGCTGCTCGGCCGACGCGTGAGGCGCGTCACGGGGCCGCGCGAAGCGGCCCCGTAACGCTCTCGATGTCAGCCCAGCGGCTGGAAGTAGTTCTCCATCGCGAAATTGGCGACGTTCGTTCCGAGCTCTACGGCCTGCACGTCCGCGGTGCGGAAATGGAGCCCCGCCCAGATGCGGGCTTCGACGATCTCGTCGACCGCCTGCGAGAAGCTGCTGAACGAACGCGTAGCATCGCCGCCGGGATTGACGGCGAAGCTCGTGATCTGGTAGCCGCCCGCAGGTGCGTTGCCGAAGAACGCCCGCAGCACGGTGGTGTACGAACTGTCTTGCCCGAGATGTCCCGACGGGTGTTCGGGGTAGGGCGCCGCGAGCAGCGGCGTCCACGTTAGATCAGGCGAGGTCGCGGGGTTGCCGTCGTCCGCCGCCCTGCGGATCGCCTGAAACGGCCGCCAGAAGCTGAAGTGGTACTTGTCGTTCCAAGTGTTGATCGCTGCGTCGGCCGTTGCCAGGTTCTGCATCGCGAGGACACGTGCGCTCTCAGCAGCGTCGAGATGGTTTCGTGCGATGAGCTGGCGGGCGACGTCGTTCCAGCTCGCGACGGGGTTGCTCTGCCACCACTTGGCGATATACGTCTGGGTTGCCGTTCGGGCCGAGGGCGTCCCCACGCCGTCGCCGCCA
>DASPWN010000167.1:0-4918 GCA_035637835.1 Actinomycetota bacterium | reverse complement strand
TCGCCACCGACAACCCCGCGTTCGCCCCGTGGTTCGGCGGCAATGCCAGCAAGCCAGGATCGCCCTGGAAGGCGAACCCGAACAACGGCACTGGTGACCCGTACAGCGGCGAGGGGTTCGAGAGCGCCGTCGCCTATGCGGTGGCCGACCAGCTCGGGTTCGGACAGGGTCAGGTGACGTGGGTGCCGGTCAACTTCAACCAATCGTACAAGCCGGGCCCCAAAGACTTCGACTTCTTCATCGGACAGGTCTCGTACTCGCCCGTTCGGGCGCAGGCCGTGGACTTCAGCGACGGCTACTACAACGTGCAGCAGGCGCTGGTGGTCAAGAAGGGAACGCCCATCACCGAAGCGACGACCTTCGCAGGCCTGCGGAGTTACAAGCTGGGCGCCCAGATCGGGACCACGAGCTACAGCTACATCGTCGATGACATCCAGCCCGACGAGCAGCCGAACGTCTACGACAACTCGAATGACGTCATCGCCGCGTTGAACGCGGGACAGATCGACGGGATCGTGGTGGACGCACCAACGGCCTACGTGATGGTACTCATCGGCGAGGTCCCGCAGGGGACTGTGGTCGGCCAGTTCCCCACGATCGGCGACCAGGAGCGCTTCGGAATGGTCTTCCAGAAGGGGAACCCCCTGGTGACCTGCGTGAACCAGGCCATCGCGGACCTGAGCTCCGCGGGCACGCTCGACGCCATCCAGGCCAAATGGTTGAAGGCGCTGAGCTACCCGACAATCGCCCAGTCGTAGCCGTCCGGCTTCCGGAGGTGCCGTGAGCGCCGGACAGCCCCCCGGTCCCGGTGACCGGCTGCCCATCGAGGACGAACGGGAGCGACGCGGATCCCGGATACTCCGTTTCTCGGGGCAGGCCCGCACTGAGGGACGGAGTGCAGTCCTGATCGCGCTGATGAGCACCGTCGTGTTCTTCTCCGTGCTGACCCTCGTGGTGGTGAACTCGCCGGGCTGGCCGGAGATCAAACGGTCCTTCTTCAACGGCGAGCGGTTCACGGAGGATCTCCCCGGGATCGCCCGCGCGTTCGTCCTGAACGTGAAGCTGTTCCTGATCGCCGAGGTATTCATCCTGGTGCTGGCGCTGTTCATCGCGGTCCTGCGGAGCCTGCCGGGCCCGGTGTTCTTCCCCATCCGGGCCCTGGCGGTCGGCTACACGGACCTGTTCCGAGGCATCCCCACGATCCTGGTGATCTACATCCTGGGGTTCGGAGCCCCCGCCCTTCAGCTTCGCGGCGTGCCGAAGTCGCCGTTCATCTGGGCCGTCGTGGCGTTGGTCCTCGTGTATTCGGCGTACGTGGCCGAGGTCTACCGGGCGGGGATCGAGTCCATCCACGACAGCCAGACCGCCGCGGCGCGCTCCCTCGGCCTGTCCCGGTGGCAGACGCTCCGGTTCGTGGTGATCCCCCAGGCGGTGCGCCGAGTCATCCCACCGCTGCTGAACGACTTCATCGGGTTGCAGAAGGACACCGCCCTCGTGGCCTCGATCGGTGTCGTGGAGGCGTTTCGCACGGCACAGATCGACAGCTCGGCGACGTTCAACTTCACCCCCTACCTGGCGACGGCGCTGCTCTTTGTGGTGATCACGATCCCGCTGGCGCGGTTCACCGACGCCCTGATAGCCCGGGACCGACGGCGTCGGCAGGCCGGGGCGGCAGCGTGAGACGGAACGGCGAGGCCCTTCGCCTGGAGGGGATCCACAAGTCATTCGGCGCGCTCGAGGTCCTGAAGGGTATCGACCTGTCCGTCGCGGACCACGAGGTTGTCTGCCTGATCGGGGCGTCGGGGTCGGGGAAGTCCACCATGCTCCGGTGCATCAACCTCCTCGAGCCAGTGGACGCGGGGCGGATCACCGTCCGAGGCGAGGAGATCACGGCCCCCGGCGTGGACGTCAACCGGATCCGGCGGCACATCGGCATCGTGTTCCAGGCCTTCAACTTGTTCCCCCACATGACCGTGCTCCGGAACATCACGCTTGCTCCCATGGAGGCCTTGGGCATGCCGAGGACGGAGGCCCGGGCTAGGGGCCTCGAGCTGCTGGAGCGGTTCGCATTGGCCGACAAGCGGGACGAGTACCCGGACCGGCTGTCCGGCGGACAGCAGCAACGCGCGGCCATCGTCCGGGCCCTGGCCATGAGGCCCGACATCATGCTGCTCGACGAGGTCACGAGCGCCCTGGATCCCGAGCTCGTGGCCGAGGTCCTGAACGTGATCCGGGAGCTGGCCGCCGGCGGCATGACGATGGTCATCGCCACTCATGAGATGGGGTTCGCCCGCGACATCGCCGCCCGGGTGTGCTTCCTGGACGCCGGCCGGATCCTGGAGGACGGCCCACCGGAGCGAATCTTCTCGGCCCCCCGGGAGGAGCGGACCCGTCGGTTCCTCCAGAGCATCATCGATGCAGGCCGGATGTAGCCGCCCGGTAGGGGTGTCGGCGAAGACGCCTACAATCGACGCATGCCCCCGTTCAAGGTCCATTCGGAGTTCGAGCCTGCGGGCGACCAACCGGCCGCCGTCGAGAGCCTGGCCCAGGGTGTCCTGGCCGGCGAGGACTACCTGACGCTGCTCGGGGCCACCGGGACGGGAAAGACCTTCACCATCGCCCAGGTGATCGAGCGGGTCCAGAAGCCCACCCTCGTGATCGCCCCGAACAAGTCGCTCGGGGCGCAGCTGGCCAACGAGTTCCGGGAGTTCTTCCCGGAGAACGCGGTCGAATACTTCGTCAGCTACTACGACTACTACCAGCCTGAGGCCTACGTCCCACAGACCGACACGTACATCGAGAAGGACTCCTCGATCAACGACGAGATCGATCGGCTGCGCCACTCGGCCACAAGCGCGCTGCTCACCCGGAAGGATGTCCTCATCGTGGCCTCCGTCTCCTGTATCTACGGCCTGGGCACGCCCGAGGAGTACATGGGTCAGGTCCTACGGCTGCACCGGGGCGTGGCCATCGACCGGGACTTCGCCATCACGCGGCTGGTCAAGATCATGTACGAGCGGAACCAGGTGAACTTCGTGCGGGGCAAGTTCCGGGTCCAGGGGGACACGCTCGAGGTGTTCCCCGCCTACGAGGAGACCGCCGTCCGGGTTGAGTTCTGGGGCGAGGACGTGGAGCGGATCACCCGGTTCGACCCGCTGACCGGGGAGGTCCTGGGCGAACTGTCCGAGGTGTGGATCTATCCGGCCACCCACTACGTGGCGTCGGACCAGCGGATGCAGCGTGCGATCGCCGGGATCGATAAGGAGCTGAAGGAGCGGCTTGGCCAGCTTGAGTCCCAGGGCAAGCTCCTGGAGGCGGAGCGCCTGCGGATGCGGTCGAACTACGACCTGGAGATGCTCCGCGAGGTGGGGTTCTGCTCGGGCATCGAGAACTACTCCAGGCACATCGACGGTCGGCAGCCCGGCGAGGCCCCGTACACCCTGCTCGACTACTTCCCCGAGGACTGGCTATGCGTCATCGACGAGTCCCACGTCACGGTGCCCCAGATCCACGGGATGTACGAGGGCGACAAGACCCGCAAGGAGACCCTGGTCGAGTTCGGGTTCCGGCTGCCGTCGGCCCTGGACAACCGGCCGCTCCGGTTCGAGGAGTTCGTCGGGAAGGTCCGGCAGACCGTGTTCATGTCCGCGACTCCCAGCTCGTACGAGCTTCGGACATCCAAGCGGGTCGTGCAGCAGATCGTCCGGCCGACCGGGTTGATCGACCCGGACGTCGAGATCCGACCTACCCGGGGGCAGGTGGACGACCTCATCGAGGAGATCAGGAAGCGATCCGAGGCGGGGCAACGGGTCCTCGTCACCACGCTGACCAAGAAGATGGCCGAGGACCTCACGGACTACCTGATGGAGATGGGCATCCGGGTCCGGTATCTGCACTCGGAGATCGACACGCTGCATCGGATCGAGATCCTCCGCGATCTCCGCCTCGGAGAGTTCGACGTCCTGGTGGGGATCAACCTGCTCCGGGAGGGACTGGACCTCCCGGAGGTGTCACTCGTGGCCATCCTCGACGCCGACAAGGAGGGGTTCCTCCGGTCGGACACCTCGCTCATCCAGACCATCGGCAGGGCCGCCCGCAACGTGGACGGCACGGTCTTGATGTACGGGGACGAGGTCACCGACTCGATGAAGGCGGCCATCTCCGAGACCCAGCGCCGGCGCAAGATCCAGCTGGCGTTCAATCGCGAACATGGCATCGATCCGCAGTCGATCCGCAAGAAGGTGTCGGACATCCTGCTGTCGATGGCGGTCGACGGGGGGAAAGCGCCGTCGCCCGACCGCGGCCGACGGCGCCGCGAGCGGGTGGAGATGCCGACCGAGGAGCTCGAACGCCTCATCCAGAGCCTGGAGGAGGAGATGCACCAGGCTGCCAAGGAGCTTCGGTTCGAGTACGCGGCGCGCCTTCGGGACGAGGTCGTCGACCTCCGAAAGGAGCTGAAGGCGCTCCGCCGGGCCGGGGTGGGGACCTGAGCCCGACCCTCGCCGTCCGGGCCCCGCTGGCGTGGCTGGGGCCTGGCAAGGTCCTCGACCGAGTGAGCGTGGTCTGCGACGGTGGCCGGATCGTGTGGGTGGGTTCGGCCCGGCTGGCGCCCCAGGCGGACGACGAGCTCGAGGTGGACGGGTTCCTCATGCCTGGGGTGGCCGATCGTCACGTCCACATCTGCCTGGCGGACCCCGGCGCCGTGCTCCTCGGCGGAGTGACGGCCGTCCGGGACCTGGCGTGGCCGCCCGACATCATCTTCCCGCTCGCCGATGCGTCGGAGCTGCCCACGTTCAACGGGCCGGTGATCCGTGCGGCCGGCCCCATGATCACCGCACCCGGGGGCTATCCCACCACCGATCGGTGGGCGCCGCCCGGGACCGGGCTGGAGATCCGGAGCGCCGAGGAGGCGGCCACG
>DASPWN010000166.1:0-5760 GCA_035637835.1 Actinomycetota bacterium | reverse complement strand
GGCCAGCACCTCGCGGACCATCGGCTCGTCGTCCACCACGAGCACGCGCGATGCGCTCACGGCACCATTGTCAACCCAGCACGTTGCGGAATCCTTACAGGTGCCTGGGAGTGCCTCCATCCGGCCCGACCACGTGGATCTCCCCGGGCCTACACTTCGGCCGTGGTGACGTGCCCCAACTGCGGGAAGGAGAACCTCCCGGAAGCCCGCTTCTGCATGTCATGCGGCATGCCGCTCACCGGAAAGACACTTACGGAAGAGCGGCGACTCGTCACCGTCCTCTTCTGCGATCTCGTCGGGTTCACCGATCGTTCGGATCGCGCTGATCCTGAGGATGTCCGGGCCGCCCTCCGTCCATATCACGCCCGCGTTCGCCGCGAGATCGAGCACTTCGGTGGGGAGGTCGAGAAGTTCATCGGCGATGCTGTGGTGGCCGTGTTCGGCGTGCCGGTCGCACACGGCGATGACCCCGAGCGGGCTGTCCGAGCCGCCCTGCGCGTCATCGAGGCCATTGACGAGCTGAACCGAACCAACCCGGGTCTGGAGCTCGCCGTGCGACAGGCGGTGAACACCGGCGAGGCGGTGGTATCGGTGGGGCACTCTCCTGCCTCGGGCGAGGGAACCGTTGCCGGAGACGTGATGAATACGGCCTCCCGTCTCCAGGGCGTGGCACCGGTAAGCGGCGTGCTCGTGGGAGACCTCACCTACCGAGCCACCCGTCATGCCTTCGACTACGACGAGCTGGATGCCGTGGTGGTGAAGGGGAAGGCCGAGCCCATCCCGGTCTGGCGGCCAATGAGGGCCAAAGCCGAGTTCCCCGGAGAACATGAGGCCGAGCACGTCACACCGCTGGTTGGCCGGACCACCGAGCTGGGCTTGCTGGAGGGCCTCTGGGAACGGGGAATAGCCGACCGCCGACCGCACTTGGTCACGCTGATCGGCCCGTCCGGTATCGGGAAGAGTCGTCTCCTCCGGGAGTTCACCAAGCAGATCGAGCCGAGCGGCAGGGCGTTCCTTGGCCGCTGTCGCCCATATGGCGAAACGACGGGCTACGGCGCGTTCGGGCAGCTGGTGCAACAGATCGCCGGTGTCTTCTACACCGATGCCGCCTCTGTGGCCCGAGAGAAGCTGGCAAGGTGTGTCGCCCCGCTCCTCCCCGGGGCTTCGGATGTCGTAGCCCACCTAGAGGTGCTCCTCGGCCTCTCCGCCCAGGGCGAGCCGGACAAGCAGCTTCTCCTGTACTCTGCCCGGCGGTTCGTTGAAGCGGTTGCCGGTGAGGAGCCCACGGTTCTCTCGTTCGAGGACATCCAGTGGGCCGAACCCTCCCTCCTCGACCTGATCGAGTCCCTCGCGGCCCGGGTTCGCGATGTCCCTCTTCTAGTGGTGACGCTGGCCAGGCCCGAGCTCCTCGACGTCCGCCCGTCGTGGGGCGGCGGACTCACCAGCTACATGGCCATCCCGGTCCACCCGCTGTCGGACGACGAGGCGCGAAGCCTCGCCCGCCATCTGGTGGCCGAACGACCCGAGGCCGCGGAGTCGATCAATCGCTTCGTCCAAGTGAGCGGCGGGAACCCGCTGTTCCTGGAGGAGCTCGGCGCCTCGATGGCTGAACGAGCCGCGGGTGCAGCAGCTGAGCTACCCACCACGGTCCGGGAAATCATCGCCGCGCGCCTGGACGCTCTGCCCGCGGACGAGCGTCGGCTCCTCCAGGACGCTTCGGTGATCGGACGGTTCTTCTGGCGAGGGGCGCTGCTCGCCATCTCGCCCGAGTCGGTTGGAGTGGATCAGCGACTCGACTCCCTCGAGGTCCGCGACTTCATCCGGCATCAACCCACCTCGCGAATACCTTCGGACCAAGAGTTCGTGTTCAAGCACGTGGTGAACCGGGAGGTGGCCTACTCAACCCTGCCTCGAGCTGTGCGTCAGGAACGCCACGCCGCGGTTGCGCTCTATCTGGAGGGAGCCCTGGGCGACCGCTTGCGGGAGTCCGCCTCTCTCCTGGCTCATCATTGGCGGGAAGCTGGAGAGGTGGCGCGAGCCGCCGACTACCTCATCATCGCTGCCGATACGGCTTCCCGAGCCTGGGCGAAACAACAGGCCGTGGCCCTGTACACGGAGGCCATTGAGCTGCTCGAGGGGACCAGTGAGCGCGATCGCCTCGACGAGAGCGTGGTTGCCAGGGCAATGACTCGATTGGACGCTGGGGCGACCGCAGCAGACCTCCGCGAGGACTTGGAGGCACTTCCGCGGATCGAGGGCCGCCACCGGGCCAAGGCCCTGGTCACGGCAGTCTCCGTGGCGATGTCGCTCACGGACGCGGCCGCCTCCCGGACCCTGGGCGCCGAAGCTGTCAGGGCGGTCAGGGAGGCCTCCGATCCTCAGCTCGAGGCCAGGGTCCTGGGCACGCTGTCTGAGATCAAGGCCATGGATGGGGACGTCGGGGAGGCGATCGCCCTCGCGCAGGAGAGCCGTTCGAAGTGGCCGAACGATGCGGGGCTGCTGTCGCAAAGCGCCCTGTACCACTACTGGCGCGGTGATCATCGTCGGGCATTAGAGCTGTCTGAGCAAAGCTTCGAGTTGGGCATGCAGACGTCCGACCTCGGTGCCGTGTTGCAGGGCGCAGGGCATGGCGGGATGGCCCTGACCGGGCTGTCCAGGCACGAGGAGGCGTTGGACTGGTTCCAGCGTGGCACCACCCTGGGGCGAGAGCGTGAGCTCGTACCGAGGGGCACGTCCCGGATCGTGAACATGTGGGCGGGCACACTGAGAGAGCTCGGCGACCTACGAGCCGCCAGGGAGCTCAACGAGCAGGCCCGCGAGATGGCACGAGAGGCCGAGTTCACCGGTGCCCAATTGGCTGCCGAAGTGGACCTTCTGTTCTCCGATCTGCTCGAAGGGGAGTTGGGTAACGCTGAACGAAAGCTCCCCGAGCTCCTGGAGGCCGCCGCCCGGACTCACGGATGGCACCAATGGTTGTGGGCGGGTCGGTTGGCCGTGGCCCGGGCGGAGATCTATCTGGCCCGCGACGAGTGGGAGAAGGCGGCCGGGGCGGCCGAGGAGGCTGTCAGGGTGTCCCTCGGGCCCGGGCGCTTGAAGTACGCCTGCCGGTCGCGCATGGTCGTCGGGCGGGCCATGACCGAGATGGGTCGAGCAGATGAAGCGATCGAACAATTGCGGCAGGCGGTGGCCGACGCCGAACAGTTCGAGCACCAACCCTCACGATGGGCGTCGCATGCCGCGCTTGCGGAGGCTCTCGGCCGACTGGGCCGTCTGGATGAAGCGGATGCTGAGCGTGAGCACGCCGCCACGATCGTGCGGGGGTTCCTCGAGAGCCTGACCGAGGAGCACGGCTCGCACGTCCTTTCCATGCCCGACGTTTCGTCGGTCCTGACCTCGTGATGAGGATGACCTTCAATGGCGCAGGCCACTCAGTCACATGCATGAGACTTCCAACCGGTCGTCTCGGCCTGGGCCGCTTGCACTCGTCGGCGGCGACGAGCTGAACCCGGGGAACGAGCCGCAGGACGAGGTCCTCGTGGCTGCGGCGAACGGGGGACCGGCCTACGTGCTCGCAACCGCGGCGGGGCGTCAGCGTCCGGACCTGGCCGTGCGCAACGCCTGTGCCTGGTTCGAAAGGCTCGGGCTCGATGTCGAGGAGCTCCCGGCCGTCCGCCGCTCCGACGTGACCTCGCCCAAGAACGCTGAGCTCGCGCGCCTTGGACGTTTCTTCTACCTCGTCGGCGGCGACCCCGGTCTCGTGCCCAAGACGCTCGCCGATACGCCCGTGTGGGACGCGATCGTCGAGGCCTGGCGAGAGGGCGCGGCGCTCGCGGGCTCCTCGGCGGGGGCGATGGCGCTCGGCGAGTGGACGCTGATCCGTGACCGACGACCGGGCGACGCCCGTCGCCGTTACCGACCGGCCCTCTCGATCGTCCCGCGCATCGCGGTCATCCCGCACTTCGACCGGTTCGGAGAACGGTGGGTCGACGGGGCGCTGACCGGCGCCCCGCGGGACGATGTCGTCCTCGTGGCCGTCGACGAGCGCTCGGCGGCGCTCTGGCAGGATGGTGTCTGGCAGGCCTTCGGGCCGGGCGGCGTCACGATCATCACGCGCTCCGACCGGCATCGGTTCTCCGCCGGCGAGCGGATCGCGGGGATCCCGCAGCCGGCGGTATAGGTCTTCGCGTCAGACCTCCTCGGTGGAATGATTGTCCGAAGGCTGTGGCTTACGGAAGGAGACCGGGTTGGCCGGACCGACAAGCGTGGAGGACTATCTGGCCGCCCTTCCGGAGGAACAGCGCGCGGCTCTGGAGAAGCTTCGAAAGACGATCAGGGTCGCCGCGCCCGAAGCGACCGAGACGATCAGCTACCAGATGCCGGCGTTCAAGAACCAGGGCCGATTCCTCGTCTCCTATGCGGCATTCAAGGATCACTGCAGCTTCTTCCCCGCAAGCAATGCGGTCATGGCAGCGCTCGGGGAAGAGCTGAAGCCCTACTTCTCCGGGAAAGGGACACTCCGTTTCACCACAGACAAGCCCCTCCCGGCCGCGCTCGTGAAGAAGATCGTCAAGGCGCGGATCGAGGAGAACGCAGCAGAGAGACGTCGTTGAGGCAACGGGGACCGGGCCGACCAGGCGGGCCACCGCCCGACTCCTCGCCGAGCGGTCCCACCTGTACTCGGGCCATTCGAAGGGGACAGGAGTCGAGTCATGACATCAACAGGCGCGCCCGTCGTCGTCATCCATGGTCTGTGGGTACACGCCGACTCGTGGGGCCCGTGGGTCGACGGTTCCACCAGGCCGGCTACGAGCCGACCGCGCCCGGCTAGCCCGGCGACGTGGATACGGTCGAGGAGACCCGGCAACACCTCGAGCGAGTCGCCGACGCGATCACCCGATCGAACGCGGGTGAGGCGTTTGTCGGCCTCATAACGGGGTTCGCTTTATGCGCCGCCCTTCTTTTCCCAGATGTGGGTGGTCCAGTCCAGGCCCTCCGTGCCGGCTTCCCCGTTGAATTGGTCGCCGTACTTCTCGGAAGCCGCATGCATCTGGTCGTGGCTGTCCCACTCGGACATCGTCGACACGAGGCCGGGCTCGTTCTCGTCCTCGTAGACGCCTCCGTTGCGGGATCCCATCTCCTCCATCATGGGCTCGAATTTCTTCGAGGCCGCCACGAAGCGCCCGACATCGGGCACTTTCACGATGAACTGCACGATGACCGACATCCTTCTCCTCCTTCCTTCGGGGTTGCAGACTGGCAGGACGCTGAGCCCAGCGCAAGACGAAGGTTCGGGATCGGTTCGTTAGGGTTGGGAGGTGCGGACGGACTTGACTCTTGAGGACCTAGGGGGCTTTCTCGACGAGCCTCGGGTAGCCGTGCTGGCGACGTTGCGCAGAGATGGGTCCGTCCTGCTCTCGCCCGTATGGCATGAGTGGCGAGATGGCGGGTTCAATGTGTGGATCGGGGTCGATGACGTGAAGGTCCGGCACCTGCGGCATGACCCCAGGGCGACGATCCTGGTTGCCGAGTCCGAACCCCCGCTCCGGGGTATGGAGGTGCGAACCACCGCCGCATTCATCGAGAAGGAAGTGGCAGAGACCGCCCGACGTATCGCGGCCAAGTACATCGGCGAGGAGAAGGGCGCCGCCTATGTGGAATCACTGGGTGGCGATGATGTGATCGTGCGTCTGATGCCTGGCGACATCCGGATCTGGGACTTCGCGGACGAGTACGACTGACCTCTTGGGCTTTTCAGGCCTT
>DASPWN010000165.1:0-4375 GCA_035637835.1 Actinomycetota bacterium | reverse complement strand
CCGATCGCGAGAGATCGCGGAGGGAGACCACGCCGACCAGCGCGGCTCCGTCCATCACCGGCAGGTGCCGGAATCCCCGATCGAGCATGATGTCGCGGGCCTCGCGGACGTCGGTGCCGGACTGGACGGTGACGGGGTCTGCGGTCATCCATTGCGAGATGTGATGTTGCGCGGCGTCGAAATCGGCAGCCAGCGCGCGGAGGATGTCGCGCTCGGTGAAGATCCCGGCCGGCCTGCCCTCCTGGAGCACAAGGGCCGAGCCGACGTGATGGGCGCCCATCATCGTGGCCGCTTCGGCCACGGTCGCCGTCGGCTCGACGGTCACGACCTCCTTGCTCATGACGTCCCTGACGGTGGTCATGGCCACGTCCAAGCCTAGACCTCGCCGGTTGGGCCGCAAAGCCCTGCTTCGCTGGTACGCACCGCGCCGGCGGGCGTACCCATGGCGGAGGACGCACGACCCGTACCGGATCTTGGTCTCCGAGGTGATGCTGCAGCAGACGCAGGCGTCGCGCGTCGCCCCCGCCTTCGGGTCGTTCCTGGCTCGCTTCCCCACCGTTCACTCGCTCGCGCGGGCGCGGCTCCGCGACGTCGTCACTGCCTGGCAGGGCCTGGGGTACAACCGCCGAGCGGTGGCGCTGTGGGAGGCGGCCCGCACGATCGTCCGGGACCACGGTGGGAGGATTCTGCCCGACCCGGTGGAGATGCAGAGGCTCGCCGGGGTCGGCCCGTATACGGCGGCAGCCGTGTCGTCGGTGGCGTTTGGGTCGGCTGTCGCGGCCGTCGAAACGAACGCGCGGCGGATCGTGGCCCGGTTCTTCCTCGGCGTTGGCCCCGACGGCGTGTCGCCGCGCGAGATCCATGCGCTGGCCGACGCATGGTTGGACCGCCGCGACCCGGGGGCGTGGAACCAGGCGGTGATGGACCTCGGCCGGGAGCACTGCCGGCCTCGGCCCCGGTGTGGAGCGTGTCCGCTCACGGCGCTGTGCCGCTTCGTGGCGGAGGGCAGGGAGCCCGTGTCGGCCGAGCGGCGGCAGCCCGCATTCGAGGGGTCCTTCCGACAATTGCGAGGCGCTGTCGTCCGCGCCCTCATCGATCGGGAAAGCGCGTCCCTCGCGGACTTGTCCCGTGAGACCGGGGTGCCTCTCGAGCGGGTGGGCGAGGCTGTGTCGGTGCTGGCCGCCGACGGCCTGCTGATCGCGGGGGCGGCCGCCCGGGCGGGCCGCCCGGGCGGCCGCGTCCGCCTGCCCGGCTGAACGGGAACGCCGGAACCGTCGCCCCCGTCCAACCGCTCGACCGTTCGACCGTTCGGACCGCCACGAGGAGGCCCTCCATGCGTAAGGCAGTGCTCTCGATCGTCGGGTTCCTGGCGCTCGCCGGGATCGTCGGATACGCCGTCACGTGGGACAGGAGCCCCCTGTCGCGGCAGAGCGGAGGTGGCGGCGTGGGCGCGGCTAGCCGTGCACCGGAGAAGGCGGTAGGTGCGGTCGGCAGCGACGAAGGGTTTGCCGGCGTCGTGGTGCCGGGAACTGCGAACAGAGGCGGTGCCGGTCTGGACGCCGGAGGAGGGCTGTCCTCGGTTGGATCGCTTCCCCCCATCGGTCCCGACATCGTGAAGACCGCCGGCATCTCCATCGAGGTCGAGAAGGGTGGCTTCGAGACGGCGTTCAACGCCGCGACCACCATCGCCGGAAGGTACGGCGGCTACGTCCAGGACTCGTCGATGCGAGGGATCAAGGCCAAGTCCGGTCAGCTCACGATCCGAGTTCCCGCATCGGCCTTCGACCAGGCCATGAACGACCTTCGGGGCCTGGGCTCGGTGGAGGGGCAGTCGATCTCCGGCCAGGACGTGACCTCGCAATTCGTCGACCTCGACGCCCGGCTTCGGACCTGGGAGGCCCAGGAGGCTGTGCTCCTCCGGTTGATGCGACGCGCGACCTCGATCGAGTCCACGCTTCGGGTCCAGAACCAGCTACAGGACGTGCAATTCCGGATCGAGCAGATCAAGGGCCAGCTCCGCCTGTTGGAGAACCAGACGTCACTCGCAACGATCGACGTGTCGCTCCGAGAGGTAGGTGCCGTGGTGGGCGTTCGGCAAACGGCGGCCCGTGAACGGCCCAGCCTCGGCGAGGCCTGGGACCGGGCGGTCGACGGGTTCCTGGGAGTGATCTTCGCCGTCGTCGTCGGGCTCGGGTACCTGATCCCGTTGGCCGCGATCGCGTTGGCCATCGGGTTCGGCTACCGCAGGTACCGGGCCAGGCCGGCATCGGCGGCGTAGTCGCTAACCCGCTGTCCAGGCGGTTGTTAGTTGACACTAACGTAAGGCTCGGCTTAACCTGCTGCGCATCGTGGAGGCCGCACTCCGAGCCATCGCCGAGCCCCGCCGGCGCCAGATCCTGCGCCTGGTTCGCGACGTGGAGATGAGCGCCGGGGAGATCGCCTCCCATTTCGAGGTGACCCGCTCGGCCGTGTCCCAGCACCTCCGGGTGTTGAAGGATGCCGGGCTGCTCGCGGAGCGGCGGCACGGGACCCGTCGCATCTACCGGATCCGGCCCGAGGGCCTTGCAGAGCTCCGCGAGTTCATCGATGGTCTGTGGGAGATCAAGCTCGCCACCCTCAAGCGAGTGGCGGAGGCCGAGGAGAAGAGGCGGCGTGGTCGCTGAGGGGACGGACGTACTCGCCCACGAGGTCCGGATCGAGGCCAGACCCGAGATCGTGTTCGAGTTCCTCACGGACCCCGACAAGATGACTCAATGGAAGGGCGACTCGGCGCAGCTCGACGCGCGGCCCGGTGGCGTCTACCGGGTGCAGATCGGACAGGCCGTGGTGGTTGGCGAGTTCGTCGAGCTCGATCCCCCGCGCCGGGTGGTGTTCACGTGGGGCTGGGAGGGGAACGACGCCGTCCCCCCTGGATCGACCACCGTGGAGGTGACCCTCACGCCCGACGGAGAAGCCACGATCCTCCGCCTGGTGCACCGGGACCTTCCCGAGGAACAACGCGCCGAGCACGAAGGAGGGTGGAAGCATTTCCTGCCGCGGCTGGCCATTGCCGCCGTGCGCGATAACCGAGGCTCCGGACCCGGGGCCGGCTAAGCAGAGGAAGGAGGAGGACGCATGGGCGCACCAGTGGTGCACTTCGAGATCAACGGCAAGGATCTGAAGGCCCTCTCCACGTACTACTCGCAACTCTTCGGGGTGGCAGGTGCACGAGGCCATGCCCACTTACGGCCTGGTGCACACGGAGGCCGGCGGCAAGGGCATCGAGGGAGGCATCTCGGGAGACAGCAAGAACCCAGGAGTGACGATCTACGCGGAGGTGGACGACCCTCATAAGTACCTGGATCTGGCGGAGAGCCTGGGCGGCAAGGTGGTCATGCCGGTCACCGACATGGGCATGGTCACCTACGGGCTGTTCACCGACCCCGAGGGACACCTCGTCGGTATCGTCAAAGCGGAAGAGGCCTCCTCTTAGATCCGAGCGCATCTATGGGACGGCCCGAATCGGCACCTCCGGGCTCAACCCCTCAGCGAGCCTTCAGCGCAGGGAGGACCTCCTGGCCGAACAGCTCCACCGCGCCTGCGGCCGGCTCGAGATCCATCCCGGGGTAGTGGAGCCGGACGATGAGGTGGAGCTCCCGGTCGCCGAAGGCCTCGACGAGCGGCCGGAGAGCCCTGAGCACCTCCTCCGGCGTCCCCGCCAGGGTCCACGTCCGCATCGTTTCCTCGTCCGGGGGCGTGGGTTCGAGCCGATCGTCGTCTGGCGTGTCGGCGGTGCCCTCCCACGCCCGATACGTGCCGAGCTGGTGCGCGACGCCCGCGCGTGCGATCTCCCACGCATCGGCGTCGTTGGCCACAAACGCGTTCTGGATGAGCGCGATGCCGAGTGAACGAGGATCCCGCCCCGCCGACCGTGCGGCCTCGTCGAGCATCGACAGAGCCGGCCGGACCTCGTCGGCGGCATCGGCGTCGGTGATGTACCCATCCGCCATCCGTCCCGCTCGTCGCACCGCCGCGTCCGCGTATCCGCCGAGATAGATGGGGATCCCTCCCTCACGGGCCGGCGGCGGGGTCACCTTGACCCGGTCGTACGAGAATGCGCTGCCATCGAACGAGAACCGGCGCCCCGTCCACGCCCGCCGAAGGATATCGATGGTCTCGGCGGTCCTGATGGCTCGTTCGGACCTCTGGACGCCGAACATCCGAAACTCCTCGCCCCGCCATCCGATCCCCAGGCCCAGGATCAGCCGCCCCCCGGAAAGCTGGTCCACGACGGCGGCGTCCTCCGCGAGGCGCAGCGGATCGTGGAGGGGCGCGAGGACGACCCCGGTCCCGAGCTGCATCCGCTCGGTGGAGGCGGCGAGGGCCGCGAGCATCG
>DASPWN010000164.1:0-2704 GCA_035637835.1 Actinomycetota bacterium | reverse complement strand
AGACCTTGCGGCGAAACATCGCCCAACACGACCCGGTGCGGACGCAGCACGTGCAGGACAGCGCTACGGCCGCCCTGGGCGATCATGAGAATCTTGATGCGGGGCCACTTCGCCCATACTTCGTCGGCGATCGCAAAGTCGTCCGGCACGCCAGCGCCAAGGATCAGCACGTCGGTCCGGACGTTCTCGAGCACTGTAAGGAAGGGTTCTTGGTCCCCAAGCGTGTCAACGACCTCCATGTCCAACTCGTTCATCACCGCATCTTGAACGATGTCTCGCAGCATCGGCGGCATGTGCGCGAGCAAGACCCGAATCCGTTCCAATGCACCCTCCACGAACCCGATTCTCGCGAGCAGGCTCTGCTCCCGACAGAAGCCGGTCAAACAACGCCTCGATGCGGCAACCAGTGAAGGACGGTCGCTCCTTGGCTGCGCGCTCCAACTTGCCCGATAATTGCCAGTCCATCTACCCAGACCTCGCTTAGGCCGTTATGGGGTACACAACGAGAATTCTGTTCCCGTTGTCCATGTCGTTTCTAAGCGACCTTGAGGCCGATACGCTGAAGGAGGCGATCGACCGCGTCAACGACGTGTTGATAGAGCGTGTCGAGCTCAGACCGCCGGTGAAGTTGCGCGTCTCCGGTAAACGGTCGCAGGAGCCCAGCGGTGAGCGGCGCGTAGATGCGTTCAAAGAGTTTGAGAAACACCAGAGAGATTCGATAGCCGTCTGGCAGGAGCCGGTACCGTCGGGAGTGTGGAAGCTTCTCGACAAGGCCCTTTGCACGCAGCTTCGAGAGCTCGTAGCGGAGCGACGAGAGGCGATAGTGCTCGGGCGAAGCGCCCAGGGCTGCCGCGGTCCGCGTGTAGAGGTCCGCGGTGGTGAACGTGCTCTCGGCCGCGATGTGGGAGAAGCAGACGAGCGCATGCATCACGGCGAGCTGCCGCGGGTGGTCCAGCTTCAATCCTGGGATGCGTTTGCCGTAGGAGAGGACGGTGGGCTGGCTCAGGGCTCGGAGCTGGCGCCGATCGACGAACGTTTCCAGGATGTCCTGCTGCACATGCAGATAGGTGTCGACAATCGAGGACAGCTTGGGCCGCAGCTGGGGGAGATGGTCAATGGCCTTGGGCACCCCATAGTCCGCCACGTTGTTGGTAGCGGCCTCGGTACGGAGCAGGAGATGATCGCGGACGTACTGCTTGATGAACCCGTTGCCGTAGTGGCTGCGGATGACCGGGTTCGGGAGGTGCAGGTCCTCAATCACCGTCTGCAGCTGGCCGCGGTAGCGCTTCGTGATGCGTCGACCGAAGATCACGGTGATCTTGTTCGGCTGCCCGATCGTGCGGTTGGCATCCAGCAGCCGCTGCCCCAGATCATCGAGGGCGGCCCGCCGATGGAAGATCAGGTTGTCGCAGTACTCGACCTGAGAAAAGAACAGACGATGCTGGCAGCCGGCGCCTCGTCGCTCTTGGTCGGTGAAGAATGGGGTGAAGCGGGTGAGCCATTTCTCCCCGCTGCTCGAGAGATCGCGTGCCGTCAGGGAGTCGGCCAGTTCTTGGAGCCGTTGAGGGTTCGCGCACTTCAGGAAGGCGTTGGAGCATTGCTGGAAGCCGATGCCCTCGGCCCGCAGCTGATTCGCCAGCCAATGGTGCTGGTTGAGACAGACGCGGGCGGAGAACGGAAAGTACGGACAGACGCGTACGAACATGCGGCCCCAGCGCCGGTCGTTCACGTAGAAGTTGTACTGGACGACCCAGCGCTGAGCGAATTGCAGGTGCCAGCGGTCGTCCTTCGGGTTCCCGATGGCGATCATGATCCGGGCCGGTTCTCGGGCCTTCAGGATCACCACCACTTCGTCGGGCTTCGCGCGCCTGAAGTACGGCTCGACAAACTCGTCGCGCCGCCCGGGGGGTGCATCGAGGATGGGCACGTTCCACGTCTGGGAGCGGTTCTTGACCCAGCCCTGGAACTGGTCGGCAATGTCGCGTAGGACCTTTCGGCTCACCGGGTACTGATGTCTGTACGTGTTGAAGAACCCGATCACGCGTTCCGGTTGCTGGAAAGGCTGAATGAGCCCATTGAGCAAGATCCGATCGAAACACCGATACCCGAAGCGGATGTTATCCTGGTGATGCTCGTAGAACGCGTTCATGGCCGGTCCCTCCTGCGTGGTGAGATACCAGGAGCTTAACGCCATGAACGCTTCTATGGGCACCGGGCACGTCCCCCATCTCGCGATCGACAGCTCTTTGGTCGGGGTCCGGTCAGGAGCGAGGTTCGATCGGATTTCCATATCATTCTTCGAAGATCGGAAGAGCCCCTGGCCACCAAGCCCTGGACAGGCCAGGTTGCCTGGCCTCGCGCGCCAGAACAATTCTGTCCAGAACCGCCCAGCGGCGAACCTACCACCCCCTGCCTCCCGCCCGCACGATCCCGGGAGCGCTTCACCTTTCAGCACGCGCATCCCGACAGAGGGGATATCAAGGGCGAAGCCCTTGCCTAGTTAGGACGCTCCGAGGGGCGCTTCGCCCCCCCTTCGGACCTCCCCCAAGGAATCCGTCGCGCCGGCAAGGCCGGCGCGCGAACGCGTCGATGCCGTGACGCCAACCTTCCCCCGACCGCCGAGAGTCCACCCGGCCCTGTTCCGTAGGTCCGCTTCCCGCCGAGCTTCTTACCCGTCCCCCGCCGAGGGGCGGTCGGGGATCTT
>DASPWN010000163.1:0-5450 GCA_035637835.1 Actinomycetota bacterium | reverse complement strand
GGGAACAGGACGGTGGCGCGCTGATCGCGGTGGACGACGAGGGCTCGGAGGTGCCACCGGCGTTCCGGGAGGCCATCTTCGAGCCGTTCGGCCGGGGCCGGGATTGGGGCGAGTTCGCTCCGGGGAGCGGGATCAGCCTGGCCCTGGTGGCGGGGCTCGCGGAGCTGCACGGTGGCCGGGCGTGGGTCGAGGACCGGGATGGTGGCGGCGCGTCGTTCCGGGTGTGGCTTCCGGAGGAACGATCCGTGGGCGGTCGCTAACCCACCGCGGCTTCCTCTGACTCGAGCGCCTCCGAGGCAAGCCAGGAGTACGCCTCCTCCTCTTGGGCGAAGTGCAGGCGGAGGATCGCGTGCAGCCCGTACAGCACCCGGCGCAGGTCGACCAGGTCCTCGGCCGCCGGCCCCTCGGTGGGGACGTCGTCCACCAGGTGGACGAAGACCCGCGACAGGTGATCGATCTCCAGGTGGGCCCGGGCCATGGTCCCCATGGGGTCCTCGCCCCCCATGAGCCTGGAGACCACGGGGTACACGGCGGCCTCCTCCTCCTCCTCGTGCTGGGGCAGGCGCTCGGTCAGGAACCACCGGATCTGCTGGAGCTCGTCGCGGGCCTCGACCGGCGAGTAGGACTCGAGCCGGTCGGCCACGGTGCGGATCCGGGCCAGCCAGGGCACGAACTCGCGATGCTCGTCACGGAACCGGTCGCCGACGTTCGAGCCCAGGCCGGCGCGCTGTCGGGCGGCCCGGCCGCCCGACAGCGCCCGCAGCGCGTTCAGGATGACGGCCACGTCGATCGCCTCCTGGAACAGCGCCCCACCCACCACCGGCAGCAGGCCCACCGCACCGAGGACCATGCCGCCGAATGACAGGCCCATCCCGATCAGCACACTCTGGACGGCGATCCCCCGGGACCGCTTGGCCACGCGGATGGCCTCGGCCAGGCGGTCGAGTCGGTCGACCACCAGCACCACGTCGGCCGCTTCCGAGGACGCCGTAGCACCACGAGCTCCCATGGCCACGCCGACGTCGGCGGCCGCAAGGGCCGGAGCGTCGTTCACGCCGTCGCCGACCATGACGGTTACGCCGCCGTCGCCCTCCGCCTTCACCGCGTCGACCTTGTCGGTGGGGTCCCGCTCGGACAGGATGCGGTCGACTCCGATCGAGATGCCGACCGACTCCGCCACGTCGGGGTGGTCGCCGGTCACCATCACCACGCGCTTGATCCCCGCCCGGCGGAGGGTGCGGATGACGCGCGGCGTATCCGGCCGGATGGGATCGTCGAGGATGAGCCCTCCGGCGACCTCGCCGTCGATGGCCACGAACACGGCGGAGGAGCCCTCCATCGCCGACCGGCGGCGGATGTCCCGGGCCCGGGCGGGCAAACCCCGCCCGCCCGACACCCACGACGCCTTGCCCAGCGACACCCGCCGTCCATCGACCGTGCCCTCGATACCCGAACCCGGCTCCTCTCGCACATCGACGGGGAACGAGAGCGGGAGCCCCCGCTGCCGGGCCGCCCGAACGATGGCCGCGCCGAGGACGTGGGGGGAGAGCTGGTCGAGGGAGGCAGCCAGGCGCAACAGCTCCTCGGGATCGATGCTGGCGAATACCTCGACGTCGGCGACTTCCGGAACACCGGACGTCAGGGTGCCGGTCTTGTCGAACAGCAACACCGAGCCCCGAGCAAGCGTCTCCAGCGCTCCTCCGCCCTTCACGATGATGCCCCGGCGGGCGGCGCGGGAGATCCCGGCCACGATGGCGATGGGAACTGCCAAGATCAGCGGGCAGGGCGTGGCCACGACGAGCACGGCGAGGGCTCGAACGGGATCGCCGGTCAGAACCCATGCGGCGGCTGCGATGACCAGGGTCACCGGAACGAACACGAGGGCATAGCGGTCGGCCAGCCGGACGAACGGTGCCTTCTGCTTCTCCGCCTCCTTGATCAGCCGGACGATCCCGGCGTAGGTGCTCTCCTCAGCGGTAGTGGTGGCCCGAAGGGCGAGCGACGCGCCGGCGTTCACCGCGCCGCTTCGCAGTGCCTCGCCTTTGCTGCGCTCGACCGGCCGAGACTCGCCGGTGAGGGCCGACTCGTCGAGCACGCAGTTCTCCGAGACCAGGAAGCCGTCGACCGGCACCACCTCGCCCTGCTTCACCAGCAGCACGTCCGCCGGCCGGACCTCACCGATGGGGATCGACTCGAGCTCGTCCCCTGCATACCGATGCACCGTGCGCGGCGCGCGTTCCAGGAGGGACGAGAGCTCCCGGTGCGCGCGGGCGTCGGCGAACGCCTCGAGGGATCGCCCGCTCGACAGCATCAGCGCGATGACCGCGCCGGCCAGGTACTCGCCGAGAGCCAAGGCGCCGGCCATGGCAAGGAGGGCGATGACGTCGACCCCCGTCTCCCGGTGCAGCAGATCGATCGCCACCGAGTAGGCCAGGGGCAGGATGCCCACGATCGTCGTGGCCGCCCATGCCATGTTGGCCGTGTCGTGTTCGCCCGCGGCCCACAGCACGCCGCCGAGGGCGAGGCCGACCACGGCGACGGCCAAGAAGGCCCGGCTCGCGTCGCGCCGTCTGATCGCGGTCATCGTTCCTCAGCGGGCATCGCCCGCTTCAGCTCTCCTTTCAGGTGCCGTGTGAGGGGCACCTCGCGCATGGCCATCTCGAGCTCGTAGCGAAGGACGTTGCCCTCCAGCTCGAACCGCCGCCGGAGCTCGGTGACCGGGGAACCGGTCCCGGTGATGGCCACTGCCGTGGAGGCCACGTCGATCGCGTTCGCCGAGACGGACCCCTCCGCCACCTCAACGATACCCAAGGGATGCGCCAGCACGAGCTCGACCCGCCCGGCGCCCGCCGGTCGGACGAACCCTCGCTCGAAGTGGAGTGGCTCACCGCCGGCGGTCCAGCTACGTTGGGCGTACAGGAGGAACGGCTCGCCCACCTGCTCGAAGGACATCTCCTCGCCGTAGCGGAAGGGTCCGGAAGACGGCCAGTCGCCCTCGCCCTCGCCTGCCCACGTCCCCAGGAGGAACGCGATGGGCTCCAGGTCGGGATGAAGCGCCGGCGCGTCCATCGCGGCGACGGTACCACGCCGTCACGGGCTGGTAGCGTGGGCCGGATGCCGACCGTCGTCCGCCTGAACGTCACGCCGGTGAAGTCCACGGCGCTGCACAACCCGGAGCGCATCACGCTCGAGCGCTATGGTGCGGTCGGGAACCGGGAGTTCTTCTTCGTGGACGCCGAAGGTCTGCGGTTCGGAGGCTCCAAGAAGGCGCCGCTCATGCCGATCCGCGCCGAGCATGATTCCGCCGAGGACCGGCTGACCCTGCGCCTCCCCGACGGACTCGTGATCAGCGGTCCATCAGCCGCAGACGGGGAGGCCCTCATCGTGAACTTCTACGGGCGAGCGGTTCCGGCGCACGTCGTGGAGGGCGATTGGGAAGAGGGCCTGTCCCGGTACGTCGGACACCTCGTCAGGCTGGCGCGCGTGGACCGGCCGGGGGATGCGACGGACGAACGGCCGGTCACACTCGTGTCGCTGGCCTCGGTCGCGGAGCTCAGCCGGCAGGGCGGCCGGGACCGTGCGATCGACCCCGGGCGGTTCCGCATGCTCGTGGAGATCGAGGGCTGCGAGCCACACGAGGAGGACACCTGGACGGGCCGCCGGATTCGCATCGGCGAGGCCGAGGTCCGCGTGGGCGACCCGGTCCCCCGGTGCGTGATCACGACGCTCGACCCCGAGACCGGCGTGCGGGACTTCCCCACCCTCTCCGTGATCCGGGCCTATCGGGGTGTCGCCGGCGACAACGAACTCCAGTTCGGCGTGTACGGCGACGTCGTCCGGCCCGGAACGATCGGGGTCGGCGACCCGGTCGAGCCAGTCGACTGAACCTCAGTCTTCCTTTCTTCCTCATCACCGGGCGAAGAAGTGCATCCCGAGCCAGGCCCATCCGGCCACCACTCCGATCCGTCCCGAGCGCGTGCGCATCAGGCGTCTGAGCACGTGCCCGAACGACGGGATCCTCGAGTGCGATCGATGGCTGAGGAGCTCGAGCGCCACCCCGGACGAGGCGATGGCCAGGTACCCGGCGACGGTGATGTCATGGCTGTTCATCGTTCCACCAGCAGCCAGCCGAACGCCAGCCACAGTAGGAGCGTGATCGACCGTCCGAGGTGCGAGGCCAACACCGGGTCGGTCAAGGTGCTGATCGTCGGGTGGGCAGCGGACGGGGTGGTAAGCGATGGCTGGAGCAGTAGCGCCGCGAGCTCCCACAGCGCGAGCGCCAGGAACACAGCGACCCATGACACCGTCCCCCACGGATCCAACCCGAGCGGTTCCGTGGCCTGGTGTGTCGGCCTGCGCCACGCCACCGCAACGCCGGCGGCCCCCGGTCCCACGACCGAAACCGTCGACGGCCACGTGTACCGCCCGAACGTCCCCACCACCGCTGCGTAGGCCAACCCGGCGACCACGATCGCCAGCGTGACCCTGGGCCGAAGCATCGGCTCGACCGAGGGCTCGGCCGGTGAAGGATCCGGTTCCTGGTGACGGCGGTGGACCGCATCCCAGCTCAGCAACCCACCCACCGCGAAGAGCACGGCGGCGTGGGCGACGGGGTCTCCGGACAGCACCTCGAAGATCCCGGCGAGCACGAAGATGGCCACGATGATCGGCTCCCGGGCAGCTACAGGGAACGAACGAGGCGTCGTGCCGGCCGACGCGTCCCCTCGGGCAGCCGGATCGTCCCGGCTCGTCGAGCCCATCGGCCCAGCCTATCGCTTGCTCCGACTAGAACCCCTCGCCGTAGTCCTGGTCGCTCACGGGATCGCCCCATTCGGGCGCGCCGCCCCCGTTGACCGCGACGTGCACCACCGGGCTGTCGGGAGCTCCCCCGTGGAAGTGCCACTCCCCCGTCGGCACGTGAACGATGTCGCCCGGTTCCAGCACGTGCCCGGGCCCGCTCCGGGATCGCACGCGTCCCCGGCCGGTGAGCCCGTATAGGAACTGCCCACCCGGGTGAGCATGCCAGCGCGTCCGCGCCCCGGGCGAGAAGTGGACGATCCCCACGTTCGTGCCATCAGCCGCCGAGGGCCCTGAGCGCAGCCACACGTCGCCGGTGAACCGCCGGGCGTCTCCCTTCTCGAACACGGCACCCCATGCACTCGCCGCCTCCATCGTCGTCCTCCCACTGGTCGGGCCTGCGACCGCGAGCATCCTCAACCATCGAGGTGACCGCGACGTGGTCCCGATCATCGTTCCTGGCTCTGCATCAGCGCCAATCCGAACATGAACAGGGGCAGGCCGATGAACGAGAGGAACACGGTCAGGATCAGCATCCAACCGGTGATGGCTATTCCGAACCCCATCGCGACAACGACCAATCGCCACAGGAGGCCGGGTTGGCCAGAGGCGGGCTCGGATCGAGGCCCGCCATCCTGGATCAGCCGTTCCAC
>DASPWN010000162.1:0-4564 GCA_035637835.1 Actinomycetota bacterium | reverse complement strand
CGTCGATGCCTGCCCGGAAGACGAGGTTGTTGCTGGCGTCCGGCTGCTGGCCGAGACCGAGGGAGTGTTCACCGAGACCGCCGGCGGGGTGACCGTGGCCGTGCTGAAGCGTCTCCGGGAGTCCGGGGCGATCGGCCCGGAAGACGAGACTGTGGTCCTGATCACCGGCAACGGCTACAAGACGGTGTCGGCCCTCGAGGGTGTCGTGGAGCCGACCTACCGGGTCGGGCCGTCGTTGGACGAGTTCCTCGCCGCCCTCCGCGGCTGAACGCTGCACCGAGTTGCGCCGCACCACTCCGCAGGACCAGACTGAGGCCGTTCCTGGGTGGAAGGGAGGGGCCATGCGGAAGAAGCTCGCGCTCATCGTGGCGGGGGTGCTCGTGGCGGGGGGCGGCACCGTCGCGTCGCTCGTCGGCTCGTCGGCGTCGGCCGCCACGACACTGAAGGTCGTCGAGCATGCCGTCACCGACACGGTCATCGACATCGGCAAACCCGGCGACAGCCGGGGAGACCAGCTGACGTTCAGCAACAAGGTCTACGACGCGACCGATGCCACCGTGGTGGGCAGCGACCAGGGCTGGTGCGTCCGGATCGCTCCGAAGAAGGGGTCCTGGGAGTGCGTCTGGACGACGTTCCTGGCGGGTGGCCAGATCACCGTCGAGTCACCCTTCTACGACACCAAGGACAGCGTTGGCGTGGTGACCGGCGGAACGGGGACGTACTCGGGGGCCTCCGGCAGCCTGGACCTTCATTGCCACGTCGGCACCGATGACGTCACGAGGTGCGACTTCACGTTCAACCTGAACTGAGCCTGTCACGAGCTGGTTGGCGGCGGCGCGGGAGGACCTCTCACGCCGCCGCTTGCGTCCCCAACCCAAACGGAACAAACTCGCGCCGGTCCGGTTGCTGCTGTCGGAGGAGGCGCACGCACGGGACGGGATGGACAAGGAAGCCTTTGAGGCCGAGGCCGAGCGCCTGCTCCGTGCCGCTCGAGCAGATGGCGTCACCCTTCGGCTGCTCGGAGCCCTGGCGTTCAAACGACGCTGTCCCCGGCATGCCAGGCTCCAGGAAGCCCTCAAGCGCATGTACACGGACATCGACTTCGCCGCCTACGGCAAGCAGGCCAGGCAGCTCCGCGCGCTGTTCGCGCGTGAGGGCTACGTGGAGGACGAGATGACGTATGTCGAGTCTGAGGGGTCACGGATGGTCCTCAACCATCCGGCCACGACGCTGCATCTCGACGTCTTCCTGGACAAGCTGGAGTTCTGCCACACCGTGCGCTGGAACGGCCGGCTGGAACAGGAGGAGGACACCATCCCACTGGCCGAGATGCTGATGCAGAAGATGCAGATCGTGCAGATCAACGAGAAGGACGTCATCGACACGATCATGCTGCTTCTCGAGCATCCGCTCGGCGATCGGGACGGCGACACGATCAACGTCGGACTTGTGGCCGGCGTGTGTGCCGGGGACTGGGGCTGGTGGCGGACGCTCACCATGAACCTGGCCAAGGTCAAGCAGATCGCTGCCGCGTACCCGCAGCTGTCCGACCAGGAGAAGCTTCGGGTGGCGCAGCAGGTCGACGACGCGCTCGCCCGAATCGAGACGAAGCCGAAGAGCTTGGGGTGGAAGATCCGAGCGAAGGTGGGCGACCGGAAGAAGTGGTACCGGGACGTGGGTGAGCTCGCTCCCCAGATGCAGGGGCTGTAGAGATGGGTCTGTTCGGTAAAAAGGGGGACCTCAAGGCCGAACCCACTCGCCTCTTCTACGCGTGTGACATCCACGGCTCGGAGCCCACCTACCGAAAGTTCCTGAATGCCGCGAAGTTCTACGACGTCGACGCGCTCGTCTTCGGTGGCGACCTGATGGGCAAGTTGCTCGTCCCGATCGTGAGCGACGCCGGCGGCGTCTGGCGGGCCGGGCTCCACGAGCAAAAGCACGTTCTCACAACGCCGAAAGAGCTCGCCGAGTTCAAGAAGAGTCTGGACACGCTTGGGTTCTATTGGTTCGAGTGCGACTCCGATGAGTATCGATGGTACGAAGGGCATCAGGACCGGATCGACCAGAAGTTCGACGAGCTGGCCAAGGCCCGGCTGGCCGAGTGGGTCGAGCTCGCGGAAAACCGCCTCGCGGGGACCCACGTGCGCGTGTACCTGTGCGGGGGCAATGATGATACGGAGAAGGTCCTTTCGGCCTTAGACGAGGTCTCATTGGATCGGGTTGTGAACTGCGAGAACCGGATCGTCCCCTTGGACGATCACCACTCCTTGGCCACGATCGGCTACTCGACGCCCACGCCCTGGGACACGCCTCGCGAGCGGACGGACGAGCAGATCGGCGAGCTCATCGAGAAACTCATGGCCGATGTGCCCGACCCGTCGAGGTGCATCTTCAACTTCCACTGTCCCCCGCTCGACTCCAGTTTGGATACGTGCCTGAAGTTGGATGCCTCCGTGTGGCCTCCGACGCCGGTTATCGAGAACGGGCAGCCCGTGTACTACGGAGCCGGAAGCCAGGCAGTGGGGGACGCGCTCGATGCCTATCAGCCGACCGTCGGCCTTCACGGCCATATCCACGAGTCAAGGGGCGCGACCAAGTTCGGACGAACTCTCGCGCTAAACCCGGGGAGCGAGTACGGGGAGGGGGTGTTGCGGGGACTGATCGTGGCGATCAAGGGTGGAGAGGTCATCGGGCATCAATTCACCTCCGGGTAGCCCGCCCCGAAGGCGAGGGGATTCACAAGGAGGGGGGATGGCCGAGGTCGCAGTTCCTCAGGTCTTCACCCGGCGAGCCTCCGGACTCGTCCGGGTCATGTCGCCGTACTCGGCGTTCGTCTACAACATCCTGACGATGGGGGTGATCTTCCCCTGGACCTACCTGTGGGCCCCCACGGCGTTCCAGGGGTCCAACCTCGTCCTCGGGATCGCGTTCGCGTTCCTATTCGAGCTGCCGATCGCGCTCGCCTATACGTGGTTGGCCACGGCCTTACCTCGGTCCGGCGGCGACTACGTGTTCCAGAGCCGCGTGTTCGGCGGCGGCTTCGGGTTCACCGTCGTCTTCGCGTTCTTCGTCGTCTGGATCCTCCAGTGGGTGGCTCTGTCGGGGTGGTTGCTCGCGGCGCTCGGGATCGCGCCGACCTTCCTCGGGCTCGGCGTGACGACGGACGTCCACGCCTTCACGACGATCGGCACATGGGCGGCGACCTCGAACGGGATCATCATCATCAGCCTCGTGAACGCGGCGATCGCGCTCGTGCTTCTCGTGAGCGGGTTCCGCAACTACGTCCGGTTCCAGTACGTGATGTGGTACGCGATCCTGGTGTCCTTCGGGATCGTGCTGCTCCTGTTCCTCACCACGAACCCTGGCGCGTTCCACACGAAAATCAACTCCTTCGCCGGCGCCATCGACGGGGTGAAGAACTTCTTCGGTCAAGCAAAGGCGGCAGCGGCGGCCGGAGGCGTCGACTTCAACCCGCCGTTCTTCCTGTTCGGCACGCTCATGGTCGCCCCGATCGCGTGGACGAGCTTGCAGTGGGCCACGTACTCGGTCGAGCAGGGGGGCGAGATCAAGAACGCCCACGTGTTCCGCAACCAGCTGTTCATCATCGTGGGCTCGCTCGCCGCGACCGCCGGGCTGCTGGTCCTGCTCGCGGTGGCGATGAACCACGGGATCGGTGGCGACGGCATCCGCGTGGCGTCGTCGGGCTATTGGTACGCGAACGGCAAGGCGCTGATCGGGGGCGGGTACATGTTCCCGAACCTGATCGCGATGGGGCTGACATCGAGCCCGATCATCGTCGCGATCATCGGCGTGGGCTTCATCTTGAACTCCTTCCAGATCGTCTGTAACTGCTACATCGGATGCACCCGGATCATGGTGGCGCAGGGCCTGGACGGCTTGCTGCCCGACTGGTTTAGCCGTGTGCACCCGAGGTGGAAGACCCCTGTCAACGCACACATCGCGTACTTCGTCGCGGCCGTTCCGGTGATCTTCGGGTTCAACAAGATCGCGGACTGGAGCACGAAGTGGGCTCTGGGCATCACGTTCGCGAACGGGGCGGTGATGACGCTCTCTGCGCTCGCGGCGGCCCTGCTGCCGTACCGGGCCAAGAAGCTCTACGAGGCCTCGCCGGGTGCGAAGTACCGGTTCGGCAACACGCCGATGGTCACGATCTTCGGAACGCTCGGATTCTTGTTCGGGGCGTTCATGGTCGGGGCGTTCCTGTTCGTGAAGGGTCTCGGCCTTGCGTACACCGCCAGCGCGTTCCCGTACGTGATCGTGATCGGGACCGCGGTGTTCGGGCTGATCGTGTACTTCATCATGAAGCAGGTGAAGTCCTCGAAGGGGATCAAGGTGGAGTACGCGTTCGCGGAGATCCCACCCGAGTAGCAGACAGATAGAAGAATCGGTGGGGCGGGGTTGGTTCCCGCCCCACCGCCACGTCGGAGGGAAACGATGGATCGGGCCAGGGTCGTTGTCGTCGGGGGAGGGATCACCGGCTGCAGCGTCGCCCTGCATTTGGTGAAGGCGGGCCTCACCGACGTCCTGGTGCTCGAGAAGGGGG
>DASPWN010000161.1:0-1979 GCA_035637835.1 Actinomycetota bacterium | reverse complement strand
GGGCCTGGACCAGGACGGCCCACGAGCCCCGGGGCATGAGCTCGGCCAGGTTGGGAAGGCGATCGAACAGGAGCGGAGCGAGGCCCTCCATCCCCTCGAAGGCCAGGCCGTCGGCGAACCGGGTGAGCTGGTCACGGAACCGGTCCACGAACCCGGGAGCCAGTTGCTCGGCCCGCTCCCGCAGCTCGGCAGTCATGAGGAGCTCCCGGACCGGATGCACCTCGACGGCTCCCACCGATTCGGTGGACAGCTGCGTCGCCGGGATGAACTCACGAAGCGACTCGATCTCGTCGCCGAACAACTCGGCCCGGACCGGGCGGCGGTCCGTCCCGGGGAACACGTCGACGATCCCGCCGCGTACCGCGAACTCGCCCCGGTGTTCGACCACGTCGGCCCGGGCATAGCCCAGGCCGACGAGGCGCTCGGCCAGCTCGTCGGGAGGAAGGGTTGTGCCGGGCGCCATCACCAACGGCTCGGTCTCCCCGAGGGTCGGCACGATGCCCTGGAGCACGGCGTGCGCCGGCGCGACCAGGGCGAAGGGCCCGCTCGCTCGACGGAGCGAGCGGGCCGCCTCCGACCGCCTGCCGGCCGTCTCCGGCGACGGGCTGATGCCCTCGTACGGGAGGGCTTCCCAGGACGGGAACAGGGCCACGCGGTCGGGGCCAAGGAAGGCCGTGACCCCTCGAGCGAGGATCTCCGCCTCCGGTGGACCGGGGGCCACGGCGAGGACGGGAGCTCCGAGGGCCCGGGCCAGCGATGCCACCACGAAGTCGGAGCCGGCCTCGGCCCAGCCCAACACCGGCCGGGCCCGTTCGAGCAGGAGGCGCTCGAAGGGCTCCGAGCCGGTCATGTCGTCGAGTAGCGGATCGAGGCTCACGTGGCTCCCATCGCGTGGTCCGGACAGCACGAAGAGGCCTCGTCGACGCGCGACGGGGCCTTTGGAGCGAGTGTACCCGGGGAGTGATCGAAGGAAGTGGCGGCAGAGCGCCTACACGGCTCGCACGCGTCCGACACTCTGGTGGGCCAGACGGCCCCGGGAAGGGCTGTGCCGAGCCCGAGCCGCGGACGTGTTGGACTCGAGCCACCCGGTGACCTCCTCCGCCGGAAGCGGGACGCACAGGTGATAGCCCTGGGCCTGCTCGCATCCCATCTCGGCCAGCCGAGTCAGGGTCTCGGCGTCCTCCACTCCCTCGGCCACCACCCGAAGGCCGAGGTTCCGACCGAGGTCCACGGTGGCACGGGCGATCATCCAGTCGTTGGGGTCCTCCCGCATGTTCACGACGAACGACCGATCGATCTTGATCTCGCGGATGGGAAGCCGCCGAAGATGGCTGAGAGAGGAGTACCCGGTCCCGAAGTCGTCGATCGACAGCGTGATCCCCACCTCGGACAGGAGGGACATCACGCCGACCGATCGTCCGGAGTCGGCCATCAGGAAGCTCTCGGTGAGCTCGAGCGTCAGGCGGGTCGGGGGGATGTCCCACCGAGCGAGGAGCTGGGCGACCTGGTCGGGGAGCTGGGGGTCGAGCAGGCTTCGCGGCGACAGGTTGACCGCCACGTCGGGCATCAGCCCCTGCCGCGACCACGCGCGGGCCTGGCGGAGGGCCTCGTCGATCACGTAGAGCGTGAGCGGGCGGAGCAGCACGGTCCGTTCCACCATCGGGACGAACTCGTCGGGCTCGATCAGTCCGCGTTCCGGGTGATGCCACCGGATGAGCGCCTCGACCCCGGCGATCCGGCCGTCATCCACCGACACCTTCGGTTGGTAGTAGAGGACGAACTCCCGGTTCTCCATGGCCGGCCGCACCTGGCTGGCCAGCGTGAGGCGCCCGGGGCTGTGTTGGTCCAACGACTCACTGTAGACCTCGTACCCGCCCCCGGATTCCTTGGCCGAGTACATGGCGACGTCTGCCCGGCGGATCAGTGCCTCGACGTCACGGCTGTGCTGGGGGTAGATGGCGATCCCGATACTTCCGGAG
>DASPWN010000160.1:0-9400 GCA_035637835.1 Actinomycetota bacterium | reverse complement strand
GAATGTGGACAACGAGGGGAAGCCCGATCTCACGGCTCAACGATATGTGGAGACCGAAGGCCCGCTCCTGATCCTCCCTCGGCGATCGCATCCGATAGAAGTCCAACCCGCATTCCCCGACGGCCACGACCCGGGGCATGGACACCATCTCCCTGATCTGCTCCCACCCATCGTCGTCCAACTCCGAGGCGGTATGGGGGTGCATCCCGGCCGTTGCGAAGACCTCCGGAAGCGCCTGAGCGAGGTCGATCGAACGGCGGCTCGTCCGAGGGTCGATGCCGGCGCAGACCAGCCTGCCGACGCCCGCCCGCCGCGCAGCCGCCACCACCTCGGCGGGTTCCTCCTCGATCAGGAACAGATGGCAATGGGTGTCAACGGCGGCTTCCTGGCGTGATGGCTCGGGATCGGGGGAGGCCATGGTTGTCCAACGATATCGGCTCTCGACCTCGGCTCGACAGGCGACTCGGCGGGCAACCCACCGCGACGTCCGAGTGTCCACCCGGAGTCGAGGCACGGAGTCTCACGTGAAACGCGCCGGCGCGAACCCTCACCTAGGAGTCGAGGCGCGGGAAGAGGGGTTCGCCCTTGCTAGTCATGGTGCCGGCAGCGAGGCGGCCCCACTCCGCGGCTTCGGGAACTCGTTGGACCGCGAGCGGCTCGGATATCCCCAACTGTTTCCACAGCCTGCCGGCCGCGCCCGGCATGATCGGTGACAGAAGGACCGCCAAGATCCGAAGGATCTCGGCCGCCGCGTACAGCACCCCCGCCAGTTCATCTCGACTCGAGGGATCCTTGGCCAGCTGCCAGGGCGCTCGCTCCACCAGGTATTGGTTGGCCCGGCCCACGAGCTCCCAGACCGCAGCCACCGCAGGGGTCAAGGCCACGTCGAGCATGAGGCTGTCGTACCGGCCGGCGACGTCCTTGACCAAGGCGGGGAGGTCGCCCTCCATCCCGGTGGCAGGGACCTCGGGGACCAGGCCGTCGTAGTAGGACCCCAGCATCGCCAGGACCCGGCTGGCCAAGTTCCCCAGGCCGTTCGCCAGGTCGGCGTGGTAGCGGTCGTTCATTGATTCGAACGAGAAGCTCCCGTCCTGGCCGAACTGGATCTCCCGGATGAAGTAGTACCGGTACGCGTCGACGCCGAACTGATCCACGAGCTCGAAGGGATGGATACCTGTGGCATTCGTCTTCGACATCTTCTGGCCTCCGACCGTCAGGAACCCGTGGGCCCAGACCTGGTCGGGGGGCTGGATGTCCGCGGCCATCAGCATGGCCGGCCAGTAGATCGCGTGCTGGCGGAGGATGTCCTTGCCGATCATGTGGATGTTCGCCGGCCACACCAGGGCGAACCGCTCGGGGTCCGAGCCGTACCCCGCGGCCGTGATGTAGTTGGTCAGGGCGTCGAACCAAACGTAGTTCACGTGCGAAGGGTCCCAGGGGAGCGGGATGCCCCACCGGAACGACGTCCGGCTGATGGAGAAGTCCTGAAGGCCGCCCCGGATCACCGACAGGACCTCGTTCCGCCTGACCTCCGGCTGCACCGCCTTGGAATGGACCTCGTAGTGCCGGAGCAGCCGGTCCTCATAGGCGGACAGGCGGAAGAAGTAGTTCTCCTCCCGCATGGCCTCGACCGGGATGCCGTGGATCGGGCACCTGCCGCCGACGAGCTGGTCCTCGGTGTAGTACAGCTCGCACGACACGCAGTACAGGCCCTCATAGGTGCCCAGGTAGATATCGTCACGGCCGTTGTCGTGCACGACCTCGAGGAGCTCCCTCACCGCCTCCTCGTGCCGGGGCTCGGTGGTCCGGATGTAGTCGTCGTAGGCGATGTCCAGTCGCGCCCAGACCTCACGCCACCGGGGCTCCATCTCGTCCACCCAGGCGCGGGGGTCCTTCCCAGCAGCCTCCGCCGCCCGCTGGAGCTTCAGCCCGTGCTCGTCGGTTCCCGTGAGGTGGAAGACTTCGTCCCCTCGCAGCCGGTGGTACCGGGCGATGAAGTCGGCCGCCACGGACGTATAGGCGTGGCCGATGTGCGGGACGTCGTTCGGATAGTAGATCGGGGTGGTGATGTAGAAGACGTCCCGGCCCATGGTCGGGCCATTCTAGGGGTCAGGTGCTCGCGGAGCTTCCTTTGGCGCCGTCTGCCTCCACCAGCGAATCGTAGATGGCGTTGGCCGAGGCTCCCCGCTTGCGCGCCACCTCCGAGGCGGCGTCGCGCTTTCGCATCCCGGCTTGAACGAGGGCCCGAGCCTCCCCCACCAGCTCCTCCTGGTCCAGGACCTGCGGACGCAGACTCCCCTCGAGCACCACGACGAGCTCGCCCTTCAGCTCGAGGTCCGGCAGACGGGCCAGGACCTCCGAGATCCGACCCCGGATGACCTCCTCGTGCAGCTTGGTCAGCTCCCGCGCGATGGCCACCTGACGGTTTCCCAGCTCGACCAGGATGTCACGCAGCAACGTGGCCACTCGATGGGGCGACTCGAACAGCACGACCGTCCGCCGGTCGTGGGCCAGGCCCCGAAGGCGCATGCGGCGATCGCCGGCCCGGCGGGGAAGGAATCCCTCGAACACGAACCGGTCGGTGGGCAGCCCCGAGACCACCAGGGCCGACAGGACCGCCGACGGGCCGGGAACCACGCGCACCTCGATCCCCGCGTCCACCGACGCCCGCACCAGCTGGTAGCCGGGGTCGGAGAGCCCGGGCATGCCGGCATCGGAGACCACGGCCACGTCGTGGTCGGATCGCAGCTCCTTCAGCAGCTCCTGGGTCCGCCGGTCTTCGTTCCCCTGGAACAGCGAGACCATCCTGGCCTCGATGCCGAAATGAGCCAGGAGCCGGCCGGTCCGCCGCGTGTCCTCGGCGGCGACCACGGCGACCATGCCGAGTGTCTCGCGCGCCCGGTCGGTCATGTCCCCGAAGTTCCCGATCGGCGTGCCGACCAGATACAGGATCCCGCTCACGGATCGATGTTGCCACGGTTCGCCACTGACCGAGAACGGCCGGAGGTCTTAGGAGCCCTCCAACGCAAGTACAGTTGGCGGCCCATGCCGATGGCGGCGCACAAGGATTACTCGGGAACCCCGCTGCCCCGGAAGCTCGGCATCCGGGACGGCTCCCGTGTCCTGCTGGTCTCGCCTCCTTCCGGTTTCACCCTCGATCCCCTACCGCCCGGCGCCCAGGTGCTCCGCCGGCCCGGCGGGACCCTCGACGTCGTGGTGCTGTTCGTGACGAGACGACGTGAGCTCGAGCGGAGGTTGGCCGCCTTGGCCCGCTCGCTGGACCCGGCCGGGAGGCTCTGGGTGGCCTGGCCCAAGAAGGCGGCGAAGGTCGAGACCGATCTCACGTTCGACGTGGTGCAGGAGGCCGGGCTCTCCGCCGGACTCGTCGACAACAAGTCGGCCTCGCTGGACCCCGTGTTCCAGGGGGTCCAATTCGTGTACCGGCTGAGAGACCGGCCGGGCGGCCGGCGCTGACCATCCCCGCGAGCGCAGGGGCCTCTCGTACCATCACCCCCGTGCAGACCCCCGCCACCATGATCGAACCTCCGGCTCCCCCGCCGGCCCGGGTCTCCGGCCTGGAGGCGGTCCGCCGCTTCATCAACAGGCCGGTCGTGGCGGTGGTGGCGGTGGGCCTGATCGCCGGGATCCTCCGGTTCGCCAATCTCGGCGCGCCACCGACCCGGGTGTTCGACGAGATCTACTACTCGAAGTCGGCCTGCATCTACCTCGGCTACTCCAACGCGCGCTGCGACACCACCAGCAGCGACGAGCGGTTCTGGAGGACGGACAAGAACGACACCGGGGCGTGGGTGCATCCCCCCCTCGGGAAGTGGGCCATCGCCCTCGGCGAGCTCGCCTTCGGCACCGATGCTTTCGGATGGCGGGTGTCGTCAGCCGCCTTCGGCACGGCTACCGTGATCGTGCTGGCGCTGATGGTGCGGCTGCTGTTCGGGAGTCCCCTCTGGACGTTCACCGGGGGACTCCTCCTGGCTACGGAGAACCTCAGCTTCGTCCAGTCACGGGTGGCGATGCTCGACGTCTTCGTGGCGTTCTGGATCGCGCTCGGGTTCCTGTTCCTCCTGCTGGACCGGCGATGGATCGAGCGGCGCGGATCCCGGAGGTCCGAGCCGACACGCGAGGGGCCCGCGATCCCACGGGGTTCTGACCTCCCCGAGCCGCCGACGTCCGGCGTGCGCGTGCCTTCTCCCTTGTTCCGGCCGTGGCGGGTGGCCTCGGGTATCGCGTTCGGTGCCGCAGTCGCCACGAAGTGGTCGGGGGTTACCGGCATCTTCGGCGCCCTCGCGTTGTCGGTCATCTGGGAAGTGATGCGGCGCAAGCGAGCTGGCGTGAGCCGACCAGTCTGGCGGGCGATCCAATGGGAATCGTTCCCCATCGCCCTGTTCTTCCTGGGGGTGCCGGCGATGGTATACGTCGCGTCGTACCTCGGATGGTTCCTTCATTTCGGGTTCCACTTCGGAGATTGGCTCCGCCTGCAGGGAGCGATGACGAGCTACCACGAGCACCTGCAATCGATCGATCCCAAAACGCACAAGCCCATCCACCCATACCTCGCACAGGCCTGGAAGTGGATCCTGCTGTGGCGTCCGGTCCTGTATTACGCGCGGTACGGCGACGACGTACGGCGGGTGATCTATGCGAACGGCAACCCCGCCATCTTCTGGGGGAGCCTCGTGGCGATCCCCTACGTCGCCTACGCCTGGTGGCTGAGGCGGGACTGGGTTGCCGGCTTCGTCGTCATCACCGTCGCCGCCCTCTACGTCCCATGGTTCCTGGTGACGCGGCCGCAGTTCTTCTTCTACGCCACACCGATCGTCCCTTTCCTCGTCATGGCGTGCGTCTATTCCCTGCGGGACCTGTCGGAGGCCCATATCGCCGGCTCTCGATCGCGTCCGTGGCTCCCGCTCGCCGCAGGGTTCGTCGTGGTCTCCGTGGGCCTATTCCTGTGGTTCTGGCCCGTCCTCACCGCTCACCCCCTCTCTGGGTACGCCTTCTCGCTCCGGGCATGGTTCCCCAGCTGGACGTGAGGTGACCACCGGTCAGCCGATCGCTCGCGGGCCCGCGACGAGGCCCGGCTAGGATTCGCGCCGATGCCGGCCACATCGACGCACGCGTTCATCACGATGGCCGACGGCGTGCGGCTGGCTGCAACGCTCTATGTGCCCGACGGCGAGGGCCCGTGGCCGGCCATCCTGGAAGCCCTTCCCTATCGGAAGGACGACCTCACCGCGTCGTATCGAACGGAGTACGCGCGCCTCTCCGATGCTGGGTATGTCGTGTGCCGCGTGGACGTGCGAGGGACCGGGACATCTGAGGGCGTGGCCGAAGACGAGTACCCGGAGATCGAACAGCGGGACATGAACGAGGTCATCGCCTGGCTGGCCTCGCAGGACTGGTGCACCGGCAACGTCGGAATGTACGGGACCTCCTATTCGGGGTTCAACTCCATCCAGGTGGCCATGACCCGGCCGCCGGCGCTGAAGGCCATCATCCCCATCTACGCCACCGATGACCGGTATGCGGACGACGTTCATTACTTCGGTGGCGCGTTGAAGGCCCTCGACCTGGTGGACTACCCAACCTACATGACCGGTCTGAACGCCCTCCCGCCGGTGCCCTCGCTGTACGGCGAGGGGTGGCGCGCGGCATGGGAGCAGCGGGTGCACGAGAACGAGCCGTGGGTCATCCGCTGGCTGGAGGAGCAGACGTTCGGGCCGTACTGGCAACACGGCTCGCTCCGCCCTGACTATGGAGTCATCCAGGCCGCGACCATGATCGTCGCCGGTTGGGCCGACGGGTACACGAACAACTCGCTTCGGACGATGGCCGCGCTGACGTGCCCCAGGCGGCTGATCCTGGGGCCGTGGGCCCACGCGTCGACCGAGACCTCGCTCCCCGGCCCGAACGTCGACCTGACGCCGGAGATGCTCCGGTGGTGGGACCGGTGGCTGAGGGGCATCGACAACGGCATCGATCGCGAGCCGGCGATCCTGGTCTTCGCCCGTCGCTCCACCAAGCCTCAGCCCGATCTGGCGGAAGTCCGGGGGCAGTGGCGGTACGAGCCGGGGTGGCCGCTCGATCGAGGCCGGGAGGTTCGGATGCCGTTCGGGAACGCGGTCGCCGTGAGCCGGCCGTTCTCCGACCCCGACGAGCTCGAAGTCCGGGGCGACGTGGGATGGACGGCCTGGATCTCCTGCGCCGGGCACCTGCCCTACGGGCAGCCCCAGGACCAGCGACCCGACGAGGCGTGGTCCGTCGTCTACGAGTGGCCGCCGCTGTCCGAGGAGCTCGAGATCCTCGGCCACCCCCGCGTGGAGGTAACGGTGACGTCGTCCGCGCCCGTGGCCTTCCTGTCGGCGAAGCTGTGCGACGTGTTCCCGGACGGGACCTCGGCACTCGTGACGCGAGGCCTCCTGAACCTGACGCACCGGGAGTCGCGAGAGCGGCCCTCTCCGCTCGAGCCCGGCACGCCGTACCGGGCCGAGGTGGAGCTCGAGGTCACCTCTTGGGCCTTCGAGCCGGGCCACAGGATCAGGCTCGACCTGGCCGGGTCGGATTGGCCGAACGCGTGGCCGCCGCCCGCGGCGGCAACGCTCACATTCGAACGCGGCAGCTCGGCGCTGATCCTGCCCGGGGTGGATGGGCCCTCACCGATCGGCGAGCGTCCGGTCCTGACGATGGCCAGCAACCAGCAGGAACGATACGAGTCGGCCAAGGGCAACGCGGTGGACACCCTCGTGTGGCGGATCGAGCACGGCGTGCTCGACCGGGAGACCCGGGCGGTCGCCGAGAGCTCCGGCACGACCGAGGCGCAGGGCGAGCGACCCCGGTTCCACGAGCTCTACGGGGGAACCGTGGCGGTGTCGACTCGGGACCCGGCGGTCGCAAGCGCCGACTCTCGCGCCTCGGTGACCATCGAGTGGCCGGAGGCCACGGTCACCTCACAGGTGCACCAGGTGGTTCGAAGCGACGCCGAGGCGTACCACCTGACGATCGATCTCGACGTCTCGGAGAACGGGACGCACCGCTGGTCCAGGCGATGGGAGCGACGCATCCCCCGCCGGCTCCAGTAGGCCAATGCGGGGCAACGCTTCGCCCAACGAACCGCGGCCAGGTTCGACGCCGGCGCTGATGGCGGCCGGCGGCATCGCCGCCGCCCGCGTTCCACGTGTTTCGGTTAGGGCTTCGTTGTCTCGGCGGGTCGAGTGTTCATCCGGAACGCGATGGAACATCGGGTTCCGCGACGCGGTCCCTCCACGGTATGAAACGGCCGGCCGTCCCTGGATCCGGCGAGCCCGGGGGCGCGCATCAGGGTGAGACTGCCCGGGCCTGCGTCCCACCGCTCGATGACCTCGCCCGCCCGGTCGCGGCACACGCTGAACGGCGCGGTGCCGTTCAGCGTGATGACGGCGACCAGTCGCCGGTACCACTTGCCGTCCAGGTGCGGGGTGATGCCGATGGACCCGGGGTGGTACCGGGCCACGCCGGCCTCGTTCGGCCACCACGTCGCCAGGCCGGCGATCCCGCGCCCGTTCCGGCGGAGCAGCCCGGCCAGCTCGTCGCGGAGCTCCGCCACCAGGGGGAACCCGTCCATCGGGTCGAGGACGTCGTACCCCTCGATCTCCTGGCGGACCGGCCCGAAGGATCCCTCGAACCGCTGGAACGGACCGCGTTCGAGCTCTCGACGCAGCGACCGGAGGAAGGGACCCTCGACGGCGTGCGACACGTGCGCGTACCCCTGCGCTGCAGTCGCCTTCAGCGGACGGCGGAGATCGAGTCCCCTCGCGAGTCTCATGGTTACGACCCCGGGAGATGGGTGCGGAACAGGATGTAGCCGACCCCGGCACCGACATCGAGCAGGAAGTGGGCCACGACGAGCGGCCAGGTCCGCCTGGTGCGGGTGAAGAACAACCCGAAGAACAGGCCGAGCGCCAGGTTTCCGGCGAACCCGCCCCATCCCTGATACAGGTGGTACGCCCCCCGAAGGAGTGCCGATGCTCCGATCGCCGCCGGCTCGGACAGCCGCAGCTGCTGGAGCCGGGTGATGAGGTAGCCGACGACGATGACCTCCTCGAGCAGCGCCGCCTGAGCCGCGTTGAGGAAGAGGACGGGGATCGTCCACCAGTGGCCGAGTGGCGGTACCGGCACGACGAACCGGTTCACCCCGAACGCCACGGACACCAGGTAGATCCCGATCCCGGCGGCGCCGACGATGACGAAGAGCACCACACCCGAGGCGAGGTCTTGGCCCGGCCGGCCCGATGCCAGGCCGATCTGGCCCACGCCTTCGCCGCTTCTGCGCAACAGGAACACGACGAGCCACACGGGGGCCAGTCCGAACGCGAAGTTCGCGAGCTGCGTCGCCAGCCCGACCTGGGGCACGACGAACACTGTGGCGCCCTTCAGCGGCGCGGACGTCAGACTGATGATCGCGTACACAGCGCTGGCGAGGAGCGAGAGGGACAGGACGAGCACGCACTCCTCGACCAGGGTCGCCTGCGAGACGGCCTCCGAGCGCGGCGGCGGCCGCCGGAAGCGCTTCGCGCGGCGGGTGGGAGCGGCCACCGGCCAAGCCTACGACGCTCCGCGCGATGACGAACGATACTGAGGGACGCCAAGCAGAGCCGGAGGTCCGCGCCGGGTCGGCGATCGGAGGGCGGGGTGCGCGAGGGCTGGACGGGCGACGACTTCGATGACCTGGCGCATCCGAGCGGAGCGGGCTCGGGACCCGACGCCGCAGCCGCTCTGGCCGCCGACATCGCCGCGGCCCTGGAGGAGCCGGCCGACCGGCTTGAGGTGGACCCCGATCAGCGTGAGATGGCCTGGCTCGTCCGCGACGGTCGCCGCATCTCGTGGTTCAACCTGGCTGCCGCGGAGCGGACGGGTGGTTCGCGCCGTCCCGCGCTTGTCCGGGCGTTCGCCGGGATGATCCGACAGTACGATGCGCTGCGTCCCACGATCGAAGGCTTGGTGGTGGGTCGTCAGTATCGATTGCACTACAAGAATGACGAGCTCCGCCGGATCTTCCGGGTGAAGGCGGTGCTCCGAGCGGTTTCTGCGTTCCATCACGCCGAAGGGGTCGTGGGCGCGGGATGGACCCTGACGCTCGAGACGAAGCCGGCCTTCTACCCTCCGGTGACTTTCGACGTCGACACCTCGACGCTGGTGGACATCGCCCCCTTGTGAGGGCTCAGAGCGTCACGTCAACCAGGATCAGCTCTGTCGGCCCATCCGCCTCGAGCGAGATGTGATGCTCGCCGGAGATCTTCGCCGCGTCGCCGGTGCCGAGCTTCTCGTCGTTCAGCCGGAGCGATCCATCGATCACGTAGAGGTATCCGCCATGCGCCGGCGCGAACGTGTGCTCCACCTTGGTGCCCGGCTC
>DASPWN010000159.1:0-2572 GCA_035637835.1 Actinomycetota bacterium | reverse complement strand
TGCTCCCGGCCAGTACGCCTCCAGGCACGCCCGGAGCTGGTTGGCGAGGGCGACCCGCTGGTCGACGAGGTCATCTCGGGCCCGAACCACGGAGCGCAGGGCCCTGGTCTGCTCGGACAGGGGCTCCAGGCGTCGGAGGCGGTGGCCGTCGGTTCGAACGACGTCGGCAATGACGTAGGCGTCGCCGGGATCGGACTTGGCTCCCCCGACGGCGTACCGACGCCGGAGGTCCTTCATGGCGTAGGTGGGGATCAACACGATGGTGTAGCCGGCCTCGAGGATCCGGTCCACCAGCCGACCCTCCGGGCGCTCGATGCCGACGAGCAGCTCCCCCCGGCGGGCCCACCGGCCGAGGTGCTTCACGAGCTCGTCGAACCCGTCCTTGGAGTGGGCCACGGTGGCCCGTCCCTCGATCTTGCCGGCGGAGTCCACCACGCAGACGTCGTGGGACTCCGACGCCCAGTCGATGCCGGCGAACATCAGACCTCCCTTCGCTCGGGGGGCCGTCCCGGCGGCGGAAGCGCGCAGCGGTTCATTACTGACTGGCGCTCGAGGCGCGTCTTCCCATGGCCGCTCTGCGCTCCCGGAGGCCGGCGGGGGAGGCGGTATCAGACTGGCCCTCGAGGGGCGATGCCACGTGGCCTTTCCCCCGCCGGTCACCGAGATGCCCAGAGCATGCACCCTGGGGATGGTCGATCCTTGGAACCTCACACAGCAAGGGTGGTGCAGTAATGCCATGAAGGAGCGGGCCTCCGCTCCCATGTTCACAGCGTAGACGCCGTAGCGTCCGCTCAACACGAACGACAGGAAGGAGGCCCTGTCATGGTCTACGTCGGAGTGGACCTGCACCGCAAGTCCTCTCACGTCGCCGTGCTCGCCGGCGACGGGGAGCTGCTCGCCAGCCGGCGAATCCCGAGCCGGCCCGATGAGTTCCTCCGAGTGTTCGGGGAGCTCGAGGCCCAACCCGTCGAGGTGGCCTTCGAGGCGACGTACGGATGGGGGTGGTTCGCCGATCTCCTGCACGACGTCGGGATCCCCGCCCACATGGCCCATCCCCTGGCCACCAAGGCCATCTCCTCGGCCAGGGTGAAGAACGACAGGGTCGACGCCAAGACCCTCGCCCACCTGCTCCGCACCAACCTCCTCCCGGAGGCCTGGGCCGCCCCGCCGGAGGTCCGCGACGCGCGCAAGCTGGCCCGGACCCGGATCTCCCTGGCCAGGATCTCCTCCCGCCTGAAGTGCCAGACCCACGCCCTGCTCGCCGACCAAGCCGTCCTCCCGCCCGTGACCGACCTGTTCGGGCTGGGAGGCCGGGCCTTCCTCAAAGACGTCCGGCTCCGTCCCATCCCCCAGGCCCGCCTGGAGGCCAACCTCCGGCTCCTCGACCTGCTCTCCCCCGAGGTCGCCACGGCGGATCGTGAACTGCGCGAGCTGTTCCGAGGTGACCTCCGCGTCAAGAAGCTCCTTCCCATCCCCGGGATCGGGTTCACCACGGCGGCCCTGGTGGTGGCCGAGGTGTGGGACGTCGCTCGGTTCCCCTCCCCCGATCGCCTGTGCTCGTGGGCCGGGCTCACCCCCACCGAGCACTCCAGCGCCGAGCACACCCGGCGGGGCCACATCTCCAAGCAGGGATCGCGGTGGCTCAGGTGGGCCATGGTCGAGTCGGCCTCCCGTCCCTACCTGAAGGACCCCACCCTCCGGCGGTTCCGGGACTCGATCGCCCGGCGGCGGGGGCCCAAGATCGCCAAGGTGGCGCTGGCCCGCCGCCTGCTCACCCTGTGCTACTACGCCCTCCGCGACGAGGGCGGGTGCCGGGCCTACCCGGTGCCCCGATGAGGACCCCGATCGTGGTCGGGGCGCGCTCGCCGCTGGTCATGGCCTCCTTCGGGACGGCCGCCCTTTCTGATTGAGCCGCCCAGGCCGCACGCCCATCATGGGATTCCACCCGAATAGATGACTGGTGCCACCCACCTCCACCTGATGCAGGCCCACGACCACCTCCATCCATTCGACGACGGTCCTCGCCGGCGTCAAGGTCGTTCGTCCGTGGGGCGCTCCACCTTGACCCCGGCTCCGGTCCGTCGTCCTCGGCACCCAGGAGGTGATGGGTAGCGAGCACCACTTGACACCGGCCCGACCTTCATAGATGACCAGCGGTTTTGTCTTCAGACGCCGTCCTCGAACCTACGAAGACTTGTGAAGTCGAATCGGGTTCGAAGACTTGTCTATCGCCCGATCAAGACTTGTCCAGTTCCACCTCCCTTCGATTCACTGCCGTCGAGTTGAAGATACCCCGACGGCGTAATCGCGCCATCGATTCGAGCTCGGGCAGCGGTGACCGACGTCGTCCTGACGTCTCGGCCGACCTCCTCGACGATGCCGACGTACTTGTGACCGATCGGGGCCGGCCCCTGGATGGGCCCGATGCCCCGGTAGGGCCAGAGGTCTGAGCCGCAGATACACGTAGCCGGCAGCCGGATGATCGCGTCGGTCGGCTCGATGACCCTGGGGTCGTCGAGCTCCTCAAGCGGACGTCCCGCGGACCGTGGATGACTGCTCCTCGCATGGTCCG
>DASPWN010000158.1:0-16718 GCA_035637835.1 Actinomycetota bacterium | reverse complement strand
GGGAAGATCCTGAACGTCGAGAAGGCCCGGCTGCACAAGATCTTGGAGAACCTGGAGATCCAGGCCCTCATCACGGCCATCGGTACGGGGATCGCCGAAGAGTTCGACGTCACGAAGGCCCGCTATCACAAGGTCGTGCTGATGGCCGACGCCGACGTCGACGGAGCGCACATCCGCACGCTGCTCCTCACGTTCTTCTTCCGGAACATGCGGGACTTGATCAATGCAGGCTACGTGTACATCGCGCAGCCACCGCTCTATCTGGTGAACGTCGACCGCGTGCCGCACTACTTCTACACCGAGAAGGAATGGGACGTGTTCCGCAAGCAGGACGGCAACCGGAAGCTCGAGACCCCCCAGCGGTTCAAGGGCCTGGGGGAGATGGATGCCGTCCAGCTGTGGGAGACGACGATGAACCCGGAGAGCCGGATCCTGCTCCAGGTAACCATGGAGGACGCGGCCACGGCCGACCGGCTGTTCACCATCCTCATGGGGGAGGACGTCCCAGCCCGCCGGGAGTTCATCGAGGCCAACGCCAAGCAGGTGCAGAACCTGGATGTCTAGGCAAGCCGGAGGGGGCGGGGGGACCGTGACCCTCCTCAACGGCCGGATCGAGCCGGTCGAGATCGAGGAGGAGATCCAGCGCTCCTACCTGGATTACGCGATGTCGGTCATCGTGGGCCGGGCGCTGCCTGACGTCCGCGACGGCCTGAAGCCGGTGCACCGACGGATCCTGTGGTCGATGCTCGAGTCCGGCCTGAGGCCGGACCGCCCACACCGCAAGGCGGCGTGGGCGGTCGGCGAGGTGGTCAAGAAGTACCACCCCCACGGGCTGGACGCGGTCTACGAGGCTCTGGTCCGGATGGCCCAGGACTTCTCGCTCCGCTATCCGCTGGTGGATCCGCACGGCAACTTCGGGTCGGTCGACGGCGACCCGCCAGCCGCCATGCGCTACACGGAGGCCCGCCTGGCCCCCATCGCCCTGGAGGTCCTCCGCGACATCGAGGCCGAGACCGTCGACTTCGTCCCCAACTACGACGGGCACGAGCAGGAGCCCACGGTCCTTCCCTCGCGGTTCCCCAACCTGCTGGTGAACGGGGCCGGCGGCATCGCCGTGGGCATGGCTACCAACATCCCGCCGCACAACCTGGGCGAGGTCATCGACGCGGTCGTGCACTACCTGGATCAGCCGGAGTCCAAGCCAAAGGACCTGATGAAGTTCATCAAGGGACCCGATTTCCCGACAGGCGCGTCCATCCTGGGCAAGCAGGGCATCACGGACGCCTACACCACGGGCCGAGGCTCGATCAAGGTCCGGGCGGCCACCCAGATCGAGGAGACGTCGCAGGGACGGCAGCGGATCGTGGTCACGGAGCTCCCGTATCAGGTGAACAAGGCTCGCCTGGCCGAGAAGATCGCCGAGCTCGTTCGGGGCGGCAAGCTGAAGGACATCGCGGACCTTCGCGACGAGTCAAACCGCCAGGGGATGCGCCTGGTGATCGAGCTCAAGCGCAATGCCAATCCGCACGTGGTGCTGAACCAGCTGTTCAAGCACACGCAGCTCCAGGAGAGCTTCGGCGCGATCATGCTGTCGCTGGTCGAGGGGGTGCCGCGCATCCTGAACCTGGCAGAGATGGTCGGCTATTACGCCGACCACCAGGTCGACGTGGTCACCCGCCGGACCCAATACGAGCTGAGGAAGGCCGAGGAGCGGGACCACATCGTCCAGGGCCTGCTCATCGCGCTCCAGCACCTCGATGCCGTGATCAAGATCATCCGCGGCTCGCGCGATGCGGAAGAGGCCCGCACCAAGCTGATGAAGCAGTTCAAGCTGAGCGAGATCCAGGCCAACCACATCCTGGACATGCCCCTGCGCAGGCTGACTCGCCTGGCGCGTGAGGAGCTCGAGCAGGAGCACAAGGACCTGCTGGCGACGATCCGGCGGTTGAAGGCGCTCCTGAAGGACCCCAAGAAGATCCGGAGCGTCATCAAGGACGAGCTGGCGGAGATCAAGAAGAAGCACGCCGACCCCCGCCGGACGCAGCTTCGTCCTGACGCGGGCGAGCTCGACGTCGAGGACCTGATCGCCGAGGAGGACGTGGTCATCACGGTGACCAGGGCCGGCTATGTCAAGCGCCAACCCATCGACGCGTTCCGCCGCCAGGGACGGGGCGGCCGGGGGGTCCGGGGGACCAACCTGAAGGAAGAGGACGTCGTCAGCCACGTGTTCACGACGACCACCCACCACTGGCTGCTGTTCTTCACCACCAAGGGCAAGGTCTACCGGGTCAAGGTCCACGAGGTGCCGGAGGCCGGGCGGACGGCCAGGGGCCTGTACGCGGCGAACCTTCCCGGCGTGAGCATCACGGGGGACGAGAAGGTCTCGACCGTGATCGACCTGAAGGACTACGACGAGGGCGCGTACCTGTTCTTCGCCACCAAGCAGGGGATGGTGAAGAAGACCCCGCTCCCCGAGTACGACTCCCCACGCACCGGCCTCACGGCGGTGAACCTGAAGCCCGGCGACGAGATGATGGACGTGCTCCTGACCAACGGCAAGGACGAGATGATCCTCGTGTCGCGGAAAGGCCAGGCGATCCGGTTCAAGGAGGCACTAGTACGGCCGATGGGACGAGCCACGGCCGGCGTGATCGGCATGCGCCTAAGCCAAGGCGACGAGGTCATCGCGGTCGGCGCGGCCTCGGCCGGCGAGGAGCTGATCAGCGTGACGCAACAGGGCTACGGCAAGCGGACGCCGCTGAAGGAGTACCCGACGAAGGGCCGGGGAGGGAAGGGCGTCATCGGCCACTCCCTGACCAGGAAGACGGGGCTGCTCGCCGGGGCCTTCGTCGGCTCGAAGGGCCAGGACATGTTCGTCATCTCCTCCTCCGGCATCGTCATCCGAGTCGGCGCCGGCGACATCCGGCGGGTCGGCCGGGCCAGCCAGGGCGTGCGCACCATGCGGGTGGAAGAGGGCGCGCACGTTGTGGCCCTGGCCCCCGTGATCACGCAGGCGGAGCTGGAAGAGGCGTAGGGGCCGCGGCGAGCGAGGCCGCGGCTCCTTCCTTCGGCAGGGGCACCTTCCGGAAGGTGGCATAGAGCCAGACGTCGTACGCGATCTTCAGGGCGCCGGCGACCACGAACGGTGATCCCAACGCCACCCGCTCCATCAGGGCACCGGCGCCCAACGCCCCGAACGGACGGGTGACGTACCTCGCAGTGTTGGTGAACGCGGCCGCCGCCGTGCGCTCCCTCGGATCGACCATGGCGACGACGTAGGCCTGCCGGGCGGGCACGTCCATCTGTGAGAGCGCGTAGCGCGCGAACATGGCGGCCACCGCCCATCCGAGCGTTGGCATGAACGGGACCAGCACCAGGAGCACGTTCGACGGGAGGTGAGTGAACACCATCGTGTTCAGCAACCCGATCCGGGACGCCAGCCGTCCCGAGGCGATGGAGGAGCCCGCCTGGAGCAGGCCAGCTACGAAGAACACGAGCCCCATGGAGGCCGGGCTGGCTCCAAACTTCCGGCCGAACCAGAACACGATGAACGTCTGCACGATGAAACCGCCCGCGAACGAATCCATGCCGAACAGCGCGGCGAGCCTGATCACCGTTCGCCTCGAATGATCCAGAGGGCGGGGACGCGCGCTCCGGGATGCGGGTCCCCCTCGTCGCTCCGCTCCTCGACCCACACCCTCCCCGAGTCCCCCCGCCCTGTGACCCACACCCTCTACGCGTGTCCCCGCCTCGACCGCGCCGGAGAGGCGGCGCGCTAGGGCAGCGCAGACCAGCGCGAGCACGGGAAACGCGAGGAGCCATCGCTGGTCGGCGGGGAGGGCGGGGACCAGGCGCCGGAAGGCATCGGGGCCACCGGCGGCGAGCGCGCCGATCGCCCCGGCCAGGTACGCAACCGCGTTGTAGCGGCCGAACACCCTGGCCCGCACGGCCGCCGGGGCGCCTCCCATCATCGCTTGCTCCAGAGAGGTGATGGGACCGGACTCGTTCGGGTCGGTCGACAGCGTGCCGGTCAGGGCCACAAGGACGAGCAACGGAAGCGAGCGTGTGAGGGCGAACACCGCCCCGGCGGCCCCCATGACGAGCAGGAGGCCGGCATAGGCTCGCCGGCGACCGATCCGGTCGCCGGCGAGCCCCACGGCGATCGAGCTCGCGGCCATGCCTGCGAGCATCGCCGTGAACACCACGCCCACCTCGAAGTCCGACAACCCTCCGCTCGCCAGGGCACTCCCCAGGATGACGCTCCCGAACCCGTACAGGAACGCCCGAAGCGCTTGGATGCCCAGGATCAGCTGCAGGTCCGTCCGGTCGGTTCGCGCCTCGTCCACGTCACCCCCGATCAGGCCTCATGATGGCATCTGGGTCATGTTCGGACCGCCCGGGAACCTCTCCGCCGCCTGGGCCGGTTAAGGGTTGTTGCCGAAGGGGTTCCGGCCGCGTAGAAAGAGGGGGAACACGAGGAGCCCGATGGACGAACCTGGCCTGGCAACCGAGCCCACGCCCGCAACCGCAGCAACTGTGCCCGCGGCCGAAGTGGTCGCTGGCATCCCTCCGGCGATAGCGCGAGCGCCGCGGACGAGGCCTCGCCAGACCCGGGTGGTTCTCCGAAAGGTCGGGCCGTGGTCGGTGTTCAAGTTCTCGCTGCTCTTCTACCTCTGCGTGATGACCGTCATCCTGCTGGCGCTGGCCATGCTGTACGGGATGCTGGGTGCGGTGGGGGCTCTCGAGCACGTCACCAAGTTCGTCAGGACCCTGTGGTCCGACTTCTCGATCCACGGGGGCTGGCTCTTCACCAGGCTCACGGTGCTCGGCCTGTTCATGGTCGTGATCTGGTCGCTGATCAACCTGTTCATCGCATTCCTGTACAACCTCATCTCCGATGTGATCGGTGGGATCGAGGTCACGCTGAGCGAGCGGCACTGACGGCGCGAGCGGCCCGGAACGAGAACGCGCAGGTCAGAGGGATCATTGACAGCCTGTTCGAGCCATGCGTAGGCTTGCCCAGGGCCGGGTGGGAGGTCATCGGGCGGCTCCTTCGGGGCCTGTAGCTCAGCACGGTTAGAGCGCATCCCTGATAAGGATGAGGTCGTTGGTTCAAGTCCAACCAGGCCCACTCGAAAAGCCCTGCTAGAAGGCCAAACGAGCGATCCCGCACGTAGAGTCCGTAGGCCGGGCCCTGCGCTGAGGTTTCGTCTCTTCGGTACTGGTGGGGTTGGGAGTTCGGTCGAGCTTCCTTCTCCTCACACCCATTCGAGGGTGTACCTGAGAATCTTGTCGGCGAACTTCAGGTAGACGTACTGCCCTGTTTCAGATTCGCCGTTCTCAAGTACGAGGATGTCCTCCACCCCTGGCACCTGCCGCTTGGCCGCTGCCAGCAGGACGTCCCGGGTTCCACTCTCCCGACGGAGATCATCGGGCCAATGCACGTACAACTTCGCTGGGGCCCTTACCTCGACCAACCCTTCCTCCTACGTGGAAGTGTGGCGAAGAGTCGAACTGCGGTCAAGCCCACCGTTTGCGACCCGCCGCGGGAGCGGGTCTGGACTGACGAGATAGACTCGTCCGACCAGAGTGAGAGGAAGCCTGATGGGTGAGGACACCGGATCCGACCAGAAGAAGAAGCGCGGGTTCTTCGGAAAGCTCCTCCGCCTTGCGTTCATCGGCGCGATCGTGGCCGCGGTCGTGACGTTCTTCAAGCGTCGCCGAGGGCAGGACTTCGGCGAGGACGAATGGCAGGAGCTCCCGCCTCCCCAAGGCGGCTAGGTCTCGGGCAAAGCGAAGTGGGCCAAGGGCCCGTGCCGGGGGCACGGGCCCTAACTCTTATCCTGGCCATGATCGGTGGGGGATAGACTCGCCGGCGCCATGGCGGTGAACGCGGCCCGGACGCTGGCGGAGGACGCCGCCAGAGCAGCCGGCGTCGAGCTCCGGCTCCTCACGACCCTCGAGGATGCCGACAGGATCATCGGCGTCATGGTTGCGACGTGGGGCGAGCACCAGCTGGTCCCTCGGGAGATGATCCGGGCGTTGGCCGACAGCGGAAACATCCCGTACGGAGCCTTCCGAGGCGATGAGCTCGTCGGGTACGTGCTCGGGTGGATGGCGCTGGATGGGGACGGACCCCATGTCCATTCGCACATGCTGGCCGTGCTCCCCGGGTCGCGGTCCGGCGGTGTGGGGTACGCACTGAAGCTCGCCCAACGGGCCCAGGCCCTGGAGGCGGGCTATCGCGTGGTCCGATGGACGTTCGATCCGCTCCAGGCCCGGAACGCCCACTTCAACCTGAACAAGCTCGGGGTGCTGTGCGATCGGTTTCATCGCGACTTCTACGGTGCGATGAGCGATGCGCTGAACCGCGGCGACCGGAGCGATCGGCTGGTCGTGAGGTGGGACCTGGATCGGGCGATCGACAGCTCCACCGGACCACCCGGGCCGCACGTGGATGCGCTCCGCGCCGGCGGGCCCCTCGAGATGCCCACGCCGGAGCGGGGGGAGGAGCCAGTCCTCGCCGCAGGCGGGAGCGTGCGGGTGGGCATCCCAGGCGACTATGTCGGCCTCAAGGAGCGGGATCCGGCGCTCGCCTCGGAATGGCGAGACGCCGTGGGCGATGTTCTCGATCGGTGCTTCGACCTCGGCATGATCGTGGTGGGCCTCACCCGCGACCCCGACGGCCCGAGGTATGTGCTCACGGCTCCCGCGACCCCGGCCACCGGATCTGCATGACCTTCGTTCGAGCCATCGAGCTTCGCCTGATCAGGCTTCCCCTTGTTCGCCCCTTCCGAACAAGCTTCGGCCAGGAGACGGAGAAGGAATGCATCCTCGCCAGGGTGGAGACCGATGACGCCGAGGGGTGGGGCGAATGCGTCGCCGGCCCCGGCCCCGGCTTCTCCGAGGAGTTCAACGAGGGAGCTTGGCTCCTCCTCCGGGACTTCCTGGCTCCGGCGCTCTTTCAGGCCGGCGAAGCCCGGGCCGAGGACCTCGAGCGCGTCTTCGCCTTCGTCCGGGGGAACCCGATGGCCAAGGCCACGCTGTCGAACGCGGTCCTGGACGCGGAGCTCAGGGCTCGCGGCGAGTCCCTCGCCGCATACCTCGGCGCCAACAAGGACCGTGTGGCGTGCGGCGTTTCGGTCGGCATCCCGCCGAGCACCGAGCAGCTCCTGGAACACGTGGCCGGGTACCTGGCCGATGGATATCGCCGGGTCAAGTTGAAGATCCAGCCGGGTCTCGACATCGAGCGTGTCGCCGCGGTGCGGGAGGCGAACCCGGGGGCCACGCTCTCGGTCGATGCGAACGCGGCCTATTCGCTCGACGACATCGAGACCTTCCGGACGCTCGACAGGTTCGACCTGCTGATGGTGGAGCAACCGCTCCATCAGGACGACTTGGTGGAGCACTCGAAGCTCCAGCGCGAGATCCGAACCGACATCTGCTTGGACGAGTCGATTCGATCTGCGGCCGATGCCGAGGCGGCGATCGAGCTCGGGTCGTGCCGCATCGTCAACGTCAAGCAGGGCAGGGTGGGCGGTCTGCGGGAGGCGAAGCAGATCCACGACGTCCTGCTTCCTCGCGGGGTCCCCTTGTGGTGCGGGGGGATGCTCGAGACCGGGATCGGCAGGGCCACCAACCTGGCGCTCGCCGCCCTCCCCGGCTTCGTGCTCCCCGGTGACACCAGCGCGAGCGGGCGGTACTTCCTCGAGGACATCACGGAACCGTTCCTCATGGATCCCGACGGGACGATGGCGGTCCCGGGAGCCCCGGGCATCGGGGTGGACCCCCGACCCGACCGGCTGGCCCAGAGCACCTTGCGAGCGGAAGTCCTGAAGAAAAGAGTGACAAGAAGGGGGACCCCGGCTTGACCGAGGAGCCCGGCGCCCCCTACAGTTCAGCACGAGAGGCCGCTGGGACCTTCGGGTTCTGGCGGCTTCTCGCTTTCCCGTCCCGGTACCCCGGCCTCCCTTTCGATGTGCTTGACCGCTGGCGGTACGCGGGTACTTTGCGATAGGTCGCCGGTCGCGCCATGCTAGTAACGAGCACGGGTGGCTGGCAGCGAGGGGCAGAACCATGAAGAAACGCGTCGTACGCACGGGCGAGATCGAGGTCGAGGATTCTCAAGGGCGGGTGCGGGCCCGGCTTGGGGTGACGAACGACGACTCGCCGTTCGTTGCGTTCTACGGCCCGGACGAGCGGCTGCGGGCCCGGTTCGGGGTTCAGCTCGACGGCTCAGCCGGCCTGGCCATCGCAGACGACGAGGGCAAGGTCCGGGCCACCTTCGGCCTGTTCTCCGACGGCTCGGCCAGCATGGCCATGGTGGACCACAACGGGAAGGTCCGCGCGAAGTTCGGACTGTCGACCGAGGGCTCGCCGACGCTCGCGCTCCGGAACAAGGACGGACAGCTCGGCTTCGTGTACAGCCTGGCGCAGCAGGGATCTCCCACCATCTCGCTCCAGGACGAGGACGGGAAGGTGCGGGCCAGGCTGGGCCTGGCAGCCGAAGGCTCGCCCATCCTGCGCCTGTTGAACAAGGACGGCGAACTCCGGGCCGTCATGGGACTCACGGCGGAGGGCACGCCGGTGATCCAGTTCATGGACAAGAAGGGGGAGCCGTCCTGGATGGCTCCGGAAAAGCTCCCCTTCGTGGATCTGACCGAGGTCGAGTCCGTCCCCGCGCAGGGGGAGGCCTAGCGCTCGTGCCGGGGTGGTGGATGGCAGCCTTCGCCGTCCAATGGTTCCTGCTCATCGCCCTCTGCGTCGTGGTCGTGGCCCTGGCCCGCCAGATCGGCGTGCTGCACCTTCGGCTCGGCCCCCTCGGTGCCCTGGAGATCGACGACGAGGGGCCGCCACTCGACCAGACGCCGCCTCTTCTTCGCGCCAGGGCGGCGGACGGCTCGACCGTCGACCTGGGAGGCCCAGGACGTGGCCGCATGGTCGTGTTCGAGTCCTCGACCTGTCCGGTGTGCGAGCAGGTTCGCCCGTCGATCCCTGCGGCGGCGGCGGCGGCGGGGCTGGTCCCGCAGGCCGTGTCCGATCCGCACGCCGAGCGGGCCTGGGCGGTCCCGGGCGTTCCGTTCGTCGTGATCCTCGACCCGTCCGGGGTCGTCAGGGCAAAGGGCACGGTGAACGACCTGGAACAGTTGGAGGGGCTGATCGACACGGCCGCCCGCCGGATGACCCCTGAGCTCCAGGAGGCCCGGGCGGGGTGATGCGCCCCGAGCTCGCCCGCATGCCCGTCGAGCTTGCCCGCAGGACGAGCAGGCGCTCGTTCTTGGGCAAGGTTGGAAGGGCCGTGGTCGCCCTGGCGGGCGGATCCTTCGTCGCCGTCGCGCTCGCACCCGAGCGGGCGGAGGCGCACCACATCTGCGGCCACCTGTACACCACGGGGTCGTGTCCGCACCCGTTCGCCCCGCTCACCCGGGTGGACGCGTTCGGCTACCCGGTGCATCCGGTGGATGGCTATCCGGTGGACGACGACGGCCGCATCTACACAGACCGCCGCCAAAGACGACGGAAGATCTGCCAGACCCGGGTCCCCGACGAGTATCCGGGGGTGAGGAATCCCCGGTACGGCGGTGGCTGGAGCCGATGCTGCGGCGGGCGCGTGCGCCACATCCAGGACTGCTGCTCGAGCTCGAGGATCCGGATCAATGGGGACGCCTCGGTCCGGGGATACTGCCCGGACGCCCTCCGGGTGTTCTGCATCGCATACCGGGAGCTCAACGTGGCATGTTGAGCGAGCCCGTGACGATCGCCGTGATCGTCGCGTCGATCGTTGCCGGGGTCTCCACGCTCTTCGGTCCCTGAGGGCTATCGATGGTGGAGACCATCACCCCCGTGGTCCACGGGGGACGAGCCGGAAGATGGGCCGGAAGCGTGGTGCTCCACGTGACGGGCGCTGTAGCGTCCGCGGCGGCGTTCGGCGCGACCCTCGGCGCCGCGGGGTCCCTGCTCGGCGCTCCGTGGAGGGGAGGTGGGGCCCTCCTCATCGCCCTCGTGGCCGTGCTGTATCTGGTGGGAGAGGCGACCGTCGTGCCGGTCCCGGTGCCGCAGCTCCGCCGGCAGGTCCCGCAGTGGTGGCGGACGTTCTTCTCCGTTCCGGTGGCGGCCTTCCTGTACGGGGCGGGGCTGGGCGTCGGGTTCCTCACCTATCTCGCCCACGGGACCTTGGTGGTGGTGGCGGTGGCCGCGGCCGCCTCGGGAACCCCGCTCATGGGGGCGGCCCTGGTAGCACCGTTCGGGCTGGCCCGCGGCATGTCGGTGTTGGTAACGGCCCGGGCCCGAGAGCCCCAGGAGGGCTCGGCGTTGGTTGGCCGGCTGGCGCGCAGCGCTTCCTCGTCGGGGTGGCGAGCGGCCCATGTTGCAGTGTTGCTCGCCGTGGGAGCGGCCGCGGCGGCCATGCTCCCGACGAGCGACGTGCCCGCTGCGCCCCTGGCTGCGGCGGTGCTCGGTGCCGCGTTCGCCTGGTCGGCCGGGACCAAGATCGCTCGCCCGGTTTCCTGGCGGCGAGTGCTGGCCGCCTATGGGTTGCGGCGATGGGTGAACCGGGCGTCCGTGATCGGGGTGCCGGTCGCCGAGGTGGCGATCCTTGGCTTGGTGGTGATCGGGATGCACCGGACCGCCGGGATCGCCGCCCTGGTGATCCTCGCCGCCTTCTCGGCGGCGATCCTCCGGGCTCGCCGGCGGTTCGGGGACGTGGTGGCTTGCGGATGCTTCGGGACGAGCGGTGCGCGGGACTATCGGATCCTGCTCCTCCGAAACGCCCTCCTAGCCGGTGGCGCGTCGATCGCAGCCCTCGGCGGCGTCGACGCGCCCCGCATCAGCGTGCCGGGCCTCCCAACGGCCAGCGACGCCCTGCCCGCGGCCCTCGCTGTCACCGGCATCGCTGTGGCCGCCTGGATGCTGGCCTCCTCCCTCCGCTCGGTCCGCGTCAGAAGGATCGCGTGAGGCGGAGCCTTCGCCTGGTCTGGCTCGCCGGGCCCGTGCTCGGGGGACTCGTGGTGACGAGCCTTTCGATGGCGCTCGCGGCGCCCGTGGACTACGCGGACGGGAACGACACCTTTGGCCGCCTCGACGTGATGACAGTGGAATTCACGGCCGACCCCAACCCACCCACATGGACCATCCACACATTCGCCTCCTGGACCGCGAGAGACATCAAGGACAGCGGATTCCTCGTCGTGCTTCTCGACACGCGTGGAGATGCCGAGGAGGACTACATCGCAGTGGCTCGATCGAACGGTCGCGACCTCGTGGGGAGGTTGTTCCGCCGCCGCCCACGTGGTCCGGACACGATCGTCGGGCGCATCACGGTCCGAAAGAAGGGCCCCGAAGGGGCGACCATGTCCGTGGGCCTAGGCAAGCTCCTGATCGGGCTCCACAGGACGTCGTACTCCTGGTGGTTGGTGACCCAGTTCACCGGGCCGTCGTGTCCTCGAACATGCCTCGATCTCGTCCCGGACGACGGTCCGGTCGAGCAGGGGCTCCTACCACCTTCGCCCTCCCCGTCGCCTTCGCCCTCGCCCTCGCCGAGCCCCAGCCTCACGCCGACGCCCTCCCCGACCGCCTCGCCGACGTCGTAACTGGGACCGCTAGGCGGTGCCGCGGCGCCGCCTCGCGGCGAGCCCGATGGCGATCCCGAGGAGCGCGAGAGCTGCCGCGAGCGCGACGGTGATCGCCAGGCCCGCCCCGAACGACCCGCCGGATCCACCGTCTGCCGCGACGGCCTGCGTCGTCGGGCGTTCGTCGCCGGTTCCGTCCTCTCCGGTGCTCGCGGGCAATCCCTTGTTGACGAGCAGCGTGAGGAGCTCGTCCGCGGCCGGCCAGTACCCGGGCATCGACCGACCGAAGCACTGCGCGGCCCCGGGAGGGGTAAGGACCTGCAGCCCACCCGGAGCCTCCGGGTACAGCGTCTGGATGTACCGGACCGCCTTGCCGTTCCAGCAACGCATCCGCACCGTCGCCCGGTACGCCGTGCCGAGCTCCGCATCGGGCGTCAGGTTGCCCCCGAGGTTCGGCACATCCCATTTGGGCTGGAACGCCCCGGATCGTTGGACGAAGACGAACGCGTCCTCGCCGCTCAGGCGGATGGGCTCGGCGAGCCCGGGACCCCGGATCGCCACCCGGGCGTGCTCCTCGAGCCCCTTCGACTGGGCGGGCCACGGGAGCAGGTAGAGGGCCGCCGTGGCAATCGCTGTCACGAGCAGAATCCGTCGCATGAGGATCTCTTTCTCCAGGAGGGTGCTCCCACTACACCGTGGGTTGGGGAAGGGTTCCCTCACTCCCAGGACCATTAGAAAGCGTCCCCTCTTGACCGTAGCCATGAGGCCTATCCGTGGCCGGTGCCTCAGCAGATAGCCAAACGTTCTTTCGGGACGGAAACGGGACTGGGAGTCGCGGCCGGGGCTAGCTCCAACTCCGCCTGGCGGGAACGCGTTGACCTGTAGCTTCGTCCTCTTCGTCGAGCTCGATCAGGTCGAGCGAACGTTCGGTTGCAGGCTCGCGGGTGGCCTCGTCTGGGAGTGTGGCAAGCTCGGCCAAGGCCGCCAACCGGTCACCCAGCGCGGCGATGGCCTGGGTGAGGGGTTCGACGGCCTCGTCCACCCGGTCGCCGATCCCAACCGCCCGCTCCTTTGCGTCCTGGATTGTCGACTGGACCACGCCGACGAGGGGAGACAGGCGGTCCCGCCATGCCGCAAGCCGCTCGATCTCCGCCAGGGTCTCGCGGCGGGCTCGCTCAGCCTCCCGGAGCTCCGCCGCCGCACGGGTCCGCGCACCGTCCATGATCCGGGCCATGGTCCGTCCCGCTGCCTCCAGGACAGCGGCCGGCTCCTCCGCTCCGGCCACCGGCACGGGGCGTGCCGCGGCTTCCTCCACGGCCGCGTGCGCGGCCTCGAGTTCGGCTGTGGCGGCGCTGAGCCCCTCATCGAGGTCGGCGCGCACCGTCCGGAGTTCGGCTTCCAGCTCCTGGATCCGAGACTCGGCGCTCCTGGCTCGATGACTCTGGATCAGGAAGTACCGGCGCGCCAGGCCGAGCTCCTGCCGGAGGACCGTGATCTCGCCACTCCGCTTTCCGCTCAGCTCCTCCGCCGCTCGGCGCCGCTCGTCCTGGCGTTCAAGTTCGTCTCGGGCGGTCTCGATCTCGTGTCGGGTGGTCTTCAGGTCGTACCGGATGGTGTCCAGTTCGCGTCTGGTGGTGTTCAGCTCGAGCCCCAAGCGCGCCGCGTCCGCCACCGCCGCCTCGAGATCCCCACGAGTGGCGTCTCGGTCGGCCCTGAGGTCGGCCGCCTCGGCCCCTAGTTCGCGGAGCCTCTCGGCCTGTTCGGCGCGCTGCGTCCTCAAGATCTCGGCTCCGGAGCGCAACCCGAGCACCACACCTTCGGCTGCCCTGGCTTGTTCCGTGGTCCTCGCGTCGCGATCGGCCAGAATCAGACGAACGCTCTTGGGCGTGTAGCCGAACAGGCCTCGCTTGAGCTGGGGTGCTTGCACGGGAGTCCCCCTTTGGCGCTTCGGGAGCTGCGCCGCGATTCTGTCGCCCTCGGCGAGGCAGTTCAATCACCCGGACGGACCTGGCGACAGGAGGGACCAGCGGATGCTTCACGTCATCAGGGTCAAAGACAAGTCGGGTGCGGTTCAGATGCCCTCGAGCTGAATGGGCTGCGGGTTAGTCGCCGCGAAACGCGCCTGTCGCCACCCTTCCTTGAAATCATCGGATCTGTTCTGAGGCGGAGGACCAGGATCCTCACCCCGTGACTTGAACTTGTCTCTGTACGCCTGGTGCCCCTTGATCAGCTCGTCCATACGCATGTCCTCGTCACCTCCAAGCACGTCCCGCACCATGCCGAAGAACTCCGGGTACTCGAACCCCCCCGGATCCCAGTGGTCGTCGCCAGGGAGCTCGATATGGCCGTACACACCAGGGACGTCGGGCCAGAGGCCCGCCGTTCGCCGGTAATAGTCGAACACGGCGGCCGGCAGGTGGTCCACGGCGATGGGCCAGTCGTCGGTCGGCCTCGACAGTCCCGTCTTGATGAGCCTGCGTTGATGGAGGAACGCAACCAGCGCGACGAGCGGCTGCAGGGCGGGACGGAAGGGGAGCCAGGGGGCGATGTTCGAGAACCCCGTGATCTCGATCTGCATCGCCCGGGCGTCCTGCGCCTTGGAGGCCTTCCCCTAGGCCCAGACCGGGAAGAGCTGAACGATCCGGTGATCCCCCACGCCGAACTGCGGCGGAAAGTCCCACGTTTTGTATCGCTCCTTCAGGTCCGGGGCCTGCGTGGTGTGCAGGACGAGGTTCGGTCTGAGGACGGCGAGGCGGACGAGGGACAAGTCATTGCGTGGCTCCAGCTCGACTTGGTACGCTCGCCCGTCAGGCCCGGGGAGCTCCCCGTGGATCCAGCCGTCTCGAATCCGAGCCGTCACTGGTTTCCACCCACTGCCCTGGCGCCCGCCATCGTTGGAGAAGACCAGGATAGTTCCGTCCGTCGCGTCCGCTCTGTTGATAAGGCGGCGGCCGTGGAGGCACTATCTGTGCCAAACTCGCAGTCGGATGTTTCCGCAGGTAGACATGGGGACGTAGCTCAGTCGGTAGAGCACCTGCTTTGCAAGCAGGGGGTCGGCGGTTCGAGTCCGCTCGTCTCCACTTTCCCAGGTCAGAGATCCTTTTCCGCGATCCCGGTCGACGTTCCGGTAGCACGACGTATAGCCAGCCACTAACCGACGGCAGGGGGGAACGGATAGACACGCGCACCGCGGCGGAGGTCGGGACGATCCGGCGCCTCGCCGAGTCGTTCGAGATCGCGCTCCGCGCCCGGAACCTCTCGGACCGGACGGTGGAGGGCTCCTCGACGCGGTCGGCCTCTTCGCCCGCTTCCTCGAGGACGCCGGGATGCCGACGCGGGTCGACGCGATCCACCGGGAACAATCTCGCGAGGCTGATCAAGGCCTGCGACGGGACGGCGTTCGAGGATCGCCGGGACCTCGCGATCGTCCGGCTCTTCTCGACAGCGGTATCCGCCGACAGGAACTCACGGACCTTCACGTCGACGATCTCGACCTCCGGCTCCGGCAGGCGACCCATGATGCTCCTCGGCTGGCGTTCGCGTTCGATGCTGTCGCGGTACGGATCGTCGGCCGCGGCCGAGCGAGCACTCGAAGACGCGCACCGGCGGACGGCTCCGGGGGATCGGCTGTGACCCGCCCCTCGCTTGCGGATCGTCTGCGCGGAGCGCGACCGCGTCATCGGGAAGGTCGTGGACACTGACGAGAGTCCGGCGTACGGCACCCGCGAGCAGGTGAGCCGGCTGATGAGAATCACCTTCGGAGCCGCCATCGACTTCGCGCACTACCGCTCCTCCTATCCGAGCCCCCACCACCGATCAGGTCAGACCACCGCCGTTGCGAGGACCTGGATCGAGAACTCGCTCGAGGCCAGGCACGCCGGGAACGACGCCGTCGTGTTCAGCGTCAGCGTCGTCTCTCTGCCCGCCGTTCGCGGCGGCGGGATGGGCTGCTCGGGCTCCGGGGTCACGGCCTCGGGTTCAGTCGTCCTGTTTGAGGCGGACCATCGATCCCGCACCCGCGTGAGCGGGTCGAGACGTCGAGGTCCATGGGCACGTAAAGCAGATGTTGCCTGTTTAGACATCGGTGCCGAGACCGGTGAGCGCGCGTGTCGCGTGTCTCTGATCTTGAGGTGCAACAGCTTTGGATTTTTACGATCAACGCCGTATTGACTCCGCTTAGGAGGGAGGGAAGCCTCAGCCCAACTGACTCGAGGGGCCTAACCTCGACTGGTCGAGAGGGAGGAAGACATTGACACGTAGACGATCTGTCTCACTCGTGTCGGTCATCGCGGTGGCAGTCGGTGCGCTCCTTGGGACATCCGGCATCGTCGGCGCATCGGCCGCACCACCCGCCACGGCAGACGCAACCGCAGTGATGCAGTGGAACCTCATAGCGGTCAGCACGCTCACCGGCTTTCCCGGGCCAGGGCTTCCAGGCCCAGCGGGCGGAGCACCACCAGCATCTGCAATCCACATGGGGATGGTTCAGGGGGCTGTCTATGACGCGGTCAACGCGATCACGCCGAAGCCTCACCGGCCGTACCTACTGAACAGACGGTTCGCCAACACCGCGTCCGATGAAGCGGCCGTTGCAACGGCCGCGTATCTGGTTCTGAAGAACATCGTCGAGACCGTCCCTCAGAGCATCACGTTCCCCAACAGGGCGACCCTGCTCGCGACGCTCGCGTCGCAGTACGAAGCTGCGGTGAACGCGATACCCGACTCGCCGTTCAAGGATCAGGGGATCGCTGCCGGCACCGCGGCAGCGCAGGCGATGATCGACGCGAGGAAGGACGATGGACGGTTCGGGCCGTCCCAGTTCGTGCCGAACCCGAACCCGGGGTTCTTTGATCCGGTGGCGCCGAACGGCACGACGGTGCTAGACCCCACTCCGTGGGTCGGCGCCGTCAAGCCGTTCCTGATGCAGAGCTCGTCGCAATTCCGTTCCGCCGGTCCACTTGCGCTCAACAGCCCCGCGTATGCGGCGGACGTCAACGAGGTCAAAGCGCTTGGCGGCGACGGCGTGGGGACGCCCTCGGCCCGAACGGCAACCCAGACGTATATCGCCAAGTGGTGGCAGAGCAACCCCGTCGCGAGCTGGAACGACGTCGCCCGCCAGCTCATCGCACGAAACCATCTCGACGCTGCTGA
>DASPWN010000157.1:0-9382 GCA_035637835.1 Actinomycetota bacterium | reverse complement strand
AGCCCTTGGTGATGGCGCCCGGCACAACACTTCCTCCCGACGAGCTGGCCGAGCGCCTCGTCGGCCTGGGCTATGCCCGGGCCGACGTGGTCGAACACCGGGGCGAGTTCGCGGTACGCGGCGGGATCGTCGACGTGTTCCCCGGGACGGCCCGCCGCCCGGTCCGGGCCGAGCTGTTCGGCGACGAGATCGAGTCGCTTCGTGAGTTCATCCCGGCGACGCAGCTGTCCACCGCTTCGGTGGGAGGCGTCGAGGTGCATCCGGTCCGGGAGCTCCTCACGAATGCCGAGCTGCGGGAGCGGGCCGAGCAACTGGCCCCCCGGTTCGTGGACCGGTTCCGTGACCAGCTCACCTGGTTCGCCGACGGCCTGGCCTTCGAGGGGATGGAGGGCCTCGCTCCGCTGCTGTTCGATCGCCTTCCCAACCTGGCCGAGCTCATGCCCCGGGGCTCGTGGGCCGTCCTGGTCCAGGCCCGCCGGACGCTCGACCGGGCACGCCAAGCTGTCGAGGAATCCGAGGCTCTGGCCGAGGCCTCGGGGTGGACCGGCCCACCGGTGGCCAGGCCGCTGGCGGAGGCCCTGTCCGGCCTGACCCAGTTGCATCTCAGCGAGTTCGCCGAGGGCGTGGACCTCGGCCTGGAGGGGTGGGGCTCGGCGCAGGGCAACGCGCCGGAGCTGGCCCGGCGAATGGCCGATCTGTCCTCGCGCGGATATCGCCTCGTCGTCGCCGCGTTCGGCCACGGGAGCCTGGAGCGAGCTCGCGAGGTCCTCGCAGAGCGCGGCCTGCGGCTGGGCGACGCCGGTGAGGTGATGGCCGCCGAAGCCGAACTCTCCGGCGGATTCGTGTTCGCTCCGGGGAAGCTCGCGGTTGCCACCGAGGAGGACCTGTTCGGATCGCGGCGGCATACGCGGACCGCGCCCCGGATGGCTCGGCGCCGGACCGACGCGGTCGCCATAGAGCTCGAGCTGGGGGACTTCGCCGTCCACCGCATCCACGGCGTTGGCCGGTTCCTCGGCATCCAGCGTCGGGCTGTGGCCGGCGCAGAGCGCGACTACATGGTCCTCGAATACGCCGCGGGCGATCGGCTGTCGGTCCCCACCGACCAGGTGGGCATGGTGGCGAAGTATGTGGGAGGGGAGGAGCCGCGGCTCCATCGCCTGGGGACGAGCGACTGGGCCCGGACCACGGCGAGGGTCAAGCGAGCCGTCCGGGACATGGCCGGGGAGCTCGTTCGGCTCTACTCGGTCCGGATGAGCGTGCCCGGCCACGCGTTCGGCCCCGACGCGCCGTGGCAACGGGAGATGGAGGACGCCTTCCCTTTCGAGGAGACCCGCGATCAGCTGGCCGCCGTGGACGAGGTGAAGCGGGATATGGAGACGCCCAAGCCGATGGACCGGCTGATCTGCGGCGACGTCGGGTACGGCAAGACCGAGATCGCGGTGCGCGCAGCGTTCAAGGCGGTCATGGAAGGGAAGCAGGTCGCCGTGCTCGTCCCCACCACACTCCTCGCGGAGCAGCACTCCGTCACCTTCTCCGAGCGCTTCGGCCCCTTCCCGGTGACCGTGGCCATGCTGTCGCGGTTCCTGTCGCCCGCCGAGCAGAAGCGCGTGGTAGACGACGTGAGGTCCGGCAAGATCGACGTGGTGATCGGGACCCACCGGTTGATCTCCGGCGACGTCGTCTTCCACGACCTCGGGCTGGTCGTGGTGGACGAGGAGCAGCGGTTCGGCGTGGCCCACAAGGAACGGCTGAAGACGCTTCGGACATCGGTGGACGTGCTGACGATGACCGCGACGCCGATCCCGCGGACGCTCGAGATGGCGCTCACCGGGATCCGGGACATGAGCGTGGTCGACACGCCGCCCGAGGATCGGCAGCCGGTGCTGACCTACGTCGGGCCGTACGACGAAGGGATGGCGCTCGGGGCGGTTCGCCGCGAGCTGCTCCGCGGAGGGCAGGTGTTCTGGGTCCACAACCGAGTGGCCACCGTCGACCGGCAGGCCGGGTGGATCGCCGAGGAGGTCCCCGAGGCCCGCATCGCCGTAGCCCACGGACAGATGGACGAGGATCTCCTGGAGAAGCAGATGATGCGGTTCTGGGACCGGGACGCCGACGTGCTGGTGTGCACGACGATCATCGAGTCCGGGCTCGATGTCCCCGCCGCCAACACGTTGGTGGTCGACCGGGCCGACCGCTTGGGCCTGTCGCAGATGTATCAGCTCCGGGGACGCGTCGGCCGATCGCACGAACGGGCCTTCTCCTATTTCTTCTTCCCCCCGGTGAACCAGCTGACCGAGGAGGCCCACGAGCGCCTGGCCACCATCAGCCGGCACACCGCCCTGGGGAGCGGCTTCCACATCGCGCTGCGCGACCTCGAGATCCGAGGCGCCGGCAACCTGCTCGGTGCGGAGCAGCACGGCCACATCGCGGCGGTGGGGTTCGACACCTACGCCCGGCTCCTGCGCGAGGCAGTCGCCGATCTCCGGGGCGAGCCGATCCCCGCAGAGCGGGAGGTGAAGATCGACCTCCCGCTGAAGGCGTACATCCCGGTCGGGTGGGTCGGCCAGGAGGCGCTTCGTCTCGAGCTGTATCGGTTCATCGCCACGGCCGGCGACCACGGGCGCCTGGAAGAAGTACGCGCCGAGGCGGTGGACCGGTACGGCCGCCTCCCGGAGGAGGTCGAGACGCTCCTCGCCGTGGCCTCCCTCCGCGTCACGTGCCTCGAGCTCGGGGTGCAGGAGATCGCCACCTACCGGGACCAGGTTCGGGTGAAGCCCGTCGCACTCGCGGACGCCGACGCGCTCGCCCTGGCGGAGCGGGTACCCGGCGCGACCTTCCACGCCGCGACCTCCACCCTGAACCTCTCGCCCGCGGGCGAGCGCGGGGCAGAGCTGGCCCGATGGATCGAGGGGGCGTTGCGCGCGGCCGCGGGCGCACGCGAACCCGCGTCCGTGACCGGCTGAACCCGGAGTTCCCGCTCCCACCCGAAACCATCCGGCTGGGGCCGTGAGGGGGCGTTGCTAGAATCGCCCGGTGATCCCCCGTCCCCTCCCCCGTCTCTCGTTCGTCGCGATCGCGCTGAGCGTCGTGCTTGCGGCGTGCGGCGTGGGGAGGCCCCCCGCCGCCACCGTGGGCGGCGACCGCATCACCGACGATCAGCTGGCTCAGGACATCCCGGCGTTCCGGTTCCTGTCCGCGATCAACCAGGCCCCGTGCGGGCAGGCCATCGAGGGCGAGACGGCCCAATCCGCGTGTGCCCGGTTCACCTTGACCACCCTGATCCAGGAGAACCTGGTGAAGGGGTACGCGCGCGCTCACCACATCACCGTTGCTCCTTCGGAGGTGACGAAGGCGCTGACGGACCTCCGGTCCGCGCTGGGCGACACGCTCGATCAGCAACTCGCCGCGGAGAACCTGACCGAGCGGGATCTCACCGATATCGTCGGCCGGATCCTCCTGTTCAACGATGTCCAGACGGCGGTGGCGACATCCCGCGTGGACGACGCGCAGCTCCGCCAGCTCTATCAGGAGCAGCGGCTGCAGTTCACCCAGATCCATGCCAAGCACATCCTGGTCAAGACAAGGGCCCAAGCCCTTCGCATCGAGCACGAGGTGACCGCGCAGAACTTCGGCCGATTGGCAGAGGAGAACTCGATCGACCCGGGATCTGCGTCGAACGGGGGGGACCTCGGGCCTCTGCAGGCGTCCACGCTGAATGCCACGTTCGTCCAGGCGGCCCTGAAGCTCCAGCCGGGTGAGATCAGCGAGCCGGTCCACACCGGGTTCGGGTGGCACATCATCCAGCTCGTGAGCGTCGATGTGCGACCGTTCGATCAGGTCCGCGACCAGTTGGCCGGGCCGCTTCGCGCGAGCGCGTTCACCGACTGGCTACAGGAACAGCTCGGCAGCCGTCGGATCACCGTGAACCCGAAGTACGGGCGCTTCGACCCTTCGACCGGCAACGTCGAGCCGATCAGGAGCACCGCCTCAGGGTCGCCTACGCCATCGACGTCGCCCACGCCCGTCGACTCGCCGTGACCGACCCGCCCTCCCGAGATCCACTGTCCGCGGTCCCCGTGGGCCCCGTCCCGTCCAGCCGGAACGGCGAGCGGTTGCTCGATCTGGTCCGCGTCATGGCCCGACTTCGCGGCCCGGGCGGATGCCCCTGGGACCACGAGCAGACCCATCGGACATTGGCTCGGCATCTGCTGGAGGAGACCCACGAGGTGCTGGACGCGATCGATGCCGGCGATCCGGACCGTCTGCGCGACGAGCTGGGTGACGTGCTCCTCCAGGTGGTGTTTCACGCGCAGATGGCGGCCGAGGAGGGGACGTTCGACGTTGACGACGTGGCGCACGCCATCGTGGAGAAGCTGATCCGTCGCCATCCGCATGTGTTCGGGGAGGTGCACGTGTCCGGCGCCGACGAGGTCCTGGTGAACTGGGAGCAGATCAAGGCGGAGGAGACGGGGGAGCAGCCCGTCGAGGACGACATCCCACCGACGCTCCCCGCCCTGGCCAGGGCATCGAAGGTGCAACGGCGCGCCGCCGGTTGGGGCTTCGACTGGCGAACCACCGACGGGGCGATGGCGAAGCTTCGCGAGGAGGTCGAGGAGCTGGCCGCCGCCGGGACGCCTGAGGAGGCGGAGGAGGAGCTGGGCGACGTGCTGTTCGCCGCGGCGGCCGTGGCCCGCAGGGTGGGGGTGGACCCGGAGAGCGCGCTCCGGCGCACCACGACGAAGTTCGCCGGTCGGTACGAACGACTCCTGGCCCGCGCTCGCAGGGAAGGCGTGGACCTGGCCGAGCTGGGCGAGGACGAGCTCCTGGGCTACTACCGCCAGGGCTGAGCGCGAACGTCCCCCCGGCCGGTGGACTGGGGCATCACCCGCCGGTCCGGCGCGAAATCCTTCGGCCGGGGACTCGTCTAGCGGCGGCCTACATGCCGATAACCCCCGTGGATGGTCAGAGGGTGACTGGTTCGGGCCACCGGGAGATCAGGACGAGCAAGGCGATGCCGTGACGACCACGCAGGCCAGCATCACGCAGCGGCGCACCGACCCGCTCAGCCGGGAGTCCCTGTTCCGCGAGGTCGGGTGCCTCGTCGGCGCGGTCCTCCTGGGGTATATGTCGATCGCCTACCGGCAGGTCTCGCCGGGGAGGACCGGTGGGCTCGTCCAAGCCTCGACGCTCACCGCGCTCACCGTTGCCGCCATCATCCTCGTTCCCTGGGACCGACTCCCCTCGGTCATGCACAGGGCGCTCCCGTTCGTCTACCTGTTGGTCGCGGTCTTGGCTCGGCAGGCGACCGGCGGGCCGGACTCGGCCTTCGTCGCCCAGCTCGCGCTCCTTCCCGTGCTGTGGGTGGCGGTCTACGGAACGGTCCTGGAACTCGGGGTGATGGTGACCGGCGCGGCGGCCGCCCTGGCCATCCCCCTGCTCGCCCCGGGCGGGACCGACCAGGACTGGGTGAGGGCCATCGCCATCGTCTTGATCGGCAGCTCGATCGGCTTCGTCCTCAACCGGTTCTTCACCCGGCTGCGGAGCCAGACGAGCCGGCTTCGGCTGCTGGCCGGGACGGACCCCCTCACCGGAGCGGCGAACCGGCGGGCGTGGGACGAGGAGCTCTCGCGCGCGTTGACGTGGGCCCAGGACGAGGGCATACCCGTCACGGTGGCGGTCATGGATCTCGATGACTTCAAGGGATACAACGACCGCAACGGCCACCAGGCCGGTGACCTCCTATTGAAGGAGGTCGCTGCGGCCTGGCAAGCCATCCTCCGCGTGAGCGACGTGCTCGGCCGGATGGGTGGCGACGAGTTCGCCGTGCTCCTGCCGGCGTGCACGCTCGAGATGGGCGCGGCCATCTGCCAGCGCCTGCGAGCGGCCCTGCCCGCCGCTCGCTGTTCCATCGGGGTCGCCGAATGGGATCGCCTGAGTGGCCCGGAGCAACTCCTGGCTCGGGCCGACGCCGCGCTGTACGAGGCGAAGGTGCGGGGTCGGGGACGGGTGGTCGTCCTCCCCGAATCTTCCAACCAGGCCTCGGGCTCCGGCCCCGCCGCCTAGCTCCGGCGGCCGAACCGCGAGGCGGCACTTCAACCCCCGAACTGGCCGCTTGGCCGTCACGACGGCTCTAGAATCTTCCCCCCGATGCCTGCCATCGCCTCCCTGGCCGCGCGCGAGATCCTCGACTCCAGAGGGAATCCCACCGTCGAGGTTGACGTATTCCTCGAGGACGGTGCCGCGGGGAGGGCAGCGGTCCCCTCGGGAGCCTCGACCGGCGTGCACGAGGCGCTCGAGCTCCGGGACAGCGACCCCGGGCGCTACGGCGGCAGCGGGGTCCTGCGGGCCGTCGACAACGTCGTGAACGTGATCGGCCCCGCGATCGAGGGACTGGACGGGCTGGACCAACGGGGGCTCGACGCGCACCTGCTCGACCTGGACGGCACCGCCGATAAGTCGAACCTCGGCGCCAACGCTGTGCTCGGCGTCTCGCTGGCCACCGCCCACGCCGCAGCGGCGAGCCTCGGCCTGCCGCTGTACCGATCCCTCGGCGGACCGGGGGCGCACGTGCTGCCGGTACCGCTGATGAACGTCATCAACGGCGGCGTCCACGCCGACAACGAGCTGGAGCTGCAGGAGTTCATGCTGGCGCCAGTGGGCGCGGCATCGTTCTCCGAAGCCCTTCGGTGGGGTTCGGAGATCTACCACGCGCTCAAGGGCCTGTTGAAGGACAAGGGCCTTGCCACCGGGGTGGGAGACGAGGGGGGCTTCGCCCCCCAGATCGCGACCGCGTCCGAGGCACTGGAGTTCATGGTCCGGGCCATCGAGAAGGCCGGGCTGGAGCCTGGGGACGAGGTCGCGCTGGCCATGGATCCTGCCTCGTCAGAGCTGTACCGGGACGGCACGTACCGGCTGGAAGGCGCCGACCGCAGCAGCGACGACATGGTCGCGTTCTACCGCGGGTTGATGGATTCGTTCCCCGTGGTCTCGATCGAGGACGGCCTGGCCGAGGACGACTGGGACGGCTGGGCCACGCTGACGGCGGAGCTCGGGCCGAGATGCCAGCTCGTGGGGGACGACCTGTTCGTGACCAATCCGGAACGGCTGGAGCGCGGCCTTCGAGAGAACGTGGCCACGGCCATCCTGATCAAGGTGAACCAGATCGGGACGCTCACCGAGACCATGGACGTGATGCAGCTCGCCGCGCGGAACCGGTACGGGGTGGTCGTGTCCCACCGCTCCGGAGAGACGGAGGACACCACGATCGCCGACCTCGCGGTGGCCCTCGACGCCGGGCAGATCAAGAGCGGGGCACCGGCGCGCGCGGAGCGAACCGCCAAGTACAACCGACTCCTTCGCATCGAGGGCTTGCTGGGAGACGCGGCACGGTACGCCGGTGCCGGCGCCATCAGGCGAGGGCCGGCATGACGGTCCGGGCCGTTGCCCCAGAGCGGTCCCGGCCTCGCCTCACTCGCCGGGCCGGGTTCCTCGTCATCGTCCTCGCGATCCTCGCCGTGTTCGCCACCGCACCGGCGCGGGAGTACCTCTCGGAGCGTGGTCACGTCGCGGACCTAAAAGACAAGGCGGAGGGGCTGGAGCGGGCCAACGCCACCCTTCGAGCTGATATCGCCCGGCTCCACGACCCAACCGAGAAGGAGCGACTGGCCCGCGAGTGCCTGGGGATGGTCGAGCCGGGCGAGATCGCCTTCGTCATCGGCGCCCGGACCGGAGACACCCAGCCCGCTCCCTGCTAGGTCAGTCGCGACCAGGACAGCGCCGAACGACACCAACCTGCGCAAGGGTTGCCCTCCACCGGGGGAGACCTCCAGAGTGGCGCAGTCTCTTTCGTTTGGCGCGTTCACATCCCCGATGCCGAGCCCACTCGGAAGCTGCCTATCGGCTAGGAAGCGATCGCGGCAGCCCGAACCATGGGAGCACGCTGTTGTCGAAGCGGGTGACGGAACAAATCCGGTCGCCCGTGAGGGTGAGGACGAGGAGGCCGGTCCCGTGGCGGATGCCGGTCGAGGCGCGGAGGTAGGCCCCGAACGCCGGCTGACCGTTGGCTCGCGTCGGTACGAGGTCGAACCTCCGGCCCGAGCCGATCATGCTTGCGTAGAAGCGAGCCACGACGTCAAAGCCTTCGTATTCGAGGGGGAACGGTGGCATCGAGAGGAAGACATCGTCGGTGAGCAGGCCGACCAAAGCGTCGAGATCGCCGGACTCGTACGCGCGGACGAACTCCGCCACCGTCGTTTGCTCGGAGGGTGAGTCGGGAGCGGGAGCCGGTTCGCGATCGGCACTCGTCGGCAGCCGGCGCTGCAAGCTGGCGCGAGCTCGTTTGAGGAGGCTGTTGACCGAATCGATCGTCGAGTCGAGCATGTCGGCCACCTCGTTCGCGTGGAATCCGAGGATGTCGCGCAAGACGAGCACGGCGAGCTGGCGAGGCGGCAGGACCTGAAGAGCGGTCACGAAAGCCAGGGAGATGGCTTCGGCTTGTTCGTAGCGGGCCTCCGGGCCGAGCGGCGCATCCATCACACCCTCGAGGAGGGCGTCGGGGAATGGCTCGAGCCATACGACTTCGCCGAGCCGGGTCGGCTCGGGCGGTTCATACTCGGCGACGTCCCACTCCTTGGCCGGGCGTCGGCTGGCCGAGCGACGCGCGTTGAGACACCGGTTGGTGGCGATCCGGTAGAGCCATGTGCGGATCGAGGCGCGTCCCTCGAACCCTCCGAGGCCTTGCCACGCGGCCACCAGCGTGTCCTGGAGGGCGTCCTCGGCGTCCTGGAGGGATCCGAGCATCCGGTAGCAGTACACCTGGAGCTCCCGACGGTACGGCTCGGTCAGCTCTCGGAACGCCTCGCCGTCCCCGGCTCGCGCCCTGGTGATCAGATCGGTCGTCACCTCTCCACCCTAGCGTCACGTCCTTCGCTCTCCCGGTCCACCCCCAGTATCGACACCGGCCGTCCGGCGAACTGGGCGGAGGGTGTGCGCCCAGATTCCCCTCGTGATCGTGTCTGCATCGTCGACGGGTCGGACGATCCTGGCCTGGCGACCGAAGGAACAAACCCGAGCGAGGAGGATCGCTCGCAGGAGAAAGGAGAGAGAAGTGACTATCGAAGCCCCGGTAACTGATCTCGACGCCGATTTCAGCAGCCCCGGCGCCACGGCGTTACCGTGGACGGATGCTGAGGAGCAACTGCAGAAGGCGGACGTGTTCTGGCTATCCACAGTCCGGCCAGAGGGGCGGCCGCACGTCGTTCCGCTGATCGCCGTCTGGCTGAACGGCTCGCTCTACTTCGCCACCGGTGATGGGGAGCGCAAGGCGAAGAACTTGGCGAAGAACAGGCAGGTCTCCATCACTACGGGCTGCAACGATCTCAAC
>DASPWN010000156.1:0-20786 GCA_035637835.1 Actinomycetota bacterium | reverse complement strand
CGAGATGTGATGCTCGCCGGAGATCTTCGCCGCGTCGCCGGTGCCGAGCTTCTCGTCGTTCAGCCGGAGCGATCCATCGATCACGTAGAGGTATCCGCCATGCGCCGGCGCGAACGTGTGCTCCACCTTGGTGCCCGGCTCCAGATGTGACACAGCGACCGACGCGTCCTGGTGCACCAGGACGGCGTCGCCGTCATCGCCAGAGATCACCGAGAGCAGGCGATCCTTCCGATCCTCCTCGGTGAAGACCTTCTGCTCCACGCCGGGCGGAAGTCCGCGTTCGGCGGGCATGATCCACATCTGGATGAATCGCAGCGGCTCGGCGTCCGATCCGTTCTGTTCCGAGTGCCGCGCGCCCGATCCCAGCGTCATCCGTTGCACGGATCCGGCGGGAAGCATCCCCGGAGGCCCGCCCACGTCGTCCTGATGCCGGAACGTCCCCTCCACGACGTAGGTGAGTCCCTCGATGTCGCGATGGGGGTGCAGGGGCCAGACCGCGCCGGGGATCAGCCGATCGTCGTTGAACACGCGGAGCGTACCGAAGCCCATGTTGGCCGGGTCGTGGTACTCGTCGAACGAGAAGTGCCACCGGGCGTGGAACCAGCCACCGGATTTCTCGTAGATCTCCGGGTCGCGACGAACCTCGATCATGGCGAACCTCCCCGAGGAGACGATGCACGACCAACGAACGGCCGTGGACCAGTGAACGCTACCAGCCGCCTGTGCAGGCGTCGGCAGTCGCTGCGTTAGCCCGTCCGAAGCTGACCACGCCGCCGGTCACCGCGGCGCACAGGTACGCGGAGCCGGTGGACGTCACCAGGACGAGGCTCGTTGGGGTGACGCCGCGGATGCTCACCGCACTCGCGGTTGGGGCGCCGCTCGTGTACCGGATGGAGGGGTCGAACAGGGAGGCTTGCTCAGGGTCGAACCCCGCGAAGGTAGCGTTCTCGGCCAGATAGGCGCTCGCCCCTCGCACGGCGGTCTGGAGCCGGGCCTGCGCGCGGAGATCCCTGGCCTTTTCCCACTGCGCGATCGCGTCTCGATCGTGATTCGCTTCCTCATGGCCGGCCAGTGCGAACGGCACGACGACGAGGGCTCCCGCAACCAATGCCACGATCATCAGGAACCAGGAGCTGGTCGCGCCGAGGTCCTCCCGAGCCCGCATGATCCCGCGGCCGGGGGTCGATCCGGCCTCCCCGGGTCCATCGGCACGGGGCCCTGGGCGCTGAAGTCGCTGGTCGGACGGCTAGAGCTGGAGGATGGGACAGGTGAGGGTGCGCGTGACGCCCTCCACCGCCTGGATGGGCATCACGATGGACTTGGCCAGTTCGTCCAGGTCGGCGGCCTCTCCACGGGCGATCACGTCGTACGGGCCGGTCACTCCGTCGACGGCCGAGATACCCTTGATCTGACCGATCTCCCTGGTGACGTTACTGGCCTTGCCAACCTCCGTCTGGATCAAGATGTAGGCGCTGACCACGGGAACCCCCTCGTGCGGAACGTCCGGACAATCGTATGCGAAGGATGGGTGCTCGCGCGAACCGACCGGTGGGCCGCAGGTACACTCCGCCCATGGCTCGGGTGGTCGTCCTCGGCGCGGGCAGCGTCGAGTTCACGAGGAACATCGTGGCCGACCTGTGCTCCTACCGGGAGCTGCACGGCGCCTTCACGATCGCCCTCCACGACATCGACGAAGAGCGCCTCGCGTATTCAGGTCGTGCCGCCGAGTCCATCGTCCGTCGGACGGGAGCCGGCTACGCGGTGGAGCCTCATGCGGATCGTCGCGTGGCGCTGGAGGGCGCAACCTACGCGATCAACGAGATCCAGGTGGGTGGGTACGCCGCAACCCTTCGTGACTTCGAGATTCCGAAGAAATACGGGCTTCGCCAGACCATCGCCGACACCATCGGGATCGGCGGGATCTTCCGAGGGCTCCGGACGATCCCCGTCGTGGTGGGTATCGGAATCGATATGCACGAGCTGTGTCCCGACGCCCTCCTCCTCAACTACACGAACCCCATGGCCATGGTGCCGTGGGGCGTCTACGCGGGCACGCCCTTTCAGAACGTCGTCGGCGTCTGCCACTCCGTCCGCGACACGCACCAGTTCCTGGCGCGGACCGTGGGCGTAGAGGAGTCGGATGTCGCTTTCAGGACCGCCGGGCTCAACCACCAGGCCTTCGTGCTCGAGTTCCGCGACCGCCGCACCGGCAGCAACCTCTACCCGCACCTGCGGCAGATCGTGGATGCCGATCCCGATGGGCTGGGTCGGCGCGTTCGCGTGGAGCTGTTCCGGCGGATGGGGTACTTCCCCACCGAGTCGAGCGAGCACTCCGCCGAGTATGTTCCGTGGTTCCTCCCGCACGACGACCAAGTCCATCGGTTCCGCATCGAGGTGGACGAGTACCTCCGCCGGAGCGAGGAGAACCTCGGCGAGTGGGAGCGGACGAAGGCCGCGCTCGACCGGGGCGAGGAACTCGACGTCCAGCCGACCTCTGAGCTCGCGTCGGAGATCATCCACTCCCTGGAGACCGGAACGGCGCGCGAGGTCTACGGGAACGTCCGAAACGACGGGCTGATCGACGGGCTCCCGCCGGAGGCATGCGTGGAGGTGCCCTGCCTGGTGGACGGACACGGCCTCCGGCCAACCAGGATCGGGTCGCTTCCACCGCAGTGCCTGGCCCTCAACCGGACGTTCGTGAACGTCGTCGAGCTCACGGTTCGCGCGGCGCTGGACGGGAGTCGCGACCTCGTGTACCAGGCCGCGCTGCTCGATCCGAACACCGCCGCGACCCTCACGATCGACCAGATCGTCGCGATGTGTGACGACCTCATCGAGGCCCACGGCGAGCTCCTCCCCGAGGGGCTCCGCGGCCGCTAGACGGGCTGGGGTCCCGGCGTTGGGACGACGCTCCATCGACGGGCCCACCCGTGGACGGACGTCAGACCATCGTCACTCGAACGCCGGCCTCCTCCATTGTGCGGAGCACGAGGGTCTCGGCGGCCGTATCCGTGATGATCTCGTCGATCCGGGACAGCTCGCAGATCCGGGCGAAGCCCACGCGCCCGATCTTCGAGCTGTCGGCCACCACCACCACGAGCCGGGACCGGTCGATGAGCGCCCGATTGGTGTGTGCCTCGATCTCGTGGTGGGTGGTCAGACCGGCGTGCGGATCGATCCCATCGACTCCCACGAACACGATGTCGAGGTTCAGCTCCTCGAGGCTCCGCTCGGCGAGGGGCCCGACCAGCTCGTACGACTCGCTGCGAGCGACGCCGCCGGTCACCACGAGCTTCACGTTGGGACGGACCGCGAGCTCGGCGGCGATGTTGAGGGCGTTCGTGACCACCGTCACGTTCTCGCGATCGGCCAGGGCCCGGCCGACCTCCGTGGTGGTCGTGCCGCCGGTCAGGCCCACCGCGGCACCGTCGGCGATGCGCTCCGCGGCTGCCGCGGCGATGCGCCGCTTCTCCTCCCTGTGTCGGGCGGACTTGTATCGGAGCGGCAGCTCGTAGAGGACCCCGTGGGCCACCGCACCGCCATGGGTCCGAGCCAGGAGCCGCTGTCGCTCCAGGAGCTGCAGATCGCGGCGGATGGTGGCCGGAGATACCTCGAGATCCCGCGAGAGGCTGGACGCGGTCACCGACCCACCGTTGGAGAGCTGTTCCAGGATGGCGGAGAGACGGTCGGCCTGTCGCACGTCCCGAGTATAGGGGTGCACGAATCGCCTTGCGCTCGTGAGCGATTGCGATCTATCATCCGCCAACATGAGCGCAATCGCGCATGAGATCAGTAGCCAGCCATCGGCCTGGGCCGAGGCCGTGCGCCTGGCCCCCGAGGCCGCGCCGATCCTCCCAACGCGCGGCGAGCGGGTCGCGGTGGTGGGGTGCGGGACCTCCGCGTTCATGGCCCAGGCCTTCGCCTCCCTGCGCGAGACCGCCGGCCACGGCGAGACGGACGCCTTCCCCGCCTCGGAGATGCCGGCGCGTAGGGCGTACCACTCCATCCTGGCCATTTCCCGCTCCGGCACCACCACCGAGGTCCTCCGGTTGCTGGAAGCCGCCGAGGTGCCGACCGTCGCCATCACGGCGGTTGCAGGCTCGCCTATCACCCGGGCCGCCGACGATGCTGTGGTGCTCGAGTTCGCCGACGAGCGGTCGGTGGTCCAGACGCGGTTCGCCACCTCGACGCTGGCGCTCCTGCGGGCGCACCTCGGCCAGGACCTGAGACACGCCGTGGCCGACGCGGAGGTGGCGCTTCGGGCTGGACTTCCCGTGGAGCCCCAGGACCACGACCATTACGTATTTCTCGGGACGGGATGGACGGTCGGTCTGGCACACGAGGCGGCCTTGAAGATGCGCGAGGCAAGCGGCTCTTTCACCGAGTCCTATCCGGCCATGGAGTATCGGCACGGCCCAATCAGCCTGGCAGGTCCCCGTTCCGTCGTCTGGGTTCTCGGTCAGGTGGACGGCCACCTGCTGCAGGACGTCTCGGCGACCGGGGCCACGGTCATCGCCGGCCGGCTCGATCCCATGGCCGAGCTGATCGAGGTGCAACGAGCCGCGGTGGCCCTGGCCGAGCTGCGGGGCCTGGATCCCGATCATCCTCGCCATCTGACGCGGTCGGTGGTGCTGTCGTGAACGACCCTGGAGGTGCACGGTGAAGAGGACATGGTTCCCAGTGATCGTTGTCGTTGCGTTCGTCGCCATGGCGTGCACGGGAGGCGGCGATGGAGGCGAGAGCCCCGGCGGGAACGGGGCGACGGGCGTTGAACACATCATCCTGTGGCAGGGGTATGGCGCGCCCACGCAACCCGGCGAGACGCCGAACCGCGAGGCCGACTCGATGCGCGCACTGGTGGAGGAGTTCAACACGACCCACCCAAACATCAGCGTCGAGATCATCAACTACAACAACGACAATGCACTGGCGAAGCTGACCGTCGCCCTCCAGGCCGGCGAGCCGCCGGACGTCACGTACCAGTACGGGTCGTCGATGCCGCAGCTCGCGGCGGCTCCGGGGATCGTGGACCTCACCTCGCGGGTGCAGGCATCGGGGTTCGACTGGAACGACTTCTACCCGGGGGAGCGCGAGGCGGCCACGGTGGATGGGCGCGTACTTGGGATTCCGGCCCTCGTGGATAACCTGGCCATCGTGTACAACAAGGACCTGTTCGACCAGGCGGGTCTGTCCTACCCCACCCCCGACTGGACCTGGGACGACTTCCGTGCGGCGGCGAAAGCCCTCACCGACCCGGCCACCAAGACCTTCGGCTTCGCCTTCCCCGCCGATGCCAGCGAGGACACCGTGTGGCATTACGACGCCATGCTCTGGGAGGCGGGCGGCGACATCCTGAACGCCGATCACACGGAGGCCACGTTCGACTCGCCGGCCGGCGTCACCGCCCTGCAGACGCTCGCCGACATGGCGGTGACCGACAAGTCCGTGTACCTGGACTTCCAGAACACCAAGATCGCCGGCTTGTTCAACTCGAACAAGATCGGCATGGCCGTGACCGGGCCATGGGACCTCCCGTCGTTCCCGAACGTGAGCTACGGGGTCCAGATCATGCCGATGTTCCCGGGCGGCGATCACCAGACGATTGCCGGTCCTGACAACTGGGTCCTGTTCGACAACGGTGCGGAGCGCCTGGCCGCGGCATGGACGTTCGTCAGCTGGCTCACCGCCCCGGAGCAGGTGCTGACCGACTCGCTCGTCACCGGTCACCTGCCGATCCGCCAGTCCGTGACGGAACTACCGAAGTTCGACCGGTTCGCCACGAAGTTCCCCGGGGTGGACGTGTTCGTGGCCAACCTGGCGAACGTGCAGAAGGCCCGCCCGGTCCTGAAGAGCTATCCGAGGATCTCGGAGGCTATGGGGCAGGCCATCATCGGGGCCATGACGGGCGAGAAGAGTCCTCAACAGGCGCTGTCCGATGCAGCGCAGCAGGTGAACGACATCCTGGCCATCCCCGCCTAGGGTGGTGTCCATGGGTGGGCTGCGACGGGCGCTCGCGTCCGACCACCTCGCCGGTTGGGCGTTCATCGGACCTGCCGTCCTGCTCATCGGCGTCTTCGGCATCCTGCCGATCGTCTGGGGCCTCGTGCTCTCGTTCCAGAAGAGCGACCTGATCGATCCCAACACGCCCTTCGTCGGACTGGCCAACTACCGAGCCCTTGCCCACGACCACGTCCTCCGCATCGCCGCCGGACACACCCTGGTCTATACGGGGGTCTTCGTCCCGGTCTCGGTGATCGGGGCGCTGTTCGTGGCGGTGGCGCTGAACCGAAAGATCCATCTGATCCGGTTCTACCGGACGGCGGTCTTCGTGCCCGTCGTGGCCTCCACCATCGCCACCTCGATCATGTTCCTGTGGCTGTTCGACGCACAGTACGGGCTGGCCAACTGGCTGCTCGGGAAGATCGGCGTCGGCCCCTTCGGGTTCTTCGACTCGCCCCGAGGGGCGCTCTACGCGATCATCGCCATGACCGTTTGGGGATGGATCGGGTTCGACGTCATCATCTACCTCGCCGCGTTCCAGGGGATCCCCCAGGAGCTGGTGGAGGCGGCGGAGATCGACGGGGCGAGCAGATGGAGCATCTTCCGCAGCATCACCGTTCCGCTGCTCGGGCCGGCCACGTTGCTGCTGGTCGTGTGGTCATCGATCAACGCGCTCCAGCTGTTCGACGAGGTGTACTTCGTGACCCACGGTGGGCCGCCACCGTACAACACCGCGGTCGTGGTGTGGTGGCTCTTCAGCCTTGCATTCCGGCTCGGCGCAGCCGGATACGCGGCGGCCATCGCGTACGTGCTGACTCTGGCCATCCTGATCCTCACGATGGTGCAGTTCTGGATGGGGAACAAGGTGGTGCACTACAGCTCATGACCCTGGAGGCACAGGCCGACGGTATCGCGTGGCCCGAGGAGGCCGAGGCGGCCGAGCGCCCACGGCGGCGGTGGCTCCCGTTCTCCCCCTGGCATCTGGTCCTTTTCCCCCTCGCGCTGATCATGCTGCTGCCGCTGATGTGGATGATCGTCACGTCGCTCCAAACCCAAGCGGAGAGCCTGCATTTCCCGCCGATCCTGGTGCCGAAATCGCTCAACGTCGATAACTATCCGAACGCGCTTCGCTCCGCGCCGTTCGGCCGGTGGTTCCTGAACACGTTCATCGTCACGAGCACCGTGGTCGTGAGCAATCTGTTGCTGTGCAGCCTGGCTGGCTACGCGTTCGCCCGGATCAGGTTCTTCGGCCGAGAGGCCACGTTCATGCTGCTCCTGGCCACGCTGATGGTGCCGTTCCAGGTGGTGATGATCCCGACCTTCCTGATCGTGAAGAAGCTGGGGCTCTTCGACAGCCTGCCGGCGCTGATCGCGCCCAACCTGGTCAACGCGTTCGGGATCTTCATGTTGCGGCAGTTCTTCCGCACGCTGCCGATCGAGCTGGAGGAGGCGGCTCGGATCGACGGCGCCTCACGCCTCGGCGTCCTGTTCAAGATCGTGCTGCCGCTCTCGCTCCCGGCCCTGGCCACCCTGGCCGTGATCCAGTTCATGTGGACGTGGAACGACTTCCTGTGGCCGCTCATCGCCGTCTTCTCACAGCGGAACTTCACGCTCCAGCTCGGCCTCACGGTGTTCCAGGGATCGCACGACGTCTTCTGGCCGTTGGTCATGGCTGGGAACGTCATGAGCATGATCCCGATGCTCGTGGTGTTCTTCGCTGCGCAGCGGTACTTCGTCCGGGGCATCGCAACGACCGGGCTGAAGGGGTAGCCGGATGGCCCAGGTCGCGCTGGACCACGTGACCAAGGTGTTCGACGATCACGTCCTGGCCGTCGACGACCTCACGCTCACCGTGGGGGACGGCGAGTTCATCATCCTGGTCGGGCCCTCCGGGTGCGGGAAGAGCACCGCGCTCCGGATTCTGGCCGGGCTCGAGAAGGTGACGTCGGGCCGGATCGCGATCGACGGCCGGATCATCAACGACGTGTCGCCCCGCGACCGCGACATCGCGATGGTGTTCCAGAACTACGCGCTGTACCCGCACATGAGCGTGTACCGCAACCTGGCGTTCGGGCTGAAGCAGCGCAAGGTACAGGCCCGCGAGATCGACCGACGGGTGCGGGAGGTGAGCGAGATGCTCGGCCTCGATGATCTGTTGGGGCGGCGTCCGGCCCAGTTGTCCGGAGGCCAACGGCAACGGGTGGCCATGGGCCGAGCACTGGTGCGGGAGCCGAAGGCGTTCCTGCTGGACGAGCCACTGTCGAACCTGGACGCCAAGCTCCGCGTTCAGATGCGGGCGGAGCTGAAGCGGCTCCACCAGCACCTCGGGGTCACCACGATCTACGTGACCCACGACCAGGTGGAGGCCATGACCCTCGGCGACCGCATCGCGGTCCTTTCCGGTGGCAAGCTCCAGCAGCTGGGCCCGCCACAGGAGGTCTACGACCATCCGACGAACGTGTTCGTGGCCGGGTTCATCGGGAGTCCACCCATGAACCTGCTCCATGCAACCGCGGGAGGCGGCAGGATCACCGCCGGCGACCTGCGATTGGACCTCCCCGGTGTTCCCGACGGCGAGGTAGTCCTGGGCGTCCGGCCCGAGGTCCTCCGGCCAACGGAGGACGGCGGTCCGGCCATGGAGTTCACGGTCGACGTCGTCGAGCCATTGGGCGATGAGATCGTGGTTCATGGCAGCGTGGCCGGCCGGCTGGCGGGAGGCGAGCTCGAGAAGCAGATCCCGCTGGCCGGTGGCGAGCCCGCTCGGGCCACGATCACGGCCCGGTTCGAACCGCAGCTTCGGCCCAAGGTCGGTGATCGGATCGCCCTCCGCATCAGCCCGGATGCCGTTCACGTGTTCGACCCCACCACCGGCGAGGCGATCCGCTAACCGAGCGTCCGGACCTCGGCCCGTTTCGAGAGCTCGACCGCCCAGCTCCGGTCCAGCCGCCCGGCCCCCGGCATGTCGGCGTTCGCCGCAGCCGCTCCCAATGCCATCGCCAGCGCGTCGGCCCACGTTGCACGGCGGTCGAGCGCCGTGACCAGCCCGCCCAGGAACGCGTCGCCGCTCCCCACCGGGTAGGGACCGCGCTCGTACAGCCGAGCCCGGAGCACAGCGCCGCCAGGGGTCACGACGACGGCTCCCTCGGCGCCGCGGGTGACGATGGCCGCCCGTCCATCGCCGTCCATGCGCCACCGGAGTTCCTCGGCGGCTTCCTTCGCATCCTCCAGCGTGTCGACCGTGGTCCCGAGGAGCGTCCCCGCCTCCTCCGCGTTCACCTTGACGACCTGGGGCCCGGTCGAGACGCCGAGGAGGAGGGCCTCGTCCCGGGCATCGAGAGCCACCGGGACCTCCGCCTTGCGAGCCAGGCGGATGAGGCGGGCGTAGCCATCGTCGGGAGCGCCGACGGGCAGGTTCCCCGAAAGGGTCATCCAGGCCGAGGAGGCCAGGAGGTCCCGGACGATCTCCTCCAGCTGCTCCCACCCCGCGGCGCCGATGTCCCATCCACGCTCGTAGAACTCGGTCAGGCCCCGGCCGGTCAGATCAGCGACGGAGAGCGATGCCCGGGTCTCGCCCTCCACCCAGGCGAAACGGGATGGGACCCCTTCCGCGGCAAGGGCCTCCTCGATCCACCGTCCCGCGTGCCCGGCCAGGACCCCGGTTGCAGTCACCTCCGCCCCCAACGCATGTGCGGAGCGGGCCACGTTCAACCCCTTGCCCCCGGGGACCTGGACGAACTCGGTGGGACGGTGGATGGCCCCGACCTCGACCCGGTCGACCTGGAAGAGCTTGTCCACGGATGGACTTGCGGCGACGCAGAGGATCACGACACCGACTCCAGGGCGGCTACCGCCTCGTCCATCGTGGGCTGGGCGGCCGTGCCGCCGGCGGCTCGGGTCGAGAGCGAGCCGCACGCCACGGCGAGCTGGAGGCAGCGGGACAGGGGTAGGCCGGCCAGCCGCCCGGCCAGGAACCCGGCGTCGAAGCTGTCACCTGCGCCGGTCGTATCGACGACGTCGGCGGGGATGGACTCGGAGCGGACCACCTCATCACCCCTCAGGGCTAGGCCCCCGCCCTGCCCGAACTTCACCGCCACGACCGAGCCCCGCTCGGCCAGGGTGAGCGCCGCGACGTCGATATCGTCCACTCCGGTGATGGACCGGGCCTCCACCGAGTTGGGGAGGAAGCAATCGGTCTGTGACAGGAGCGACAGCAGGCCGCCGTCCCAATCATCCTCAGGATCCCAGTTGGGGTCGATCGAAGTGCTGGCCCCGACCTCGTGGGCCTCCCGGAACAGCGCAGGAAGGCCGGCCGCCAGGCCGGCCTGAAGGAAATAGGACGACACGTGTACGTGGCGGGCGGTGCGAAGGACCGCGTGATCGATGACCCCCTCCCGGAGGTCGGCGATCGTTCCCAACGCGCTGAGGGTGGCCCGGTCCTCGCCCTTCGACAGCACGACCGAAAGGCCGGTCGGCCGGCTCGGGTCCACGACCACGCCCGTGGTGTCCACGTCGCGCTCCGCCAAGGCGTCGAGCATGAACCGGCCGAACACGTCGTCCCCGACCACACCGGCGAAGGCCACACGCAGACCAAGGCGCGCAGCTCCGCACGCGGCGATCGCCCCGGAGCCGCCGATCACCAGATCAGCCTGGTCGACGAGTTTCTCGGCCTGGCCGAACTCAGGCGTCACGTCGCCCCGGACGATCAGGTCGGGATTGGCGTCACCGAGGACGAGGAGATCGAAATCGGGCATGGGATCGCCGACACACTAGCCGACGTCAGGTCCGTGCCTCCCGCTCCCTCCGTCGCTCGGACAGGTGATCGGCCACTCCGATGCTCGTGAACGGGAGCACCGGGGCGAGAAGCAGCGCGATGACGGTGGTCGAACGGAGGAGGATGAACACGTACACGGAGACCGCGAGGATGGCGATGGCCCGGGCTTTCCAACTGTGCGCTTGGTCTGCGCGCATCCCCACGATCCCTCCCGCTCCCACCCCGGCGACGAAGCCGGTGACCGCATCGCCCGCGAGGGCCGAGACGGGCGCCGACGAGGATCGTGAGGATCAGGGCCGGATCGCAGTTCCATTGCCCGTCTTCGATCGCGGGATCGGCAACGTCTACATCAAGACCGGCACGCCTCTCAACGGCAAGGTGGAACGCTCCACCCGGGTGATCAGCAGGAGACTCTCTAGATGGCCATGTCCTGGGCGGTGATCGACGACACCTATCTAGGGCGAGATCGGCGATTCCGTCTTCACTACCCGGTCGGGAAGGGGCTGCATCTGCTGACCCGCCGGGGACCGCCCGGGGACCGAATGGACGGGAGCCGACCGGGTCGGCCCTGGAGGGATCGCGCTCCCGCCGGGAGCGCGATCCCTGGGGTCGGCCGCGCCGGCACCGTGATGGGCCGGCTGTGACGCTGTTATATGGAGGGGCGACCCACTTGGGGCCCCTTCCGTACGGAGCTTCGGTCGATCAGGTGGCGGTCGGCGGGTATGTCGCCCCCTTGCTCTTTGCCGCGTGCGCGATCTTGTTGTGCTCCTCGTTGAGGACCGTCGTCGCATCCTCGCCGCTATAGATGATCCGCGTGACCGCGTCGTCCATCGCGGCTTCGACGTCCGACCAGTACACGACGTTCGGCCGGTACCAGCCGTCGGCCAGCGCTACCTGGATGGCGTCGAAGGTCGACTTCTGCTCGGACGGCACCTCGCCCAGAGCGTCGCTACGGACCGACGGCCATGAGTTCTGGGATACCAGGACCGTCTGCGCATCCTTGGACGTGAGGAACTGGGCCAGGGCGATGGCAGCGTCCTTCTGCTTTCCGGTCACGCCCTTGGGGATGCCTAGGACCTCGCCGCCGATGACATGGGCCGCCCGCGCCGGGCCCTTCCATCCCTCGTAGACATTGAACTTGTCGAGGATGTCGGCGCCCGCGAGCTCAGCGGTGGTGAACGGCCAGTTGGTGGCCATCCACGACGTCTCACCCTTCAGGTAATCGACCTCTGTGTCGTACTTGGCCAATCTGCTCTCTTTGGCGAAGTCGCCCTCCTTCCACATCCCTTGCAGGAACGTGAACGCCTGGACCGAGCCGCTGTCGTTCAGGATGAGCGGGTCGCCGCCGTAGGAAACCACCCATTCGGACACGGTGACTCCGAGCGGGCCCGTGTCGGGCTGGTCCGCTAGCGAAAGCGTCACCTTCCCGCTACCGCCAGCCGCCTTAAGCTTCTCCGCGACCGCCTTGTAGTCCTCGACCGTCTGGGGCGGCGAGACCCCAGCTGCGGAGAAACGGTCTGTGTTCACGTAGGTGACCCGGACGTTCGGACGGTATGGAAGGAAGTACTGCTTGCCGTCGAACTTCTGGGGGATCAGCGCCGGGGTGATCTCGGGCGGGATCTGGATGTCGGACAGGTCCTCGACCAGGTCCTGGTCGACCAGGGTCGCGAGCGCCAGGTTGTCCTGGGCAAACAGCTGGATGGTGTGCTGGCCGGAGTCCACCTCCACGCTCAGCTTCTGTGGAAGGTCCGCGGCCGTGACCGCCGTGAGCTTCACGGTCACCCCGGTCTGATCCTGGAACGTCGTCAGGAGATCCTGGACCGCCGCCACCTCGGACTCGGCCAGCGAGTCGCTGAAGGTGATCGTCGTTCCGGCGAGGGATCCACTGGCGGAGGGAGTCGTCTTGGCCTTCCCCCCTCCGCACGCGACAGCCACCAGGCCCAGGACGGTAGCCAGGGCGAACAAAGACTTCCATCTGTATCTCATGGATCCCCCTCCTGGGCTCGAGACGAGCCCTGCGCCGGCCTTCTCATGCAGTTGTACGTCAGTCCCATCTTCCCCGGTTCACCCCTTCACGGCCCCGGTCAGGGCTCCAGGTCGCAGGTACCGCTGGAGGAAGTACACGATCAGCACGATTGGCAAGGTGAGAATGGCAGCGACAGTGGCCATCTCCTGGCTCGAGCCTCGGTCGATGGCCTGGAAGACCTTGAGCGGCAGCGTCAGCTGGTTCGTGGTCATGAGCCGCGCGTAGAGGAACTCGTTCCACGAGTACAGCCACACGAACAGGGAGGCCACCGCGATCCCTCCCGCCGCGATGGGGAAGACCACCCGGATGAGGGTTCCCATCCTGGAGGCTCCGTCGATGTGTGCAGCCTCCTCCAGATCGATCGGGATGGTCTCGAAGGTCCCGACCAGGATCCAAGCGATGAAGGGTAGCGAACCGATGAGGTGAGCCAGGATGAGCCCGATGTAGGTGTCCAGCAGTCCCCACTTGGCGAATTGGGTGGCCACCGAGATGCCAATGGTGAACTCGGGGAACATCCGTGTGACTAGCAGGCCGATCACCACGGTGTAGCGGATCGCCGGTCTGAGCCGGGAGATCACGTAGGCGGCCGGAGCGGCGATGATGATCGCCAGCACCGTGGTTGCCGACGCCACGAACAGGCTCTTGACCAGTGGGCTCATGATGCCGCCCGTCTGGAAGACATCCTTCCACGGCTGCAGGGTGTAGTTGGTCACCACGAGTTGCGGACGCTCGCCGAAGAGCGCCGAGCCCGGCGCAAACGAGACCATGAAGATGAGATAGATGGGGAACAGAACGAGCAGAACCGAGCCGATCACCCAGAGGGGGAAGGTCAGCTTGAGCGGAACCTCGAGCCGATCGCGACGGGTCCGGCGGAATCCCTTCGTGGTCACCGCGATGCTCATCGCTGCACCTGGAAGCGAGCGACGAACTTCAGGTACAGGATGATGAACAGCATGATGATGCCGAAAAGGACGATCGAGGCGGCCGAAGACGTGTAAGGATCGCTCACCGGCGGCAGGTACTTGCTGGAGATGTAGGTACCGAGCACCGGCTCGACACCGCCGGCAAGCACGAGCGCCAGCTCGAAGATCCGGAAGGCGTCGATGGCCCTGAGGATGAGGGCCATCGTGAAGTAGGGGATCAACAGCGGCAGCGTCACCCTGACGAACCGCTGCCACTTGGTGGCCCCGTCAACGTCGGCCGCTTCGTACACGTCCTGCGGGATCGACTGCAGGCCAGCCAGGAAGATCAGGGTGATGACCGGCAGGACCTTCCACATGTCGGCGATTGCGATGGTAAGCAGCGTCCGCCACCCCCCGGCCACCTGCCACGAGACGTTCTGCCACGTCAGGTGGACGCCGGGGATCTTGTCGAGCAGGTTGGTGAAGAGAGCCATTACGGAGTTTAGGTACCCGGACCGCTGGAAGATCAGGAGCATCACGGCGCCGGACACGATGGTCGGAACGCCCAGCGGCACGAGCGTCACGGTCCGAACGAAGCCCCGGCCGAAGAACGCCACGTTGAGGGCCAAGGCGATGGTCAGGCCGATGCTCACCTCCAGGGCGAGCGAGAGCACCGCCACGATGACCGTGTTGAAGATGGCTCGCTCGAAGATGGTCCAGTCTGTCCAGGAGAACCCGTGGAAGATGGCTTGGTAGGACTTGAGCGTCCCGAACCCTGTCCCGGGAGCGCTGAGCGAGCGCCGGAACGTGTCGATGATCGGAACGATGGTGAGCAGGACGATGTAGGCAACCAGCGGAGTGATGAGGGCGATCTCGAACCGATGCCGCCGGAACCACCCCGGGCGGCGCCGGCTGGGCTGAGTGGCCGCTCTTACGGCCGTCGCCTCAGCGGTACCCATCGCGCTCCGTCCTGCCTGACGCCCTCCCGCCCAGAGCGATGGACGTGGGGAAAACCTCGTCCTTCCTCATTCGGTGTAGATGCCCAAGCCCGTTTCCGGGTCGAAGAAGTGGAAGCGGGCCGTGTCAACGAGAAGCTCGATCCTGTCACCCTCCCGGACGTTTGTCCGGGGGTCGAGCTGAGCCACGAATCTCGACTTCGCTTGCTCTGCCCGAGTGGCGAGGTCTTCCAGCAACTCCGCTCCCACGTCGTGCGCCAGCTCCTTCGTGTCCTCGGTGAGGACAAGAGGCGCGTCGACGGTGAAGTGGATGACGATCTGCGACCCGAGCGCCTCTCGCAGGTCGACCAGAGCCTGTATGCGTCGGTCCGCGGGGGCCCCGGGGACGAGAGATGCGTCCTCCATGCTCTCCGGCCGCAGGCCCACCACCACCCTCTTCCCTTCGAACCTGGACAGTGCCGGACGGGCCCGGAGCGCCTGGTCGTCGACCCTCAGCTGGAACCCGCCGAACTCGACGAGCATCGCCCCATCCGATCTGGCCAGGCTCCCCTCCACCATGTTCATGGCCGGCGATCCGATGAATCCCCCCACAAACAGGTTCAAGGGGTGGTCGTACAGCACCTGCGGTGGGTCGACCTGCTGGAGCAGGCCCTTGCGCATGACGGCCACCCGGTCGCCCATCGTCATGGCCTCGACCTGGTCATGGGTCACGTAGATCGTCGTGGTGCCCAGGTCTCGCTGGATCTTGGCAATCTCCGATCGCATCTGGACGCGAAGCTTGGCGTCGAGGTTCGAGAGCGGCTCGTCCATCAGGAAGGCTTGCGGCTCGCGGACGATCGCCCGGCCCATGGCCACGCGCTGCCTCTGGCCGCCGGAAAGCGCCCGGGGCCTTCGCTTCAAGAAGTCCTCCAAGCCCAGGATGCTCGCGGCCTCCATCACGCGGCGGTCGATCTCGACCTTGGACACCTTCCGAAGCTTGAGGCCGAAGGCCATGTTGTCGTAAACGGACATGTGCGGATACAGGGCGTAGTTCTGAAAGACCATGGCGATGTCACGGTCCCTGGCGGGGAGGTCGTTGACCACCCGATCGCCGATCCGGACGGTCCCCTCCGAGATCTCCTCGAGCCCGGCCACCATCCGGAGCGCGGTGGTCTTCCCGCATCCGGAGGGGCCGACCAGGACCATGAACTCGCCGTCGCGGATATCCAGGTCTATATCGGAGACGGCCCTGGTGCCGTCCGGGTAGACCTTGCCCACGTCCTCCAGCTCGATCCCGGCCACGCCCAGCCCCCTCCGATCGAACGTGAGGGATCGAATATAGCCACTTGGCCCAGCATCCGAAAATCGGCCTTGCCAAGTAGGGTCCTGGCACATGGCAGTCAGGGAGTTCCCGCCCGGGTTCCTTTGGGGGTCGAACATCGCGGCCCATCACCCCGAGGGCAACAACACGAACACCGACTGGTGGGAGGACGAGCAGGCCCGGCGATCCATCTCAGAGCCCAGCGGATCGGCCATCGACTCCTACCACCGCTTTGCCGAAGACTGGCGACTTGCCGCGGGCACGGGCCAGAACGCGATCCGCTTCTTGATCGAGTGGTCCCGGGCGCTGATGGCCAACAGTCAGCCCAAACCTCCCCCGTGGACGCCTGAGAGCGCCAAAGGCCACAGCACAGTCGACGGCGGCGCCTGCCACGCTGGACGCGGCCGCGACATCCCTGTCCAGCACCACATCAAACGATGGTCGTGGTTCCCATCCTTAGCGCAAATCCGGTTTCCCTTGCTTTCCGCGGGCCCGTACGATGCGCGGGTGCCCAGGATCGTGCTCGTCCGGGGTGACATCACCGACGAGCGCGTCGACGCCGTCGTGAACGCCGCGAACTCCTCGCTCATGGGGGGCGGCGGTGTCGACGGGGCCATCCACCGCAAGGGCGGGGCCGCCATCCTGCGTGAATGCCGGGAGATCCGGCGGACGGCCCATCCGGACGGCCTCCCCACCGGGAAGGCCGTCGCAACCTCTGCGGGCAACCTCCGGGCGAGGTGGGTGATCCACACCGTGGGCCCGGTGTTCTCCAGGTCGGAGGACCGCTCGGCCCTGCTGGCCAGCTGCCACACCGAGGCCCTGCGCGTGGCGGACGACCTGGGGGCGAGGTCGGTCGCGTTCCCGGCCATCTCCACCGGCGTCTACGGCTACCCCCTCGAGCTCGCGGCACCTGTTGCCATCCGCGCGGTGACGGGATCGGACACGAAGGTCGAAGAAGTCCGGTTCGTCCTATACGGCGAGGATGCCTTCCGAGCCTTCGAGCGCGCGCTGGCGGGCGCAGCCTGAGCTCGGGCGGCTCCGTCGGCAACCACGCTGTTAGCATCCCCATCTGCGATGAGCGAACTGCGGACGGACCTGACCACCCCGAGGGGCGCGTACGAGCGGCTGGCCGAGATCCAGCTCGTGGACTGCCGTGAGCCATACGAGTGGGACGCCGGGCGGGTCGAGGGCGCCGTCCACATCCCGCTCAACACCATCATGTCGGGAGACACCGCCGGCCTGGACGCCGGCAAGCCCGTCGTGGTGGTGTGCCGCTCCGGCAACCGGAGCGAGCTGGCCGCGCTCATGCTCCAGGCCCGAGGCTTCCAGGCGTTCAACCTGGAGGGCGGGATGGAGGAATGGGAACGCCAGGGCCTGCCCTTCACCACCCCCGAGGGGCAGCCCGGCAGGGTCGCCTGACCGGACGAGCCACATCCCCGTTCCCCTCGCGCTAGCCTGTCCGGGTCGCCATGGCCGACGTCGATGCGGCCCGCCTCGAGCTGGAGGAAGCCCTCGGAACGAACGAGGTCCTCTCCGATCCGCTCGCCCTGACCCTCTACGCCCGTGACGCTTCGATGGTCGAGGGCGGGTGCGCCCTCGTCGCCTTCCCCCACACGGTCGAGGACGTGGTCGCCTGCGTGCGGGTGGCCGGGCGGCACGCACTCCCGATTGTGCCGCGCGGCTCCGGCACCGGCCTGGCCGGAGGGGCCACGCCGATCGGCGACGCCCTCGTCGTGGTGACGTCGAAGATGGACCGGATCATCGAGGTCCGGCCTGAGGATCGTCTGGCCTGGGTGGAGCCCGGCGTCCTGAACCTCGACCTGGCCAACGCGCTTGCGCCGCTCGGGTTCACCTATGCCCCCGACCCGTCGTCGCAGCAGACGTGCTCCATCGGGGGCAACGTCAACACGAACGCCGGAGGCCCGCACTGTCTCGCGTACGGCGTCACCTCGAGCCATGTGCTCGCCGTGGACGTGGTCCTTTCGGACGGCACCGTGGAGCGGTTCGGCTCCGAGGCTCCCGAGGCCCCCGGCTACGATCTCCGAGGGATCCTCATCGGATCCGAGGGAACGCTCGGGATCGTTGTCGGTGCCTGTGTCCGCCTCACGCCTCGCCCACCCGCGGTGCGAACGATGTTGCTCGATTTCAGCGCCGTGGGAGATTGCGCGGCAACCGTCTCCGCCATCATCGCGGGTGGCGTCGTGCCGGCGGCCGTGGAGATGATGGACCACGGCATCATCGTGGCCGCCGAGAGCTTCGCCCACGCCGGGTACCCGACCGACGCGGCGGCGGTCCTCATCGTGGAGGTGGACGGGCTCCCCGAGGCCGTGGATGCGCAGTCCCGCGCGGTGGAGGGCGCCGCCCGCGACCACGGCGTCCGCGACATCCGCGTGGCCGCCGATGAGGCCGAACGGGCCCTGTTGTGGAAGGGGCGGAAGAGCGCGTTCGGGGCGGTCGCCCAGATCGCACCGCACTACCACCTGCACGATTGCGTCGTGCCGCGCACGAAGCTCGTGGACGTCCTGGCCGGCGTCTACGAGATCGCCGGCCGGCACGACCTCATCGTGACCAACGTCTTCCACGCCGGTGACGGCAACCTGCATCCGTTGCTCTCGTTCGATCGGCGGATCCCCGGAACGCTGGAACGGGTGCTCTTGGCCAGCGAGCAGATCGTGCGCCTGTGCGTTGAAAGCGGAGGCTCCCTCACCGGCGAGCACGGTATCGGCCTGGAGAAGCGGGACTTCATGCCGCTCGTGTTCTCCGACGTCGACCTCGGTGCTCAGGCCTGCGTCCGGGCCGCCTTCGACCCCGAGGCTCGGATGAACCCACAGAAGGTGCTGCCGGCCGGGGCGCGGTGCGGCGACTTCGCCATGGCCCGGGGGATGGATGCGACGCAGGCCGCCCAGAACATCCCGGAGGGATCGTGGATCTGATCCACCCCATGGACAAGCTGGAGGTCGTCGAGGCGCTCCGTCAGGCGACCGCCGACCGCAAGCGGTTGCTCGTGGTGGGCGGGCGGACCCACGTCGACAAGGGCGAGCCGTGCGCTGTGGACGCCGAGCTGTGGACGACCCAGCTCGACGCGCTCGTGGCCTACGAGTCCGCGGAGATGATCGCGGTGGTCGAGGCGGGGATGCGGGTCGGTGAGCTCGACCGCATCCTGGCGGAAGGAGGCCAAGAGTGGCCGTGCGACGCGCCGACGACCGCCACGGTGGGCGGCGTGATCGCGGCTGCGGCCACCTCGCCGAGGCGCCTGCGGGTGGGCCCCATCCGCGACACGGTGATCGAGATGGAAGTGGTGACCGGCGACGGCCGGTTGGTGAGGAGCGGCGCCCGCACGGTCAAGAGCGTGACCGGGTACGACCTCCACAAGCTGATGACGGGCTCGCTCGGGACCCTCGGGGTGATCGTGCAGGTCGCGCTCAAAGTCCGGCCACGTCCCCAGGCCCGGCGATCCGTCAGGGCGGCCGGAGATCTGGAGGTGGGCCGGCGCCTGCTCGACGCGGTCCCGAACCCGGCCGCCGTACTGGCCATGCCCGAGGTCGTGGAACTTTGCCTCGAGGGATGGCCGGAGGAGGTAGAACGCCAGGTCGAGGCCGCGGACCGGGTGGCGGGGGTCATCGTCGTGACCGAGGACGGGGCGTTTCCTTCCGAACGCCCGTGGGAAACGAGCGGCGTGGTCGCCGAGGCGGCCGTGCCACCTTCCCGCCTGGCGGAGCTGCTCTCCCGGCCGTTCCCGGATGTCCTCGGTCCACACCTCCATTCATGGGGCGCGCTGCTCGGCGTGGGGATCGGTTGGATCGGGCTCTCCTCCTCCGACGGCGGATTGGACGCCCTTCGGGCCAGGGCCAATGCTCTCGGCGGGATCGCGCCCGTGGTCAAGGGTCCTGGCGGGTTGGGGACCGACGTTCCCCCCGGGCTGGACGTTCACCGAAGGCTGAAGGCCGCCCTGGACCCGGCGGGCGTCCTGGCGCCCGGACGGTTCTGGGGAGGGATCTGACGTGGCGGACCCAGGGAACCAGGGCGGCCCCCCCCTCGGCGCCGTCCTGCCTGAGGGGACCCGGTTCATCGGCCCGGTAGGCCTTGCGGCGAACTGGCGACCGGGCGAGGCCCCCTCCGACGACGACATTGCCACCTGCGTGGCCTGTGGACTGTGCCTCCCGCACTGCCCGACGTATCGGCTGACCGGCGAGGAGTCGGCATCGCCGCGCGGAAGGATCGCCGCGATGCGGGCCGTGGCCGAGGGTCGGGCGAACGTCGATGCGACGTTCGCCCGGTTCATGGACCTGTGTCTGGAGTGCCGGGCGTGCGAGGACGTCTGCCCGTCGCACGTGCCGTTCGGCCGGATGATGGAGCGGGCCAGGGTGCAGATCGAGCCGCTGCGCACCCGCCGGGCCCGGTTCGTTCGGTGGCTTGGTCTGAACGTGGCCCTTCGGCGCCGATGGCTGCTGTCGCTCCTCAGGCGGCTGATGCCCATCGCACGTCCCTTCCTCCGCAAGCGCGTGCGATCGTTGGTCCCCAGGGGCAGCCCCGGCCGACGGGTGCCGACGTCGGTGGAGGCGGAGGGACCGGCGAAAGGAACCGTCGCGATCCTCACGGGATGCGTCCAGGACCAGTGGTACCGATCGGCGAATCGAGCCATGGTCCGCGTACTTGCGCGGAACGGCTGGCGCGTGATCGCCCCTCGCCGTCAGGCGTGCTGCGGCGCGATCCAGGCGCACAACGGAGGGCTGAGGACGGCGCGGAAGCTGGCCGGCCGGAACCTCTCGGCCTTCGACGGCGCCGACTGGGTGGACGTCGCGGCGGCTGGGTGCGGCGCGCACCTGAAGGA
>DASPWN010000155.1:0-5688 GCA_035637835.1 Actinomycetota bacterium | reverse complement strand
GTACGCCGGTCCCACCAGGAACGTCCCGGGAGGAAGGGCCCGCTCGATGGCGGCCACCCGATCCAGGTGTCCCACCTCGTACTGCGGCATCGATCGGGGCCACCGGACCAGGCGCCAGGCCACCGGCTCGGCCGGGAGCGGGAGGATCGCCGCCAGCTGGCGGGCCACACCTTCCGCAATCGCGTCGTCGGGTTGGTCCAGGATGTCCTCAGCGCCCGAACCGCCAACGAAGCAGCGAACCACGGCCCGGTCCCCGAAGACCCGGTCGGGCCACTTCCTGGAGACCAGCGTGCAGGCCGTCATGGCCAGATTCCCTCTCGGGACCACGAACCCCGAGATGTCCGGTAGGCGGTCGCCCGTTCCCTCCGCGTAGACCAGCAGGGCGACGCCCGTGGAGACGTGCGGGATACCTCCGAGAGCCGCCGCGGCCTCAGGCGCGTGCCGCTCGAGCAGGCCGGCCGAGACGACTGCCGGCGTGGCCAGCACCACCGAATCCGCCGAGAGCTCCATCTCCCCGGCACGAACCACGTAACCGGGCCCCTCGGGCTCCACCACCTCCACCTTCATGCCGCATCGCACCCTGTCGCCGAGAGTCGCCGCCAGCGCGTCGGTGAGTCGCCGCATCCCTCCGCGAGGGCGCAGGAACATCGGTGGCGGTGGCGTGGCGTCAGCGGCCGTTCGGGCCGCGGCCCGGGCGCCGCGGATCAGGCTGCCCCGCCGGCGCTCCCACTGGACCAGCTCCGGGAATGTCGCGAGGGCGCTCAGGCGGTCGACGTCGCCCGCGAACAGCCCGCCGAGAAGTGGCGCCACGAGCGAATCGGTTGCTTCGTCGCCGAGCCGACGACGAAGCAGCGCACCGAGGGGTTCGTCCCCTTCCTCCCTGCGAGGCTTCCTCACCAGGTCGCCCAGCGCCTCGATCCGTCCCCGCCGGGACATCCCGTCCCAGCCCCACAGCTCCCGCAGGTCGATGGGGATCCCGAACGGCCCGGCGGGGAAGCGACGGAGCCCATGGTCCGTCCACACGAACGTGACGCCGGTCGCCGGAGCCACGAGCTCGCGAGCCAGGCCGAGCTCCCGGGCGAGCTGGACCGCCCACGGCTTGCGAGCGATCAATGAATCCGGACCCCCGTCGAGCAGGAGGTCCCCGACTCGCACCGAGCGGACCTTACCCCCCGGCTCGGGGCCGGCTTCCAGGAGCATGACATCCATGTCCGTCGACGCAGAGACAAGCCGATACGCCGTGGCCAGGCCGGCCACGCCCCCTCCAACGACTACGACCCTTCCGCTCATGCCGCGGCCACCACGCCGAGGTGCTCCCGCACGATCGCGGCGAGGGCCCGCATGAACGCGGGATCCGCGTTCGGCATCTCGGTCCTGGTGAACTCGATCCCGGCGTCCTCGGCCACCGCCTTCGCCTCGATATCCAGGTCGTAGAGGATCTCCAGGTGATCTGCGGTGAACCCGGCCGAGCACACCACGACGGCGGGGTGGCCGCGTTCGGCGAGGTTCCGGATCACCTCCTCGATCGGCGGGCCCCACCATGGATCCGACGTGCGGCCTGCGCTCTGCCAGCCGATCGCGAACGAGGCCAACCCGAGGCGCCGGGCAACCAACTCGGCCGTCTCCCGGAGCCCGTCCCGATACCGGCAGGAGGGATCGCAGTCGCAGTCCCTGCATCGAACGCTCCCGTCATCGGTCGAGCGAAGGGGGAGCGAGTGTGCCGAGAAGACCACCGCCGCCCTCTCCCGGGTGTCCTCGGACAGCGAGGCGATCGCGTCGCGGACCCGGCCCACCAGCAGGTCCACGAACAGCGGATGGTCGTGGTAGCTGCGGACGAACGTGAAGCGAGGGCCGAGTCTCTCCGCGACCGCCCGCTCGACGCGCTCGACGTAGGTCTCGACCGACATCCCAGACCAGTGCGGTGCCATGACGATGCCGATGGCGCGGTCGATCCCGTCGGTTCGCATACGCTCGACCGCCTCGGCGATGAACGGCGGTGAGTGCTTCATGCCGATGTACGTACGGAATGCGCCGTTGTATCCGGCGTTCAGCTCCGCGTCCAGCCCGGCCGCTTGCCGACCCGTGATGTCGAGGAGGGGGAATCGGTTGCCGATGGCAGCGTACCGTTCTCTCAGGGCGGCCAGGTGCTCCGACGAAGGGGGCCGGCCACCTCGGATGTCCGTGTAGTACCGCTCGATATCCTCGGGGCCGCTCGCGCTCCCGTACGCCATCACCAGGACGCCGATGGGATCCGTCACGTGGCCGCCCGCTCCGTCGTCCGATGCACCAGGTCGACCAGGCGCCCGAGGTTCTCGACCGGCGTGTGGGGAAGCACCCCGTGGCCGAGGTTGAACACGTGGCCGTTACCTCCCGCAGCCCGGCGAAGGACGCCGAGGGCCTTGGGTCGCAACGCCTCCCACGAAGCCAGGCACGCCGCCGGATCCAGGTTGCCCTGGATGGATCGGTCGCGTCCGATCCGATCCCACGCCGCGTCGAGCGGCACGCGCCAGTCCACCCCGATCACATCCCCCCCGGCCCGGGCCATCAGCCCCAACAGCTCGCCGGTCCCCACGCCGAAATGGATCGACGGAGTCTCGAGATCGGTCAGGCCGGCGAAGAGACGCTGCACCGCGGGGAGCACGAACCGCTCGTAGTCATCGGGATCGAGCGCGCCGACCCAGCTGTCGAACACCTGCACGGCCTGGACTCCTGCCTCGATCTGGGCGCGCAGGTGCACGAGCGCGAGGTCCGCGAGACGCTCGGCCAGGCGCGTCCACAGGGGAGGGTCCTCGTGCATCAGGGCCTTCGTTCGCGCGTGGTCGCGCGACGGGCCGCCCTCCACCAGGTAGCTCGCGAGGGTGAACGGACCCCCGGCGAAGCCGATCAGAGGGACGGTCAGCTCCTTTCGTAGCAGCCTGATGGCCTCCAGGACGTGGGGGACGTCGGCCTCGGGCTCGAGTGGCCGCAGCCCCTCGATGTCGCGCGCCTCCCTGATGGGCCGCTCGACGACCGGGCCCACCCCGGGCTCCAGTCGGACGCCGATCCCGACCGCGGCCAGTGGCACCATGATGTCGGAGAAGAGGATCGCCGCATCGAGATCCATGCGCCGGAGAGGCTGGAGCGTCAGTTCGACGGCGAGATCGGGGGATCGGACGGCTTCCAGCACGTCTCGTTCCCCGCGCAGCTCGCGATACTCGGGGAGATACCGGCCGGCCTGGCGCATGAACCACACCGGGGTCCGGTCAACGGGCAGGCGCCGGCAGGCGCGGAGGAACCGGTCGCTCGTCGTGCCGGGGGCCATCTCCCCCAGGATACGGATGTCCCGCGACCCTCAGCCCGCGTTCGCCGTCTCCCGATGGAGGGAACCCTCGCTCGGCGGGCAGGCCGGCAGCACCACCTTGAACGCGCACCCTCCCGTGGGGGCATCCTCCACGGTCACCGAACCGCCGAAGGACTCGGCGAGGCCGCGGACGATGGGAAGGCCGAGCCCCAGCCCGGGCTTGCCCCGGTGCGGACCGAGGCGGGAGAAGCGCTGGAAGATCAGCTGCCGGTTCTCCGGAGCGATGCCTGGTCCCGAGTCGACGACCCAGATGGTAACGCCGCCCAGGCCGGGTTCGACCTCCACGCGGACGGGCGGCCGCCCGTACTTGTGGGCGTTGTCCACCAGGTTCTCCAGGATCCGGCGCACCGAATCGGCGTTGGCAAGGATCGGAGCTGACAGCGGCGCCTGCACGAGCACCGGCCGTTCGCTGATCTCGAAGTTGGCGGCCACCATGCGCGCGACCTCCGACACATCCACGGGGCCGAGGGAGGTGGCCGTCCGGCCCCGCTCGAGTCGGCTCGAGATGACCAGATCCTCGATCATCGAGGCCAGGTACCTGGCGTTGCGATCGATGATCTGCAGGAGCTCCGCATGGTTCTCGCGGAGCTCGGGGCGCTGGACACCCTCGGTGGCCGCCAGGACCGCGGTGAGGGGGGTCCGGAGCTCGTGGGTCACGATGTCCACGAGCTCGGTCTTCATCCGGTCAAGCTCCATCAGCTCGACGACGTGGGCCCGCTGCGACTCGAACAGGCGGGCGTTGGCGACGGCTCCCGCCGCCTGCTCCGCGAACAGGCTGAGGGCCCGAAGATCGTATTCGGTGAACAGTCGATGGGGCTCCGCATTGACGCTCAGCACGCCGAGCAGCTCACCCCGGTTCACCAGCGGGACGCACATCGCGCTCTCGACCGGGTTATCGCGCATCGGCAGGTCCGGGAATTGGGAGGGGTCTGGTCGTCCGCTGATCAGCAGTGGCTCCAGGGTCTCCGCCACCCGGCCGGCGATGCCCTTGCCGATCCGTAACCGACGGTCCCGTGCGGCCTCGTTGCCCATGACGCTCGAGGCCACGAGCTCGTCCCCCTCGACCATCATGATCGATCCACTCTTGCCGGCCAGCAGGTCGGTGGCGCTTCGCAGGATCACCTCCAGGACCGCGTCCAGCTCGAGGATGGAGTTCATGGCCTTCCCCGCATCGAGGAGCAGCGAGACCTCGTGCAGGCGGCTCGAAAGCGCGACCGTGAGGACCCGCTCGTCCGTCAGGAGGCGAGCGAGCTTGCGGAGGTGGAGCTCCTTCTCGATGGCATAGGTGCAGAACGCGAGGGAGAGCACCACGACGCCCCACCGCAGGGCCGCCGGAGACACGAACGTGCGCGGGGCCCCTGGCCACACCGAGAGGAACGCGATCCCGGCGCTGACGGACACCAAGAGGACGGTGGTGAGGATCCATAACTGCATCCGCCGCTGCTCCACGGCCTCCAAGGAGGGCGTGGCGAAGCCGCGCAGGCCCACCACCCTGGCCTCGCGGCGGATGCTGTCGGACAGCGGAGAAGCGTCCTCTGCCATGGTTCCCTGCAGGAATATCGGAGGGAGGGAACCCCTCCTTGATCGCCGGCGGGACCGGCCCCATCAGGTGGACTAGGCTTGGGCGCTGATGGAAGAGGTTGATCCAAGACTGAGGAGGTCTTCATGAGCGACGTCCCCGGCGGGCCGATCCCGCCGCCGCCGCCTCCACCGCCGGGGACCCCCCCGGGACCGGGAGGCATCCGCCCACGGACCCTGGGGGAGATCCTGTCGGAGGCGTTCCGGATCTACAGGGAGAACGCGGCGAAGCTGATGGTGATCGTCGCCGTCATCGTCGTGCCGCTCTCGTTCATCAGCGCTGTGCTCGTTCGCCTCCTGGGCGAGCCGAAAGCGCACAGGGTCGAGATCCTCGGGCAGCCGGCGACGATCGAGTATTCCCGGAGCTTCGGGGTGACGATCTTGGTGATCCTCATCGGGGCGGCGATCGGCGTGATCATCTGGGCCATCCTGCAGGCGGCGATGCTCCGCGGCGCGGCCCAGGCGACCATCGGCGACCCCGTCGACGTCGAGGCGAGCTACCGATGGGGCCTCAACCGCTTCGGAAGCGTGCTCTTGGTCGCGTTCCTCGTGGGGATCGTCGTCGGCGTGGGGTTCATCCTGCTCGTGATCCCGGGAATCATCTTCCTCGTGTTCTTGTCCGTGAGCGAGCCCGCGCTCATCGTCGAGAACCGCCGAGGGACCGATGCCATGAGCCGCTCCTGGAACCTCGTGCGGGGCCATTTCTGGCACGCGCTCGTGGTCATCCTCGTCGCGGCGATCATCACGGGGATCGTGCAGGGCATCCTCAC
>DASPWN010000154.1:0-7965 GCA_035637835.1 Actinomycetota bacterium | reverse complement strand
CGGGGCTCGACGTGACCCTCCGTGAGCCCGTGGGCGTGTGCGCCCTCATCACGCCGTGGAACTTCCCCCTCGTCATCTCGACATGGAAGATCGCGCCGGCCCTCGCATGCGGGAACACCATCGTGGTCAAGCCGGCCTCCTACACGCCGCTCTCGGTGCTCCGCCTGGCTGAGATCCTGGTCGAGGCGGGCCTCCCGCCGGAGGCGATTTCCGTCCTCCCGGGGCCGGGCTCGGCTGTGGGCAATGCCCTGGTCACCGACCCCCGAGTGAACAAGGTGGGGTTCACCGGCTCGACCGAGGTGGGGTCGAAGATCATGGCCCTGGCCGCAAGGAACATCACGCGGGTGTCGCTCGAGCTGGGTGGCAAGTCCGCGAACGTGGTCTTCGCCGATGCCGACATGGATACGGCGGTCGAGCGCTCCGTGTGGTCGGTGTTCGGAAACACGGGGCAGGACTGCTGTGCTCGGAGTCGCGTGTTCGTCGAGCGGTCCGCGTACGACGACGTCGTCGCAGCCATGGCCAAGCGGACCGACGAGCTCAGGGTGGGGCCACCCCTCGAGGAGGAGACGGAGCTCGGGCCGATGATCTCCGCCGGCCAGCGGGAGACCTCGCTCGAGTACCTGGAGATCGGCCAGAAGGAAGGGGCGCGCCTCGTGACCGGAGGCGACATCCCGCAGGTGGCGGGGGGCGAAGATGGGTTTTACCTCCGGCCGGCCGTGCTCGCCGACGTCCGCAACGACACGCGTGTGGCCCAGGAGGAGATCTTCGGGCCGGTGGCATGCCTGATCCCATTCGACACCGAGGAGGAGGCCATCCGCCTGGCGAACGAGACCGAATACGGGCTCTCGGGGTCGATCTGGACGCGGGACCTCGGACGGGCCATCCGGGTGGCGAAGGCCATCCGCACCGGGGTCATCAGCGTGAACTCCTCGCACAGCGTGCACACCGAGGCGCCGTTCGGCGGCTACAAGCGCAGCGGCATCGGCCGGGAGATGGGCATGCACGCGGTGAACCTGTACACCGAGGTGAAGAACGTCTACTTCTCAGAGGGGTCATAAGCGCAGGGGAAAGGGCCGATTCCCGCAGTCGTGAGGGCGATTTCCCCCATCCCCCGACAGGCACGAACTGGCCTGCCACTCTGTCCCCACTAGGGAGGCCAAGGTGGACAGGAAGACCGAGGCCACAGGGTGCGGGCCGACCACGCCAGGAGGAACGGCACATAGTAGGTGATACTCCCGACTCGACACAGCGATGAGGGAAGAGGCAAGATCAACTGACGAACAATCAGGTAGTAAGCCCAGCTTAACCGAGGGGGCGAAGCGCATTGGCTTCTTCGATCAGATGGAGTGCGACGATCGCGGCGTGCATCGTCTTTTTCTCGGTTGCCGGTTTCCCTGATCGCGCACTGGCAGACTGCGCGACTGAGGAGCAGGTCTTTGCCGGAGGGCCCACCCAAGCATATGGGACCACGAACAACATCCGCCTAACCGACCGCGCCCTAAACACGGCATGTGGGACCCCGCTATTCGAGGCGGTAAGCACGGCCAATGTGACGCTCGGCGGGGCCTTTGGGAACTGGGTGGAGGTCGGCTGGGAAGAGCATATCAACGGCGGGACCGGCGCCCACGAATTCAACGCCTTCACCGAGTGGGGGCTCGCTGGGAACATCAAGGGGCAGCAAGTCGTTGGTGTTTCGTGCATCAAGCTAAGCAACGCAGGCAACTACTACAAATGGAGAGTCAACAACGTTGCCGGCACCAACGACTGGACGCTTCATCTGAACTGCGGAAGCGGGTTCGCCCAGATCACCAGGTACAACGGGACCGGATACCACAGCGGACTCGCGACTGGCGAGGCCGCAAGACTCGGAGGTCCGGTGACGGGCATGTCTGACTCGCAAGATACTCTGAAGTACAAGAACAGCTCGGGCACCTGGAATAGCTGGACCTCGAACTTCTGCTACTTGGACACAGCCACCAACTGGTATTACAGCCATGTCTCTTCCACGGCATACAAGGTGTTGAACGGGTCAGGGAGTTGCTAGGGAGGCGACATGAGAGCCGACGCCGTCAAGAGGTACCTACAGGCAGGTGCAGCCATGCTGCTTGGAGCGGGTTCTGTCCTCGCAATTTCAACTGGAGTCGGGTCACGTGATGAGGCCCGATCCGAGCCTGCGAGAGGTGGTGACCAGACGATCGACTGGACAGCCCCTCTCGCCGGAGCAGGCGTCCAGGTACCATCCGGCCAGGCGCCCACGCTCCTTACCTTCGTCCCCGTCGACGTGTCCGCGCTCGGGACGCCTAATGGCACGTTCGTCACAAACCCCAGTCTCTCCACCCCCCCGGGAAGAGTCATTGCCTGGTCCTTCGACCATCCCAAGTACGGGACATTTGTCGTAGTCGAGGAGATTTCGCAAACGACGCAGGCGGAACTCGAGTCCCTAGCAGGATGCGATCCAGGTACCGGCTGCCAGGGATCTTGGTCCATTGTTCAGCTGGAAACGGGGCCCAAGGGGTTGCTCGTCGAGGGTCCGGCATCGACGGCCTTTATCTGGCTGGATCGGGGTATGCGATTGACAGTCATGGGGCCGCCGGGCGTCTTCAGCCCAGCGAGTGCCGAGGAGATAGCAGACACCTTGCAGCGGGCGGGAGTGTGAATTCCAAACGCAGGCCGTGACACCACGTCAAAGATCATCGAGTTCGCGGCGTCGGCGGTGGCGGCGCGTGAGTCGGTTGATGGGTTGGGTCGTAATCGGCGCTGGCATCACGGCGGCGGTGATCGTCCCGAGCCACAGCGGGTGCACAATATCGAACGAGTTCAACTGCGATTCGGGATTAGCAATTCGGGTCGGCATATTGGCCGGTACCGCGGTCGTGGCGGCGATTCTCTTTGTCGCCGCTTGGTTGGAGTAACTCGTTAACCTGATCAGTCGCAAGCTGCTTTTGGCGCGAAGTCATCGATCGCTCTCGTCTCACCGCGATCGAATCGGTGCTCAGCGAATGTCTTTGACCGGGGAGTGTTCCGCGGACGCGAGATTTGGCGGTTGTCGAGGATGAACCGTCCATTAGCCATGAGCTGCTTAGTTACATCTGCAGGGGCGAGGAGTAGCGGGTTCCAGAACTCGACGTTCAAGACAAGCGCGCCGACCAGCAATCGGTTTGTGGCCGCGTACATGGCCGCCACAGCGGCGAATGGTTCGAGAGACCCAGATGATCTGGGACGAAGAGGTACTCGAATCCTGCGGCCTCGTGCCGGAGCGCCTTCTCGCCACTCAGCTCCATTCGTGGCTTAGAACGCGACGACGCCAAACCGCATTGCCCGATCCTACGTTGGTTTTGGTGGGGCGTCCGTCCTCCGGACTGCGAGAATGTCGGTTCCGTCACGAAACGACAGCTTAGGACGCGCCACCTCGATCGGATTTAGGCCGACTCGCTTCCATCTCGATGGCGGTTCGAACGGCGAGCGCCACTTGTCCGGGCTCGAAGCGCCTGATCGGGTGCGCCGGGCTGTTGCGATCCCACACACCGGTGAACCCGTTGCCGTATCCAGCCACATACCTCGTCGTTGAGAAGTCCAGGTACGTACGCCCACATTCTCGTCTTCCCGAGGATCAGCATCCTTGCTTCACCGGGAAGATCGCCTGTCGGTTGGCCGAGGAGGTCGCGCAGGCCGACGAGTTCAACGAGCGCCTGGACGCCGTCCTCCGCGAACGTCCACTCATGGCCCACGATGTCCTCCACTACCCGGGGCGACACATCGAATCCGAACGTTCGCGCCCAGTCCACGAAAAGCGACGAGGGACGGTCTCGTTGGTCGTTCAGCCGCTCAGACGCGGTTCGACCTTGCTTGTAATCGCGCGCCGACTCTGGTCCGATCAGCACTCGCCCAGGTCGGCCTCCGTTGGAGGCGAAGACGATGTACGCGTAGTCGCTGTCTTCAACGAGGACGCCGACCGCTCCTGACGCCGGACTCTTTGAGGCACTCACCACGAACTCGTCGAGATCATTCGCGGCTCGCGAAGGCGTATCGAGCACCTCCCATGCCGAAGTTCCGATTAGGTAGCGAGCTGCGGCCGTAAGGGTCAGTCCCATGCTGGAACGGTACCGAAAGTCGGGTGGAAGCCTCTTCGCTGAGGAAGGCCCGCCCGCGTGCTCAACCCGAGCCGATTAGGCTCGACGCCAACGCCTTCGCTTCCGTCTCGGTGAACCCGGCCTGTGATAATGAGGTTGCCGTTCGGGATCGGGCCAGACACTATCGGCGAGGACACGATGCGGCCATCGAGGATGATCGCGATCTGGTTCTGGGGATCGAGGGAACGAGCAGCCACTTGCGTGGCCGCCTTGAACGCCTCGGCCGCTTCGGCAGTGAGTTCGATGGAGATGGACCAGAAGTCGGGCTGCTGCACCAGTTGCGCGGTCGCCCGCTCGACGTCGGTCCCATCCACGATGACCGGGCCGAGAACGTACTTCTCACCGCCCGGCTCAGGTCTCAGCAGAACGATGCGCGCCGCATCCAGCGTGGAGGCAACACAGTCACTTAGGGCTTCCCCTTGCGCAGAGCACGTCAGCCGCGTCTTGCTCCAGTCCGCGGACGACGGCGATACTATCTTCATGACTTGTCGCATCTGGAAGTTCACGTGTTGCGAGGGAGCGACCCAGCCCGACGAAGGAGCCGTGGTGCGCGAGGGCATCGAGGGTGAAGATGCAGCCTCATCGGCGCGGCTACACGCCGATGCGAGAACGAGCAACGCGATCCACCACGGCAGCCGATGAGGTCGTCGCTTAGGGACGGCCGGGTCGTCCGCAGGGAGCTGACGGCGCTGTCGAGGCATACCTCGCTCTTCGGACAGGCTGGCGATGTCCTGAAGGTCCTTAGACGGGTGAAGGGCACACAAACCACTGATCGCCGCCTCACCCGCACGTTCGTAACCTCTTGTCTACGCCAGAACGTCTACTTCTCGGAGGCTTAGCTACACCGAGCGCCCGTACCGCTCGCGTTCCCAGTCGGTGACGGTCTCGCGCCAGGCCTTGAGCTCCCATGCTCGGGACGTCGTGTAGTACGCGCTGAATCCCTCACCGAGCGCCGACCGCAAGGCTTGGTCCGCCTCGAACGCCCGGATGGCCGACTCGAGCGAGCCCGGGAGCTCCGGGAGGTCCGCCAGGGCATAGGCATCGCCCTCGATCGGCGGCGGCGGCTCCGCCTTGTTCTTCATGCCGTCGGCGGCGGAGGCGGCCACGGCGGCCAGAGCGAGATAGGGATTGGCGTCGGCGCCCGGCCTTCGGCACTCGAAGCGCCACAGCTCCGGTCGGTCCGAGCGGATGGCCCGCACGGCGCAGGAACGGTTCTCGTACCCCCACGTCGCGTTGATCGGGGCGAACCACCCCGGCACCAGGCGCTTGTACGAATTCACGTTGGGGTTCAGCAGCAGGGAGGCGGCGGGCAGGTGCTCCAGCACGCCGGCGATGGCCGCGCCGAACACGGGCGGTACCGGGTCCGCCGCGACCGGCCCGGCGAACGCGTTCGTCTGACCGTCCCAGCACGAGAAATGGATGTGCCCGCTCGATCCCTCCTCACCGGGCGCGGTTTTCGCCAGGAAGCTCGCGCGCATCCCCATCGACGCCGCCAGCTCCTTCACGCCGAACTTCACCAGCACGGCGTCGTCGGCGGCGCGGAGGCCTCGCCGGGGCTCCAGGTTCAGCTCGAGCAACCCGGGGCCGGCCTCCGTGTGCACGGCGGAGAGGTCGATGCCCAGTCCTTCCAGCGCCGGGACGAGCTGGGACACGAACTCGCCGTACCGTCCGATCTCCGTGAGGCTGTAGCTGATGCCGCTCGACATGGGATGTCCGCCGCCATCCCACAGGCGGATCTCGTATTCCAGCGCCGCCATCGTCTCGAACCCAAGCTCCCCCATCTCGTCCAGCGCATGGCGGAACACCTCTCGTGGGGCGAAGTGGCAGGGGGTGCCGTCGGGCCAGCTCGGGGTGGCCAGGCAGACGCGCCATCCTGGACGCCATGTCAGCTCGTGGACGGTCTCGGGATCAGGGTGCACGACCAGGTCGGCCGCGCCGGTCCGGATGCCGAACCGTTCGAAATCGGCGATGGGCGTGTCCACCGGGTCGAGGCCCAGGATCAGGTCGGTCATCACGGTTCCGTGACGTACCGCCGACTCGAACGCGGCGGGCCGCAGCGCCTTCCCTCGGATCGACCCGTTGACGTCGGGGATCCCGAGCAGCACGAACTCCGCGTTGCCTGCGCGGCCTTCGGAGATCACGTTGCAGCCGCCGGGCTCGACAGCGCGCGCTTGATGGTTCGCTCCACGTCCCCCATCGCGGCAGCGAACCGCTCGACCATCTCGCCGAGCTCCCCATCGGTGCTCGTGTATGCCGGGGCCAGCAGCACCTGGTCCCCCGCGTAACCGTCCGCCTGCGGATGCGTTGACGTCACCAGCAGGCCGTGCTCCAGGGCCGTGTCGTCGACGAGCGCTGCGGCGTCCAGGTCGTCGGGCAGGAACGACGTCATGTCGCGCGGGTCGACGAGCTCCACGCCGAGCAGGAAGCCGCGGCCTCGCACCTCACGGACGATCTCGGAGCCTGACAGGGCGGTCTCGAGCTCGCGGAGCAGGTCCGGCCCACGCTCGCGGACCCGCTCCACCAGCCCTCGCTCGACGATCAGGTCGAGGACCGCGAGGCCGACGGCCGAGGAAAGCGGCGCGCCGTCCCACGTGTGCCCCAGGTCGAACTCCCGAGACCCCTTCTCGATCGCGCCGTACACGTGCTGCCGGCAGAGCACGGCCCCGAGGGGGGCATGGCCGGCGCCGAGGGCCTTCCCCACGGCCACGATATCGGGCTCGATGGGCAGCTGGTGGGCGGCCAGCCAGGACCCGGCCCGGCCGATGCCCGTCACCACCTCGTCGAGGCACACGAGGAAGCCGTGCTCCTCGCGTCGCTCCGCCAGGCCCTGCCAGAACCTCTCTGGCGGCGCGTACCCGGGGAGGGCAGCCCCGCTGATCGGCTCGCAGACGAACGCGGCGATGGTTTCCGGCCCCGCCTGCTCGAGGAGGCGATCCAGCTCCGTCAGCGCCGCCTCACCGCTCGGGTCGAACCGCCACGTGCTCGGCGGGATGTGCAGGTGCTCGGCCAGGTACGGCGTGTACGGCTCCTGCAGGGTCCGCCGTCCCGAGAGCGCGAGCGTGCCCATAGTCGAACCGTGGTACGCCTGGGCCGGCGAGATCACGCGCCACCGTTGCGTGTCACCCCGGTCCACGTGATAGATGCGCGCGAGCTGCAGGGCCGTCTCGTTCGCCTCGGACCCCCCCGAGACGAACCGGACGCGCGCCATCTCCGGCGCCACGACCTGGAGCATGCGGTCGGCCAGCCGCTCCTGCGGCTCGCTGGTGAAGTGGTGGTTGTAGAAGTAGGCGATGCGCCCGGCCTGCTCGGTGGCCGCCACGACCAGCTCGGGAACACCGTTGCCGAGACACGTGACCATCGCGCCGCCGGAGCACGCGTCGAGGATCCGCTCGCCGCCGGTCGTGGTGAGCCAGACTCCCTCGCCCAGCTCCACGTTCGGGTACGCAAGGTCGAGAAAGCGCGGGAACACCCTGGTGTCGTCGGAGCCGATCGTCTCCTTCACGTCGCGGCCTTGGACCCCAGCCCGGCGACCCGGTCGAGGTAGCCCTCCAGCAGCCGCCACGACGTTCGCTTGCTCTCCCCCGTGCGTCGGTTCGTCTCCTCGAGCAGGGCATCCGGGTCGATGCCTTCGGCGTCGAGCTCGTGACGATACGCCCGAACCCACTCGCCCATGATCTCGGGCGTCACCTCCGGGTGGAACTGGAGACCGAGGCTCCGGCCCGCGACGAAGGCCTGCGTGCCCAGGTCGGTTTCCGCGAGCACCCTCGCATCGGGGGGTGCGGTGATGATGTCGAAATGCCACTGGAACCACGGGCCTTCCGGAACCAGGTCGGGG
>DASPWN010000153.1:0-2805 GCA_035637835.1 Actinomycetota bacterium | reverse complement strand
GGCTATCGTGGCAACTTCTGGGCCGGACCGCCAGCCGGTCGGGCGCCTCGCGATCGTCTCTCCGCCGCCAGGATTTGACCCCATCGCCGGGAGCGGTATATACATCGCGATGGAGCCGCTGGAACCTTCGGGTTCCGGCGGCTCCATCGTTGACCCCGAAGCCCTCGTTGGTGGAGATCCGGTGTCAGGCCCACGCGACGAGCCCGCCGATCGGACGGCCATCGATGCGCCCCTCTCCGGGGTGCGAGTCGTGGATTTCTCCCGGGTCCTCGCTGGGCCACTCGCCACCATGACCTTGGCCGACCTGGGCGCCGACGTGGTAAAGGTCGAGCGGCCGGGCAGCGGTGACGACACCAGGCGGTGGGGGCCGCCGTTCGTCGGCGAGGATGCCGCGTACTTCCTCTCGCTCAACAGGAACAAACGATCGGTCGTCCTCGACCTGTCGACGGCCGACGGAAGGGGGGCCGCCCGCGACCTGGCCATCCGGGCGGACGTGGTGGTCGAGAACTTCCGACCCGGGCTCATGACGACCTTCGGGCTGGACTATGCGTCCCTCGCCTCGCTCCATCCGAGCCTGGTGTATTGCTCATTGGTCGCGTTCTCCGAAGATGGCGAGGGAGCTGCAAAACCAGGCTACGACATCATCGTCCAGGCCCTCTCGGGACTGATGAGCTTTACCGGCCACCCAGGCCGGGAGCCCACCAAGGTCGGGGTCGCGCTCTTGGACGTGATCGCCGGGTTGTACGCGGCGAACGGTATCCAGGCCGCGCTCCTCGACCGGGCTCGGACGGGCCGGGGACGGAAGGTCACCGTCTCGCTGTTCGAGGCAAGCCTCGCCGCGATGGTGAACCAGGCGGCGAACTACCTGTTAGGCGGCGACGTACCCGGACCCATGGGCAACGAGCACCCGAACATCGTTCCCTACCAGTTGTTCGAGTCCGCCGACCGCCCGTTCATCCTGGCGGCCGGCAACGACAAGCTCTTCCGGCTTACCTGCGAGGTGATCGGACGGCCCGAGCTGGCCGGGGATCCCCGGTTCGCCACGAACGACGTCCGAGTTTCCAACCGCTCCGATCTGATTCCGCTGCTGCAGGATGCCTTCCGGGCACGCCCGGCCGACGAATGGCTGCTCGCCCTCGAGCGCGCGGGCGGGCCGTGCGCTCCGGTCAGGAGGCTGGACGAGGTGTTCGCTTCGCCGGAAGGCCGGGCCATGGTGCAGGACGTACGGGACCCGGCCCGAGGAGCGCTTCGCCTGGTTGCCGACCCCATCCGGCTCTCCGGCGGGCTCCTGCCGGTCCGCCGCCCCCCGCCCCTCCTCGGGGAGCACACGGACCAGGTCATGACAGAGAGCGAGACTGAGTCGCCGCGATGAGCCCGTGAACGCCTCGGAGCGATGGGGGGCCGCCCTGGCGAGCTGGGCCATCCCGGACCAGATCATCTCGCGGGCCCCCGAGTCGCCGTGGACCTTCCCACCCGAGCTGTTCCGGTCCCGTGCGGGACGAGCGACGATCGGCCAACCGTCACCTACCACCGCTCGGGCTGCAGAGGCGCTGCCGGACGGCGGCACGGTCCTGGACGTCGGCGTGGGTGCGGGGGCCGCGTCGGTTCGACTGTGGCCGAAGGCGTCTCGGATCACCGGCGTCGACAGCTCCGACGCGATGTTGGAGGAGTTCCGCCGGGCCGCGGCGGCCGGCGGCGTCGAGGCGGTCCCGGTCCTCGGCTGGTGGCCCGACGTCGCGGATGAGGTCGGGACCGCCGACGTCGTGGTGTGCGCGCACGTCCTGTACAACGTTCAGGACCTCGAGCCCTTCGTGCGGGGGCTGAACGCGCACGCTCGCCACCGCGTGGTGATCGAGATCACGCCCACGCACCCGCTGGCATGGATGAACGACCTGTGGCTCCGGTTCCATCGCCTCGAGCGCCCCACCGAACCCACGGCCGACGACGCCGAGGACACCCTCCGCGAATCGGGATTCGACGTCAGACGCGAGGACGTGGAGCGCCCACCCAGAGTGGGCGGGTTCCAGCGGCGCGAAGACGCGGTCGGGCTCATCCGGCGAAGGTTGTGTCTGACGCCCGATCGCGACGACGAGGTGGCGGAGACCCTGGGCACGCGCTTGGTACAGAACGAAGGACTCTGGTCGGCGGGACCGGACACGCAGCGCCTGGTGACGATGTGGTGGGACACGGCCGGGCGAACCTGAGGGAAATGGATCGAACTATTGCGTCCGCCGCGACACGTAGTCGCGGACGATGAAGTCGCCGATCTCCCGGTCGTCCATCAGGAAGACGCGCCCCGCGGTCAGCTTGGCCAGGCGTTCCATGAACCGGATCAACCCCGGCGAGTCCTCCAGCATGAATACGTTCACCGTCACGCCAGCGCGCGACAGTCGGAGCGCCTCGGTCAACGTCAACTGGATGGTCCTGGGGACGGGTGGCCAGGAGAAGAACACCTCCTCGCCCTCCAAGTGAGCCGTAGGCTCGCCGTCGGTCACCATGATCACCTGCCGCGTGGCGCGGGGGTGCTGCCCCAGCAGCCGCCCAGCCAGGTTGAACGCGTGCTGCATGTTCGTGCCGTAGACGCGCTCCCATCCCGCAGCCGTGAGGTCCTGGGGCTCCATCCTCCTCGCGTAGTCGGAGAACCCGATCATGTACAGCCGATCGTGCGGATATCGGCCCTCGATCAGCGCATGGAGCGCCAGGGCCATCCGCTTCGCGTGCACGAAGTGGCCCCGGAGCGGCATGGAGAAGGACAGGTCGAGGAGCAAGGCCGTGGCGGCCTCGGTCCGCTGCTCCGCGTCGACC
>DASPWN010000152.1:0-15275 GCA_035637835.1 Actinomycetota bacterium | reverse complement strand
TGCCCGTCACCCGCGTCGACGAGCCCTCCCTCTCGATGACGATCGGCATCAACACCTCGCCGGTTTCCGGACGCGACGGTGACAAGCTCACCGCGCGCCAGGTGAAGTCCCGCCTTGATCAGGAGGTCGTCGGCAACGTCTCGATCCGCGTGCTCGAGGGCGACCGCCCCGACCGGTGGGAGGTCCAGGGCCGGGGCGAGCTCCAACTCGCGGTACTCGTCGAGGTGATGCGGCGCGAGGGGTTCGAGCTCACGGTCGGCAAGCCGCAGGTCGTCACCCGAACGATCGACGGGCGCCTGCACGAGCCTGTGGAGCGCGTGGCGATCGACGCGCCCGAGGAGTACCTGGGCGTGATCACGCAGCTCCTCGCGCTTCGCAAGGGCCGGATGGAGAACATGGTGAACCACGGCACCGGGTGGATCCGCATGGAGCACCTGGTTCCCGCTCGCGGCCTGATCGGCTTTCGGACAGAGTTCCTGACCGAGACACGCGGCACCGGGCAGCTCCACCACGTGTTCGAGGGGTACGAGCCGTGGCACGGAGAGCTTCGAACGCGCCCGACGGGTTCACTCGTCGCCGACCGCGCCGGGGTAACCACGGCGTTCGCCCTGCTCACGCTCCAGGAGCGCGGGTCGCTGTTCGTCGGGCCGGGCGAGGATGTCTACGAGGGAATGATCGTCGGCGAGAACGCCCGGGCGGAGGACATCGACGTGAACCCCACGAAGGAGAAGAAGCTCACGAACATCCGCCAGTCCACGGCCGAGGAGTTCACGCGGTTGATCCCCAAGCGGGCATTGGTTCTGGAGCAGGCGCTCGAGTTCATCCGGGAGGACGAGTGCGTGGAAGTGACACCTTCGAACGTGCGGCTCCGGAAGGCTCTGCTCCCCCAACAGGACCGCGCGAAGGCCGCCCGGCGTGGCCGACCCTCCATCGAGAAGTGAGCCCGGCTGAGTTAGGTCGAACCCGCGCAGGCCGTCCAGGAAGCGGCGATGGCTATGGGCGGATGTTCTGGTTCAGGCGGAAGACGTTGTCGGGGTCCCAGGCTAGTTTCAGCCCGACCAGACGTTCGTACTTGGCGTCGCCATAGACAGAACGTACGACATCCTCCGGTCCTGGCTCCGAGACGTCGTTCACGTACCGGCCGGTCACGGTAAACGGCGTGATCGCCGTCATCGCCGAACGCCCCCATTCCCGATGGTCCCCGTCCGATCCGGGGTCGTCCCACATCGCCTCGGCGCTCGCCCAGAAGGCCGCGTCGCGGGTTGGGAACGCCGTCGCGTCCACGTCGACTCGGGCGATGGCACGTCCCCACGACCAGAACGTGAACGAGCAGTCGCCGCCCTTCGGGACCTCCTCGAGTCGCGACAGGCACCCATCGACCAACTCGTCCGGAAGACCAGCCGTGAAGCCGCTCTTCATGGAGAAGCGGTGCCCCCATCGCATCGCCTCGTCGTTCAGGTGCTGCGCGGTCAGGTATGACTTCTGCTCGACGGTATCCACGACCGGCGATCCGAACGCCCGCATCGGGGTGAAGTCCCGCTCGGCCTGATCCAGGGAGCCGCAGTGCAGGCCTCCCATGAAGACGATGGGCCGGCCGGCGACCTCCGGCGGGAACTCCTCCTCGGGGAGGGCGAGCCCCACGCCGAACGCGCTCCACATCTCGTCCTGCGTGGTCTCGACGAAGTCGCGATAGAACCCGGCGACCTCGACGGCCCGCTCCACCGGATGCATCACGATCCCGTGCGTGATCGTCGGCCCGACTGGATGGAGGCGGAACTCGAACGACGTCGCGATGCCGAAGTTCGGCCCCGCGCCCCGGATCCCCCAGAACAGATTGGGGTTCTCGTCCTCGCTCGCGTGGACCAGTCGGCCGTCGGCCGTCACGACGTCGACCGAGAGCAGGTTGTCGATGGTGAGTCCGTACTTCCGCTGGAGACGGCCCATGCCACCGCCGAGGGTCAGGCCGGCCACGCCGGTGTGCGCGACGACGCCCACGGGACACGCCAGGCCGAACGCCTGCGCCTCGTGGTCGATGTCGCCGAGGAGCGCGCCTCCGTTCACCCGCGCCACACGGCGCTCCGGATCGACCCGGATGCCTCGCATGCTCGATAGGTCGATAACGATCCCGCCGTCGCACGTCGAGAAGCCCGGGATGCTGTGGCCGCCGCTCCGGACGGCGATCTGGAGCTCCTGCTCGCGCGCGAACCGGAGGGCAGTGAGGACGTCGGCGACGCCGGTCGGCCGGACAACGATGGCCGGCCGTCGGTCGATCATGCCGTTCCACACGATCCTGGCCGCCTCGTAGCCGGCGTCCTCGGGCAGGACGATCTGACCGGCGAAGCCATCGCGGAACCTCGAGAGCGCTGACGCATCGAGCGCGGCGGTCAACTGTTCCGACACGTGCTCCTCTCTCCGGACAACGAGCACGCATCATCCGGGGGATCGGTCGTTGTCGTCAATCTCGATGCGGATTTCCGGTCAGGAATCGCAGATCGAGTAGTCCCTCCGCTGGGAGGGCGAGAGCTCGGCGAGCACCGAACACGACCGGACCATCGTCACGAAGCTGAGGACGGCCCCATCGGCTTCGCCGTGGATCCGGTAGCAGCCCTCAACGGGAAACACGATCCCGCTCGCGTTGAAGCCGGTGTCGCCGTAGCCGCGAGCGTTGGCTCGAACGGGGACGCCGATAGAAAGCTCGTGGCCGCGGATGTGCAGGTGACCGTGGATCGCCGGACCGCGCCACCAGGGGAACTTCATCCCAAGCGAGCCGTTCGGTCCGATGTCATCCGGCGGAACGAGGACCAGGCCTCCGGGCCACAGGACGGTCCACAGGCGGCCGTTCCCGAAGTACAGCTCGTCCGGCGCTTCTCCCGGCGGCGTCAGGCCGTTGGGCGACGTGACGGGACATGGTCGGGTGGAGGCGTTCGATGAGGGCGCCGCGGATGGCGACGCGTTCGGGCTGGTCTCGGACGATCCCGAGGAACAGCCAATGAGCAGGAGGGCTGCCGCGAAGACGATCGCCCGCATGCCCCTCGTACACCGAAGAGGGCGCGCTCGTTCCCGGCCCTCGGAACGACTCGTGAGCGCGTTGCCAGTTACGAGCCGGACGCGACCTTCCACAGGTGGCCGTCCGGGTCGCGGAAGTAGCCGAAGTACCCGTACTGAGAGGCTGCCGCTTCCCTTGCGACGCCGCCACCGGCCGCCACCGCCTTTGCCATGACCTCGTCCACAGCTTCGCTCGACGGGACGATGTAATGGAATGAGACACCCCGGAATCCGGATCCCTCGGGGGAGACGCCGGCATCTTGGGCCGCTGCCTTCCATTCGTAGAGGGCCAGTGATGACGATCCCTCACCCAGGTTGAGCGATACGAAATTGGGATAGTCCTGGTCGATCGTGCAGCCCAAGCCTTCCCCGTAGAACGTCTTGGAGCGGGCCAGGTCCTCGACACCGATCATGATGGCGCTCACCTGTACAGCCACGGTTGCCTCCCTTCTGACGCGGCACCTCTAACCCAATGAAGCGACCTCCTCATCAGAGCGTCGTTGCCACACCCCGAGCACATTCCCCGGCGGATCGCGGAACGTCGCCACCATCAGGTCGCCCTCCTCATACGGCGGCGTCACGACCTCGCCGCCATGCCCAATGACGGCGTCGAGCGCGTCGTCGACCCGCTCGACGAAGATGTAGGGAATCACTCCAGCTTCGCCGGCAACGGCCAGGTCCGTCATGAAGTGGCCGATGACGTGCCCGGTGCCGTCCTCGAAGCTCGGATCCTCCGGATCGCCGCGGAGGCTCCAGCCGAACACGGCCTCGTAGAACGCTGCTGAGGCCCGCGGATCCTCTGCCGGCATCCGAAGATAGGACACCCCGCCGACCCGGAAGACGTGTGGCTGGCCCTCGACGCCCGATGACACTCGGCCATTATCAGTGGAGACGACTCGATGCGCGACCGGGCCCGATCGCGATCAGGCGGGCTCGAGCTTGAAGACGGTGTGATCTCGGGCGAGGGCCTCGAGCTCATCGTCGGACGTTGTCGGCGTGGCGAAATAGGTCCGGACCATGGAGCTCGTGTTCGACGCCAGGTATTCGTGAAGGAGCGGCAGGCGGCTCTCGACCGGAACTTCGACCAGACGAACCTCATCCCGTGTGGCGCCCCGGCTGACCGTGACGTGACCCGCCGCTCGGGCGTTCTTGATCGTGTTGGTCTCGCCGAAGACCGAGACCCAATACCACCCGTCCCCCTGTTCCAGGAGCCAGAAGGGTGTCGAGTACTCCTTACCGCTCTTCCGGCCCCGAACCGTGACCACATGCATCGGCTTCGGTCCTCTTCCGCGACGCACGACGCGTGTCAAGACGCCGTTCCCGAAGCGCTTGAACGCCGTGTGACGGTAGGCCTTGGGCACCCGGGGATTGTGCCACTCGGGTGAATCCGGCGCGAACCCAGCCGTCAGTCGCTGGCGACGACCTCGGCCGGCTCCTTCATCGATGCCCGGCGCTCGGCCTCCTGCGATGCGATGTGCCGGGCGATGTATCTCCCGTCCCTACCGGCGCCAGCGATCACGTCTGAGGACACCGCAAACTGGAAAACCAGGCCCATGAAGTACAGGCCCGGCTCGGAGCGCACGATTCCGCGATCGTGAACCGGCAGGCCGTCCCGGCCGAAGACCGGCAGGTCGATCCACCGGTAGTCCTGGCGGAACCCCGTGCACCAGATGACGTTCGCCACCTCGAGGACCCGGCCGTCGTCCAGCACGGGAAGGCCGTCACGCGCGCCCACGACCCTGGGGACGCGCTGGACCCCCAGCCCGATCAGATCCTTCGTCTTCACCCGGATCAGCGGGCTCGCCTTCACCGAGAACTTCGCACCGATCCCTCGGCCGATGGGGGTCCTTCTCGTGATGACGTGGTGGCCCAGGAACCGGACGACGCGGAAGGCCGTCCGTGCAGTTGCCGGTCCGTGCCGGAAGGGGATCTGGCCGGTCTCCTTGCCAGACAGCCACGTGCCGTGACTCCGGGCCACCTCGGACGTGATCTCCGCGCCGGAGTTCCCGACGCCCACGACCAGGACGGCCCCCGGGGCCAGCTGCGCGATATTCCGGTACTCGCTGGAATGCAGCTGCACGATGCCGGGGTCCAGATCGAAGGCGAGGCCGGGGACCTTCGGGATGCGGAACGCACCCGTCGCCACGACCACGCGGTCGGCCTCGAACCGGCGCTCGCCGGAGGTCACCACGTAGCGGTCCCCATCCCGCCGCAGCCCGTTGACGCTCACGCTGGTTCTGACCGGGAGCTCGAACCGTTCCGCGTATGTCTCGAGGTAGTCCGCGAACTCGTCCTTCGTGGGGAAGCTCCACTTGGGCGCGGGGAACCGCATCCCTGAGAGGCCGTTGAAATGAGCCGGCGTGAACAGGCGAAGCGAGTCCCATCGGGTGCGCCAGGAGTCGCCGATCCGCTCGCCGGCGTCCAGGATCACGAACGGCACCCCTCGCTTCGCCAGGTGGTACCCGGCCGCCAGGCCCGCCTGGCCTCCTCCGATGATCACCGTCTCGAACCGCTCCGCGCCGTCGCTGCCCATTCCGGCCACCTCCTCGATCGTCGTGGGCGACCGTAGGGCCTGGCCGAGGCCCCGCTCATCGCCGGAATCGGCCAAAGTCGGGACGGGGGCGTGTGGTGAGAAATCACCACGAGGGCCCGGAGGGTCAGACCAGGTCGTGCTCGAAGGCGTACGCCGTCGCCGCAGAGCGGGACGAGATGTTCAACTTCGCGAAGATGTTCTGGACGTGCCGGGCGACCGTGTGCTCGCTGATCACGAGCTCGCCGGCGATCGCACGGTTCGACTTGCCGGCGGCGACGAGGCGGAGGACCTGTGCCTCGCGCGCCGTCAGCCCGCCGGGGAGTTCCCCAGGCCCCTCCAAGAGCGCCTCGACCGAGGCCACATCCCGGACCGCTCCGAGGCCTTCGAACGCAACGAGCGCCACGCGAAGCTCTGCCCGTCCGGCGTCCTCGTCGCCCACGGCGCGCGCGGCTTGCGCGCACAAGACCCTGGCGTGCGCCGCCTCGTACGGAAGGCGCAGCTCCTGCCACGCCGTGCAGGCCCGTCGCAGCCGCTCCAACGCTGCCTCCGGGTCGCTCTGCGCGAGGAGGAGTGATCCCCGAACGGTGTCGACCGTCGCGGCGAGCATCGCCGTGGGGAACGCACGTGAGATCGCCTCGAGCTCCTCGACGGCAAGGCTCGCCTCGTCGAGCTCGCCCCCGTCGAGTGCTACCTCGACCTGCGCGGCCAGCAGCCTCGCGCGGCGCAGGGGGTTTCCAGTCTCGGCGCCGACCGCCACCCGGAGCGCGCTCCGGGCAGCCTCCACCTTCCCCTGCGCCTGCCGCAGGAGTGCTGATCCGGGTTGCGGCTGGAAGCCGAGCTCCTGGGCGCGGGTGAACGCCTCCTCCGCGCCGTCGAGGTTTCCTGCGAGCCGGCGGGCCTCGCCGACCTGATACCACGCGGCGCCTGAGGCCACCGGACCCTGGCGCATCAGCTCCTCCGAGGCCCGCGTCGCCTCCGCCTCGGCCTCGGGCCACGCCCCGCGGAGGATGGCCACCTCGGCACGGTTGACGCGGCACAGGCCGGGATACGGCGACTCCGCGGGTACGGTCTCGCACCACGCCCGCGCCGCGTCGCTCCACTCCCCCGCACGCCCGACATCGCAGAGCTCCAGACACGCCGCGATCACGTCGCAGTAGATGATCCCGGTGAAGAAGGCGCTGAGGTCCCCTGCCAGCACCGAGGTCATCGCCTCATCGAGCAGGGCGACCCCGTCGACGACCCTGCCCGACGCGATGTGCGAAAGCCCTTCGATGTGGATCGCCACCGCGACCACGTCTCGGTCGCCGAACCGCTGCCCGAGCTGGATGGCCTTCTTCGCGAGCGCGACAGAGCGTTCCGGGTCGCCGGTGAACCGGGCCACGTTCGCCTCGATGGTCGCGAGGAAGCCGTGCTCGACGCACTCGGGCTGCTCGCGGAGGTGTCGTTGTGCTCGCATGAGCCAGCCCCCGGCGACCGCCGGCTCCCCACGATTGAAGTGCTCGACGCAGAGCCGCGCGGCGAGCCGCGCCGCCGATCGGTCCTCGGACGCGGCCGCGTAGGCCGCATAGGCCTTCTGCCGCACGGCGACGGATTCCTCCCACCGGGAGACCCACCAGGCCGCGTCCGCCAGCCCCTCGAGGTCACGGGCACTTAACTGGGTCGGATCGATGGAGCCGAGCCGCTCGTAGGCCTCGACCCACGATCCCCGGGCCAGCGCCTCACGGGCCCGATCGATGTCGGTGGCCAGCTCGGTCAGAGGTGCCTCCTCGGTATGGGACGGATCCGGGGACGGATGCCCGGATAGGCTACGCCGGTCACCCGGCGGCCTTCACCAACATCTGGGCGACGTCCTTCAGCGAGGCCCGGAGCTCGTCGGGACTGCGCACAGCGAACGGCCAGGGCAGCGTGGCCAGCATCCGGGCCGCTGCGGCCAGGTCGTCGGTCTGGGCTCGAAGGAGCACCATCCCGTCGACCACCTCGGGGGTCCCGACCGTCCTCGGGATCCGTCGCGACGCCTCCTCCAGCGTGGTCTTCAGCTCGACCTCGAGCTCCCACCCCCACGGGATTCGGGCGATCGAGCGAGCCACGTGGTCAGCGGCATCGAAGCCCTCCGGGATCGCCACCCGTTCGCGGCGGGCCTCGGCGGATCGAACCCGGTCTACCCGGAACGTTCGCACCTCGCCCGAGCGGTCGTCGTGGGCGGCGAGGTACCAGCGACCGCCGTGGAACACCAGGCCGTACGGCGCGACCGTGCGCTCGGTCTCCTCGCGTCCGGGCGTCGCGTACCGGATGGCCACGCTTCGCTTCGCCCGGATCGCGGCCGCCAACGTGAGGACGACCTCGGTCGCCGGTGGCTGCGGCTCCCTCGTCCTCCAGGTCAATCCCAGGCTCCCCTCGAGGGCGCCGACCCGGTCGCGGAGCTCGGTCGGAAGCACGCGGAGGATCTTGGCGAGCGCCTCGTCGACGGCCGGTCCCTCGGTGGAGATCCCGGTCTGACGGGTAACGATCAGCCCCAGGACCACGGCCGTCGCCTCGGCGTCCGTGAGCATGAGCGGTGGCAGCTTGAACCCCGGGCGCAGCCGGTACCCGCCGTAGGGTCCGCGCTCGGCCTCGAGGGGGATGCCCAGCTCCTCGAGCTTGACCGCGTACCGGCGCACGGTGCGGGGGTCGACCTCCAGGCGCTCGGCCAGCTCTCGTCCGCTGACGCGCCCCCGCGTCTCGAGCAGCTCGAGCATGGCCAGGAGCCTGGTCGCCGGTCTCGACGCGCCGAACACCATTCACCTCCACCTGATCGAACGTTTCCCGAACGTTCACACGATACGTCGGGAATAGGACCGAAAACGTCCTCATCCCACCCTAGCCTGCTGGTCAATGCGGCGGAGGACGCCGCGGCATGAGAGGGAGGAGGCGCCATGACCCCACCGAAGCGTTCAGACCAGGACATCCGGCCGTTCCGGATCGACGTCCCTGATGCAGACCTCGAGGACCTCGAGGACCGCCTGGTGCGAACTCGGTGGCCAGACCAGCTGTCCGGCGTGGGGTGGGGTTACGGGACGCCGCTCGAGTACGTCCGTGAGATGGCCGTGTACTGGCGGACCTCATATGACTGGCGCAAGGAGGAGGCCAGGCTCAACGAGTTCCCCCAGTTCACAACGACGATCGACGGCACGAACGTGCACTTCCTCCACATCCGTTCGCCCGAGCTGAACGCGATGCCGCTGATCCTCACCCACGGCTGGCCGGGCTCGGTGGCGGAGTTCCTCGACCTCATCGGGCCGCTCACCGACCCCCGGTCCCACGGCGGCGATCCTGCCGATGCCTTCGACCTCGTGATCCCCTCGATCCCCGGCTACGGGTTCTCCGGCCCCACACTCGACGCGGGATGGGACAGCGCGCGGACGGCCGGGGCGTGGGACGAGCTGATGAAACGCCTGAGATACGAGCGGTATGGGGCGCACGGCGGGGACGCCGGCGCCCTCATCACCCGCGAGCTCGGCATCCTGAAGCCCGACGGCCTCGTCGGCGTGCACCTCCTGCAGATCTTCGCGTTCCCGTCGGGCGATCCGAACGAGATGGCCGAGATGACCGAGTTCGAGCGGGAAGGCATGCAGATCCTGGCGAACTTCGAGAGCTTCTCCGGGTACCTGAAGATCCAGCAGACCCGGCCCCAGACGCTCGCCTACGGGCTCACCGACTCCCCGGCCGGCCAGCTCGCATGGAACAGCGAGCTGTTCATGGGGTTCGGCGGCGAGAACGTGGACAACGTGGACCGGGACCGGTTCCTCACCCACGTCACGATCTTCTGGGTGACCGCGACGGCGGGGTCCTCCGCCAGGCAGTACTACGAGGATGCGCGCACCGGAGCGGGCTATCGGGAGGTGCCGAACGACACGCCCACCGGCGTCTCGGTGTTCCCCAACGACTTCCGGTCCGTCCGGGCGTTCGCCGAGCGCTCGAACAACATCGTGCACTGGTCGACGTTCGATCGGGGCGGCCACTTCGCCGCCTCGGACGCCCCCGACCTGCTGGTCGGCGACCTGCGCGAGTTCTTCCGGCGGTTCCGATGAGTTCCGCGATCAGGGCCGGTCTGGACTGATCAGCGGTCAGATGACGCGTTGTCCGTACGACATCGAAGGGGAGGAACCATGACTTCTGCGATCGAGGCCGAGGGCCTGGTCAGGACGTTCGGGGAGGTCCGGGCGCTCGACGGCATCGACATGGTGGCCCGGGAGGGAACCGTGTTCGGGCTGCTCGGGCCGAACGGCGCTGGGAAGACGACCGCCATCCGGATCCTGTCGACCTTGATCCGACCGGACGCCGGCCGAGCGCTGGTCGGCGGCCACGACGTCGTTCGAGAGCCGTCGAAGGTGCGGAGCCTCATCGGCCTCACCGGGCAGTACGCCGCCGTGGACGAGCTGCTGTCGGGCCAGGAGAACCTGTTCATGCTGGGCAGGCTCCTCGGCTTCCCCACGAAGGTCGCACGCGCCCGGGCCAAGGAGTTGCTGGACGCCTTCGAGCTCTCGGACGCGGCGACCAAGTACGTTAAGACCTACTCGGGCGGGATGCGGCGCCGGCTCGACCTCGCCGCTAGCCTGGTCGGACGGCCGAGGTTCCTGTATCTGGACGAGCCAACGACGGGCCTCGACCCGCGGAGCCGGCTCGAGTTGTGGCGCATGATCCGAGGGCTCGTCGCGGAGGGAACGACCGTCCTCCTGACCACGCAGTACCTGGAGGAGGCCGATCGCCTCGCGGACGAGATCGTGGTGATCGATCACGGCCGGGTGATCGCGGCGGGCACACCGCAGCAGCTGAAGACCCGGATCGGCGGGCAGGTCCTCCAGGCCCGACCGGCCGACCCCGCCGACCTGCCCGAGACCGAGAAGATCCTGGCCGCCTATGCCGACGGCGACGACGGGACGCACACGGACGGACAGGTCGTGAGCATCTCGATCGACGACCGGTCGGCGCTCGGCCGTGTGGTGCGCCGACTCGACGAGGAGGGGATCGCCATCGACGACCTGTCGCTCCGCCGGCCGAGCCTGGACGAGGTGTTCCTGGCCATCACCGGGCATCTCGCCGAGACGGATCCGACGACTGACGAGGCACAGCACGAGAAGAACGAGAGGAGCCGAGCATGAGCGCCGCGACCCTGACGCCGTCCGCGCACCCGAACGTCGTCCGAAACACCCTGACGATCGCCCGCCGCAACCTGCTGCACATCAAGGCCACCCCCGAGCAGCTCGTGGAGATGTCGATCCAACCGCTCATGTTCCTCGTGCTGTTCGTGTACGTGTTCGGCGGCGCCATCGCAGGCTCCAGCCGGGAGTACCTTCAGTTCGCGCTCCCGGGGATCCTTGTTCAGAGCGTGTCGTTCCTACCGTTCACCACGGCCATCGCCCTGAACGTCGACTTCCAGCGGGGCGTGATCGACCGGTTCCGCTCGCTGCCCATCACGCGTTCGGCCGTGATCGGCGGGCGGATCGCAGCGGATGGCGTGAGGATCATCTGGAGCATCCTGATCATCACCGGATTCGCGACGCTGCTCGGCTTCCGCTTCGGAGGCGGGGCGGCCGGCGCACTCGGCGCGCTGGTGGTCGTGGCCGGGTGGGGCCTCGTGATGTGCTGGCCCATGGCCTTCATCGGCATCACCGCCCGCACCACCGAGTCGGTGAACACGTGGGGATTCATGATCATCCTGCCCCTGACGTTCGCGAGCACGGCCTTCGCCAGGGTCGAGACCATGCCCGGGTGGCTCCAGGCCTTCGTGAAGGCGAACCCCGTGACCTCGGTGATCGACGCGGCGCGCGGGCTGTTGCTTGGAGGCCCGGTGGCCGAACCGGTCGTCGACGCCGTGATCTGGATGGCCGTCATCACGGCGGTGTTCGCTCCACTGGCGATCCTCCGTTATCGCCGCCGGATCTGAGAGCGGAACCGCTTCGCTCGCGGCGATACCCGGGAGGGCCTATGGTCCTCCCGTGGAGACGTGGGACGCGATCCGGGCTCGCCGGAACGTGCGGAGGTATGCCGAGCGGACGATCGAGCCGTCGGACCTCGACCGACTCCTCGAAGCCGCCAGGCGCACGCCGTCGTCTGTGAATCAGCAGGCGTGGGACTTCGTCGTGGTGACGGACCGGGAGCGGCTTCGGGAGCTGTCGAGCGTCTGGCGGTACGCGGCGCACGTCGCGACCTCGGCGGCCACCGTCGCCCTGGTCACCCCCGTCTCCGACGACCGAGACGAGCGGGACACGTTCCAGTACGACATCGGACAGGCCACGATGTCGATCATGCTGGCTGCTGCGGATCTCGGGATCGGGAGCGGGCACGCTTCGGTCGGCGACCAGGCCCTGGCCCGCCGGATCCTCGGGCTCCCCGAAGACCGAGAGGTGGCCATCCTCGTGGCGCTGGGCTATCCGGCCGGTCGGCTGGTGAAACCGATCCGGCGGCCCAAGCGACGCGCATTCGACGACGTGGTCCACCGCGAGCGCTGGTAGAAGCTCATCGACCCCCGCCATCGGCGGCCAGGGGCGGGATGTTCTGGTTGAGGTGGAACAGGTTGGTGGGGTCGTATCGGGCCTTGATGGCCGCGAGCCGGTCCCACGTGGGACCTGGGTAGGCCTCGCGGACGCGGGCCTCGCCCTCGTCGACCAGGAAATTGACGTATGCGCCGGCGTCATCCTGGCGGAGCGCCGTGGCGAGGTCATCCACCCAAGACTGGCGGACCACTCTGTCCTCGGGCCCCTCGTAGAACGAGGCGACGTTGACCATGATCTTGCTGGCTCGGTGAGCGAATGCCGTGGCGTCCGCCCGCACCCGGGCCATCGCGCCGCCGAGCACTCGGAGCTGCGCCACCCGCATGCTCGCGTCGGAGGCCTCGAGGTGCTTCATGATCGTCTCGGCGACCCCCTGATCGACGGTGTCGATGAACATCGTGTGCGTCACCGCAGTGGGGTGGTACGACTCGTCCTCCGGCGGATACATCTCCGGGTACTTGATGGGCCGCACCATGTCCGCGAGCGGAGCGGTCAGCGCTCGAAACGGCGCGAGCGCGCGCTGGCCAGCCTCGGCCTCACCTGCATAGCACATGAACGCCAGCACGACGAGCTTGCCGTGATGCTCCTCCGGGACGAACGGCATCGGGGGCGCCGGCATGACGTTGGCGATCGTCGACAGCTCCTCCGGCGCGGCTTCGGCAAGCGCGATGAATTCGGCGACGACCTCTGCGCTGGCCGGGAGCATCAACATCCCGCCCACGACCGAGTCGAGCTCGTGGAGGCGGAACCGAAACCGGGTGGCCACGCCGAAGTTGCCGCCACCGCCCCGAATGGCCCAGAACAGGTCGGGGTGGCGCTCGGCGTCCACCCGAAGCAGTTGTCCGTCCGCGGTCACGACCTCTGCGGCCAGCAGGTCGTCGATGGTCATGCCGTACTTGCGGACGAGGTAGCCGACCCCGCCGCCCAGCGTGATCCCTCCGATCCCCACCGATCCGGTGTCCCCGAAGCCGGTGGCCAGTCCGTGGACGCCCGCCGCAGTCGAGTACTCGATCGCGGTCAAGCCCGCCTGAGCCCACGCCGTCCGCCCCTCCACGTCCACGTCAAGCGCCTCCATGTCCCGGAGGTCGAGCACGATCCCTCCGTCGGTGGTGCAGTGTCCGGCGCCGCTGTGGCCGCCACTCCGAACGGCCAGCTCCAGCCCCGTCTCGCCTGCGAAGGCCACCACCCGCGCGACGTCGGCGTCGTCGCCGACGAAGGCGATCGCTGCCGGCCGGCGGTCGAACTCCCCGGAGAACACCTGGCGGGCATCGTCGTACCCGGTGTCGTCTGGCGTGATCACCCGGCCGCTCAGGGCGGCGCGGAGCTGTGGGATGGAGGTTGCGGTTGGTTCGTCGGTTCTTGGTGTCATGGCCTCCCCCTCGAGTGGGTGCTCCGTGATGAGACGGTCCGGGCGTGCGGAACTCATCGCTTCGCCTCGTCCTGCCTATCATGGCTGACATGGCGATCGAGAGTCGGGGGGGAAGCACGGCGACGCGGGGGTCCGAGGACCTTCAGGACCTGCTGGAACAGCACCGTGCCGAGCTGACCGCCTACGCGTACCGGATGCTGGGCTCGGCGTTCGAGGCCGAGGACGCCGTCCAGGAGACCATGCTTCGGGCGTGGAAGGGCTACGACGGGTTCGAGGGCCGGGCGGCGCTCCGCTCGTGGCTGTATCGCATCGCCACCAACGTGTGCCTCGACATGCTGAGCGGGAAGGAGCGGCGGGCCCGTCCGATGGACCTGGGACCCGCGGGGATTGCCGAGGAGCGGTTCCTGGGGGAGCCGCTCTCGGAGGCCTCGTGGGTCGAGCCCATACCCGATGGGCGGGTAGTGCCCGCGGGAGGCGACCCGGCCGAGGTGGCGGAGTCCCGGGACGCGATCCGCCTGGCCTTCGTCGCCGCGCTCCAGCACCTCCCGGCCCGCCAACGGGCGGTGCTGATCCTGCGCGAGGTCCTTCGGTGGAAGGCCTCCGAGGTCGCCGAGCTCCTGGAGACCTCGGTCGCGTCGGTCAACAGCGCGCTCCAGCGGGCCCGGGCGACGCTCGCAAGCGCGAACCTGACGGATGGCGAGGCCCGCCGGCCGATGGATCAGGAGCAGCAAGCCCTTCTGAGGCGCTACGTCGACGCGTTCGAGCGGTACGACATGGACTCGCTCACATCGCTGCTGCGGGAGGACGCGTTCTGGTCGATGCCGCCCTACGAGCTGTGGCTTCAAAGCCCCGACGACGCCCGCCGGTGGTGCCTGGGGCCGGGGATCGGCTGTCGGGGCTCGCGCCTGGTGCCGGTGGAGGCCAACGGCATGCCGGCGTACGGTCAGTTCAAGCCGAGCGATCGGGAGGGGATCCTGGAGCCCTGGGCGCTCCAGGTCGTCGAGGTGTCCGGCGATCGGATCGCCGGGATCACGTTCTTCCTCGACACTCAGCGGCTGTTTCCGATCTTCGGCCTCCCACCTCAGCTGCAACGGTAGGACCAGCACGCGCCTGCGGGCCGATCGGTCTCGCGTCGCCGGTCGGGGTCACCGCAGGATGTCGGCAAGTCCCATGAAGGCCAGCAGCTCTCGGAGCTCGTGGCATGGATGGCGGAGCCGGACCCCGCGCCCCAGCTGCCGGGCCGTGAGCTGGACCCTGGCCAGGGCCTCGACGGCCACTGCGTCCGGCGCGACGAGTGTCTCGACGTCACAGACCACCAGCTCGGCGTCGCTTCGCTCCAGCAGCTCTCGGGCGCATCGGCAGAGCGCCGGGATGTCCTGGGGCGCGATCGGGCCGCGGAGGACCAAGAGGGCGGGACCCCTGTGATCAGCCATTCAACGACAAGACCGGCTGGCCCTCGGAAACTGAGCGCCGGGAGCGATGAGTTCGGCCCCACGATGCGGTCTGCTTGGGGGAGACTGGACGAGGGATCGGAAGAGAGGAGATCGCGATGAGGGACATCGTGGCGGTGGAGTTCGTGTCGGTGGACGGCGTCGCTGAGGCGCCGGAGAAGTGGACCACGCCCTACTTCGACGACGACGTGGGGCAGGCCATGCAGGCGGGCATGGATGCGTCGGACGCGATGCTGCTCGGCCGGCGGACCTACGAGGATTTCGTGGCCTACTGGCCCGACAAGACGGCCGAGGACGACCCGTACGCCGACTACATCAACGCAACGCAGAAGTTCGTGGTGTCCAGG
>DASPWN010000151.1:0-3644 GCA_035637835.1 Actinomycetota bacterium | reverse complement strand
CGCAGTTCTTGCCACCACCATGGGACCACCCCCTTGCCAGTCATGGGACCACCCCTCTGGCTCCACGGAATCGGTCCGATCGCGTGCTACGCAGCGCCGAGAGTCGGCGACGGGAGGTGCTGCGTGGGGTACCGGGAGGTGCCAGTGGTGGAGATCAGGGAGGTGCTCAGGCTGTGGGTCCGCGGCCACGGACTGCGGGAGATCGCCCGGTTGGCCGTGGTCGACCGCAAGACGGTCCGGCGGTACGTGGAGGCCGCTCGGACCGCGGGCCTCCTCCCGGGGCACGGCGAGGGTGCCATCACCGATGAGCTCATCGGCCAGGTGGTGGAGCTCGTCCGGCCCGCCCGCCCGTCCGGACACGGGGCGGCCTGGGATGAGCTCGTCCCTCACCGCTCGAAGATCGAGGGATGGCTGAACCAGGACCTCAAGGTGACGAAGATCCACGACCTGCTCGCACGCAAGGGCGTGGCCGTCCCCTACCGGAGCCTGCACCGGTACTGCACCGAGGAGCTCGGCTACTCGAAGGGGGCGACGACGGTTCGCCTGGCCGACGGCGAGCCCGGGAAGGAGCTGCAGGTCGACTTCGCCCGCATGGGGATGGTCCCCGACCCCGCGTCGGGCCGGCGGCGGGTGGCCTGGGCCCTCATCTTCACCGCCGTGTACAGCCGGCACACCTTCGTGTTCCTGACGTTCCGCCAGAGCATCGAGGCGGTGATCGAGGGCTTCGATGCGGCGTGGGCGTTCTTCGGAGGGGTGTTCGCGGTGGTCATCCCCGACAACATGAAGGCGATCGTCGATCACGCCGATGCGACCGACCCCCGCTTCAACGCCGCGTTCCTCGAGTACGCCCAGGCCCGGGGCTTCGTGGTGGACCCCGCCCGGGTACGCAGGCCTCGGGACAAGGCCAGGGTGGAGCGCAGCGTGCAGTTCGTCCGGGAGTCGTTCTTCCGCGGCGAGGAGTTCCGTGACATCGCGGACGCTCAGGGCCGTGCAGACGCGTGGTGCCGGGGCCGGGCCGGGATGCGCGTGCACGGCACGACACAGGCAAGGCCCCTCGAGGTGTTCGAGGCACGGGAGCTTCCGTTGCTCCGTCCCGCTCCCGAGGCCCCCTACGACCTGCCGGTCTACGCGAAGCCCAAGGTCCATCTCGACCACCACGTCGAGGTCGCCAAGGCCCTGTACTCCGTGCCGGGCGGCCTCATCGGGGAACGGGTCCAGGCCCGGGCGGACCGCCACCTGGTGCGGATCTCCCACCGGGGGCGCCTGGTCAAGGTCCATCCCCGCCAGCCGGTCGGAGGACGCTCCACCGATGCCGAGGACCTGCCGCAGGAGAAGGTCGCCTACGCCATGCGGGACCTCGATCGCCTGAAGCGGACCGCGGCGGGGGCGGGGCCATCGGTGGGCGTCTACGCCACGCGCCTGCTCGACACCGAGCTGCCGTGGACCCGGATGCGCCAGGTGTACCGCCTGCTCGGGCTGGCCCGGCGCTACGGGGCCGAGCGGGTGGAGCAGGCCTGCGCGAGCGCGCTCGAGCTCGACGTCGTCGACGTCACCAGGATCGCGAGGATGCTGGAGCGGGCCCTGGAGGGGAAACAGGGGCCCCCGGCCCGGGTCGTGGACAACGTGGTGCCGCTGCGCTTTGCCCGCGATCCCTCCGAGTTCGGCGCCGGACGCAGGGGGGACGACGATGAGCGCTGAGCTCTCGACCGACCTGCGCCGGGCCCTGCGCCGCCTCAAGCTGTCGCCGGTCATGGCCACCCTGCCCGAGCGCCTGGTGCTGGCGCGACAGCGCAAGCTCCCCTACGCCGAGTTCCTGGAGCTCGTGCTCTCCGACGAGATCGAGCGGCGGGACCTGGCCTCCGCGACGCGGCGGGCCCGGGCGGCCGGGCTCGATGCCACCATGGTCCTGGAGGCGTGGGACCACGAGGCTCGCGTGAGCTACGACCGGGAGCTGTGGGCGGAGCTCGCCACCCTCCGGTTCATGGAGGACTCCCATGGGGTCCTCGTGCTCGGGCCGGTGGGCGTCGGCAAGACCCATCTGGCCTCCGCCCTCGGCCACATCGCGGTGCGCCGGCGCCACTCCGTGGTGATGACGCGGGCCGACCACCTCCTGAAGCGGCTCAGGGCGTCCCGTCTGGACGGGACCTACGAGGCGGAGATGCGCCGGATGATCCGGGTGGACCTGTTGATCCTCGACGACTTCGCCCTGCGGGCCATGGACCCCACCGAGACCCAGGACCTGTACGAGCTGGTGGTGGAGCGCCACCGCCGGGCATCCACGGTGGCGACCTCGAACCGGGACCCGGTGGAGTGGCTGGGGGCCATGGCCGATCCGCTCCTGGCCCAGTCCGCCATCGACCGGCTGCAGAGCTCGGCCCACGAACTCGTCATCGAGGGCGAGTCGTACCGGCAACGCCAGAAACCGAGGAGGGCGTCTTGAGCGAGATCCGAACGTCGGAGATCATGTCGGCCAACCGAGACTGTGGAGCCCAAGGTGGTCCCATGCTCGTGGCAAGACGGTGGTCCCTTCGCGGTGGCAAGCGACAGCCGTTCCTAGCGCGTGTAGTGGTCGAACGCCCAGCGCACAGCCACCGCAGTGAACTCACGCCGGGGCTATGTCCGCCCACGGGAACCCGAGGAGTCCGAGAGATATGGGCCCTATGCATCAGCGCGACTACGGCAACTGCACGTTGCAGGCGGACGGGACCTAAGCAGACAGTGGGGAATCGCCGTAGGCACCAGGGGGAGACGAACGGGGAGATGAGTCGGGGGGTGGGCGCCGCACAGAAGCCTGGCAGTCCTGCACGATCGATTCCGCGCCAGGCATGCGTATGCGGGCCGGACCACCTGGCTCGGACGCCGACGGCCCCTCGATCAAGACGTGGCTGACACCGACCTTCGGACCCCGCGACCACCCTCGGGACCCGGTGACCGGGTCGTACCGGCGGCCGAAGCGGGGCAGGCCGACGCCGGGAGCCGCCGCCGATGGAAGCGCCGTCTCTTGATTTTCGGCGGTGGGATCGTCCTGGTGGCGGGCCTGCTTGCCCTGGGTCTCGTCCCCGCCACGGCGGCGCGCGCTCATCTGCTCGAGGGTCAGCGCGCGATGGATCGAGGAAGGGCGGCCCTGCTCGCCGGGGACATGGTGAGGGCCCGGGGGTCGTTCCGGTCGGCCAGAGCGAACTTCCTCCGAGCCTCCGGTGACGCCCGGAATCCGCTGCTCACCACCACGGCATCCTTGCCGCTCGTCGGGAGGACGCCGGACGCAATCCAGGCCCTGGCCAGAGCCGGCGTTGGCGTCGCGGATGCGGCACTCGTCCTCGAGCGCGGGCTCGAGGCCCTTCCGGGAGGGCTCGCCGGCCTTTCGCCCTCGGGAGGATCGCTCCCGGTCAGGGAACTCGAGTCCCTCGGTCCGGCGGTGGGCAGGGCCGCCGCCATGGCCCGGACCTCACTGGGGGAAGTCCGGCGCACCGCCTCTTCATTCGTGCTCGGGCCAGTCGCCGAGGCCAGAGAACTGGCGCTCGAGCGGCTCGCCGCCGTGAGCGAGAGCCTCACTTCGGCTGCCGCCGTGGTCGAGCGGATGCCCGACTTCCTCGGCGTCCGGCAGACCAGGAGATATTTCTTCGGCGCGCAGAACCCCGCGGAGC
>DASPWN010000150.1:0-2024 GCA_035637835.1 Actinomycetota bacterium | reverse complement strand
CGTGGGGCTCACCCGGTACGTCACCAAGGGCCACATCGCCCGGGCGGCCCTGGAGGCCACGGCATGGCAGACCCGCGAGGTGGTGGATGCCATGAACGCGGACTCCGGCGTCGCGCTGAAGGAGCTGAAGGTCGACGGCGGCATGGTCTACAACGACCTCCTGATGCAGTTCCAGGCCGACGTCCTCGGCGTGCCGGTCATCCGTCCGACGGTGGCCGAGACAACGGCGCTGGGGGCGGCCTACGCGGCGGGCCTGGCCGTCGGGTTCTGGAAGGAGGTCAACGACCTCCGGGCCAACTGGGGCAAGGACAAGGACTGGAGCCCCAGGATGGACAAGGCCGAGGTCGATCGGGAGTACAAGCAGTGGAAGAAGGCCGTCACCCGCACGTTCGACTGGGTGGAGGAGTAGAGGAAGCCGCGTAACGAAGACGGTGCCCGGCCAGACCCAGATCCCGGGCAGCCCCGAGGGGGCATCCCCTTCCGAAGGGAGGGAGCGATGAAGGACGACCAGGAGGGCGACTTCGCGGCCGGCCAGGAGACCGAGCACCCGGAGGAGCACCGCAAGGGCGATTTCGCCGAGGGCCAGGAGAAGGATCACGAGGAGCACAAGGAGGGCGATTTCGCCGAGGGCCAGGAGAAGGAGCACGAGGAGCACCGCGAGGGCTCCTTCGACGAGGGCCAGGGCTAGCTCGTGAGGTGGGGGGCGCGGGGTGCGGCGGCAAGCCGCCGCACCCCGCGCTCCTTTGAACGCGCCCCGTAGGAGAATCGACGGGATGGCCACGTTTTCGACCGACGTGCTCGTCATCGGGGGTGGCTCGACCGGGGTCGGCGTGGCCAGGGATGCGGCGATGCGCGGGTTCTCCACCGTCCTGGTGGACCGGGGCGACCTGGCCACGGGGACCACCGGACGGTTCCACGGGCTCCTCCACTCCGGCGGCCGGTACGTGGTGAAGGACCCCAAGGCGGCCGAGGAGTGCATCCACGAGAACCGCATCCTCCGCCGGATCGCCGCCGACTGCATCGAGGACACCGGCGGGCTGTTCGTGACGACGCCCATCGACACGCCGGAGTACGCCGACCGGTTCGTGGAGGGGTGCCGGGCCGCGGGCATCCCGGTCGAGGAGATCCCCATCGACGAGGCCCTCCGCCGCGAGCCGCGGATGAACCCGTTGATCTCTCGGGCCTTCGCCGTTCCCGACGCCAGCGTGGACTCGTGGAAGACCGTGTGGGCCTGCGCTCGGTCGGCCCAGGCATACGGGAGCCGCATCCTCCCCTACCACGAGGTGCTGGACCTCACGGTGGAGGGCGGGGCGGTGCGGGGAGCTCTGGTCAAGGACCACCGGGGCGGTGAGGACGTCTGGATCGACGCCGACTACGTGGTGAACGCCTCGGGGGCCTGGGCCGGGCGGATCGCGGCCATGGCGGGCTGCGACGTCACCGTGCTCCCGGGCAAGGGCATCATGATCGCCATGAACCACCGGCTGGTGAACACGGTGGTCAACCGGTGTGAGATGCCTGCCGACGGCGACATCATCGTTCCGATCCGCACCGTTTCGGTGATCGGGACGACGGATCAGAAGGTGGCCGATCCCGACGACTGGCAGATCAACCGGGACGAGGTCCAGAAGATGATGGACGCCGGCGAGAACCTGGTGCCGGGGTTCCGCCGGGCCCGGGCGCTCCGAGTGTGGGGCGGGGTCCGGCCGCTGTACCAGGACCAGGCCGAGGGTGCCGACACGCGCGACGTCACTCGGGCCCACACGTTGCTGAACCACCGGCAACGAGACGGCGTGGAGCGGTTCCTCACCATCACCGGTGGGAAGTTCTGCACGTTCCGGCTGATGGCCGAGGATACCGTCGACGCCCTGTGCGCGGAGCTCGGCGTGGACCAGCCGTGCCGTACCGCGGACGAACCCTTGCCCGATTCCGAGCAGGGCCGGTACTACTGGCTCGGCTCGCGCGTGGAGCGTCGGGAGGCCACGCTCCATGAAGACCAGCTCATCTGCGAGTGCGAGCTCGTTCCC
>DASPWN010000149.1:0-23071 GCA_035637835.1 Actinomycetota bacterium | reverse complement strand
CGCTCCCGGTTGGGCTGGATCCCCGCCACGCAGAACTCCCGGAACGTCATGCACGCGTCGGTCAGGATCCGCGTCGAATGCAGGAAGTTCCGGATGATGACGGGCTTGAACACGTTGAGCTCGAAGTTGCCCTGCGAACCGGCCACGGCGATGGTCACATCGTTGCCGAGCACCTGACAGCAGACCATCGTCATGGCCTCGGACTGGGTGGGGTTGACCTTTCCCGGCATGATCGACGATCCCGGCTCGTTCTCCGGGAGCAAGAGCTCGCCCAGGCCCGAGCGGGGACCCGAACCCAGCCACCTGATGTCGTTCGCGATCTTCATCAGCGACACGGCAAGGGTCCGGATCGCACCGTGGCCGGCGACCAGCGCATCGTGGGCGGCGAGCGCAGCGAACGGGTTCGCCGCGGTTTCGAACGGAAGTCCGGTCAGCTCCGCGATCTTCGCCGCCACGGCCCGACCGAATCCCGGGGGGGCATTCAGCCCGGTCCCCACGGCGGTCCCTCCGATTGCCAGCTCGTTCAGGTCCGGGAGTATCTGCTCGATCCGCACGATGTCGGCATCCAGCTGCGCGACGTAGCCGGAGAACTCCTGACCGAGCGTGAGGGGCACGGCGTCCTGCAGGTGGGTCCGGCCGATCTTGACGATCCCGGCGAACTCCTCCGACTTTCGTTGGAGGGCGTCGCGCAGGGCGCCAACCGACGGGAGCAGCCCGTGCACGATCGCCTCGGCCGCCGCGATGTGCATGGCGGTGGGAAAGGTGTCGTTCGACGATTGGGACATGTTGACGTCGTCGTTGGGGTGGATCGGGCGCTTGCTCCCCAGCTCCCCACCCGCCAGCTCGATGGCCCGGTTCCCGATCACCTCGTTCGCGTTCATGTTCGACTGCGTGCCGGAGCCGGTCTGCCACACGAACAACGGGAAGTGCTCGTCCAGCCTGCCCTCGACGACCTCGTCGGCCGCCCGAACGATGAGGTCGGCCTTGTCCTTCGGCAGGAGCCCGAGCTCCGCGTTCACCTGGGCCGCCACCTTCTTCAACAGGCCGAGGGCCCGCACGATCTCGACCGGCATCCGGTCCTCCCCGATCGAGAAGTGGCGAAGCGACCGCTCGGTTTGCGCTCCCCAGTACTTGTCTGCCGGGACTTCGATGTCCCCCATGCTGTCCGACTCCACGCGGGTACTTCGGTCAGGCATCCCGCCCACCGCGCCCGTTCGCGATGACGCGCTCGAAGACCCCTTCGTATCCGGCCACCATCGCTTCCTTCGAGAACAGCCGCTGGACGCGCTCCCTGCAGGCCTGGGGATCGATCTGGTCCAGATGCTTGAGCTTCTCGGCCGCCTCGTGCGCATAGTTCTCGACGCTCACGATCCATCCGGTCACGCCGTCCTCGATGACCTCGGGAACCGAGCCTCGCGGCGTGGCGATGACCGGCGTGCCGCACGCCATGGCTTCGGTCATGACCAGACCGAAGGGCTCCGGCCAGTCGATGGGGAACAGCACCGCCTTGGCCCGCCGCAACAGGTCGACCTTCTCCTCCTGCGAAATCTCGCCCATCACCGTCCACTCCTTGGGGATGATGGGCTTGATGTTCTGCTCCCACTCTTCCTCTTCGGTGGGATGGGCGATCTTCACGGCAGAAACGAGATGCTCGCCGGCGAGCTTCGCGGCCTCGATGGCCCGGCGCCATCCCTTCTCCGGCGCCGCCCGCCCCAGGAACAGGACGAAGTCCTCCTTCTGCGTGTTGAACGAGTAGAAGGCCATGTCGATCCCGTTGTAGACGACCCCCGCATACTGGAGCGACTCGTGGAACCGCTTCTGGGCCTGGCTGATCGCAACGAACCATGCGCGGTCGCCGACCAGGTCGTACAGCCGGATCATCTCCGGCGTGAAGGAGCCGTGCAGTGTGTGGACGGTCGGCACGCCGGTCTCGATAGATGCAGCGAGCGCGGAGAACGGGGAGTGCACGTGAAGGACCTCGAATCGCTCACGGACACCGCGCAACGAGAAGAGCGTGTGGGTGGTGTCGAGCATGATGTCGTTGATGGCTTTGGAGCCTGGAGCGACCTCGAAGACGTACTCGAGCCGGGACTTGGTGATGGAGTCACCCGTGGCAAAGAGCGTGACGTCGTGCCCCGCCTCGGCCAGGCCGTCGGCCTCCAGGGCCACGACCCACTCGATCCCGCCATAGCCCTTCGGGGGGACCGCGACCCACGGCGGGCAGATGAGGGCGATCCTCACGCCGTCGCCTCCTCCACGACCGGCCGGATCCAAGGGACGAACCGCCGGTGCTCGAACTCCTCGGCGTAGCTGGTCTCCCAGCGGTGGATGATGAGCTCGTGCTCGGGATGGTGCTCGAACGCCCGAACCTGCTCGACCTCGTCCCATTCGGAGACCACGACGTAGGTCCGGGGATCCCATGGGTCCCGGCCGACCTCACTCCACCGGTGACCGGGCTGCGCCTGAGCCAGCTTCCGAACGGCGGCAAGATCGTCCTCGAACCGGTCGCGGTCGGCCGCATCGGCTATGACGAATCGCAGGAAGGCGAGCACGGTCATCCGATGGCGCTCCTCGTCGGTCCCAGGCAAGCCTACCCGCTCGGGGGGACGGACAGCCGATAGACTGGCCGGGACGGGACGTGGCGCAGTTTGGTAGCGCGCAGCGTTCGGGACGCTGAGGTCGCGGGTTCAAATCCCGCCGTCCCGACCGGGACCTCGGGCCGGGGATCTCCGAACGCCTTGCGGTGCACGGGATCCCCGGCCGAGCTCAAGGTCCCGGTCGTTTCCCGCCGATACAACGCAGATGTGTTTGACGAACCCTCGGCGCGCCCTATACGGTCTTGCCCGGCTGCCATGAGCAGCCTCTTTTGGATGCGGGGAGAGCGAGCCGGGAACCGAAGTCGTCTGGCGCGGGGCGCACTGGCCCTGCTGATCATGCTTTCCGCATCCGTCGCTTCTGCAACCCTCTCCTCGGCCGCTCCGTCGCAGGAAGACGTGCGGGCGGCCAAGGACAAGCTCGACGCGTTGAACCAACGCCTGGGGATCATGGTCGAGCAATACGACCAGGAGCAGGTGAAGCTCCAAGAGATCCAGTCCCGCCTGGCGGCGACCCGGGCGGAGGCCGACAAGGCCCACGCAGCAGCGCTGACGGCGATGGGAGACCTGAACGCTCGGGCCACCAGGGCCTACCAGGGGGTCGGGTCCGAGCTGGAGATGCTCCTGGGAGCCTCGTCGTTCGCCGAATTCTCCGACCGCCTTGAATTCATGGGGGCCATAGCCCAGGCCGACACCGATCTGGCGAACCGGGCCGCCACCGCGCAGCAGCAGGCGACATGGATAGCGGCAAGGTTGTCGGACGCACTTGCCCTGCAGCAGGAGCTCCTCGCCTCGCTCCAGCGGAAGCAATCCGAGATCCGACGGGGGATCGACCAGGCCAAGTCGCTGTACGAGAGCCTGAATCGGGAGTATCACGACGCGCTCGCCGCTCAGGCCGCCGCAAGTGCCGCTTCATATTCGATCTCACCGCCACCGGGCGGCCCACCTCCGGCACTCAACGCGAACGCACAGGCCGCCATCGATGCGGCCTACTCGGTGATCGGCGTGCCGTACCAGTTCGCAGGGTCGAGCCCCGAGTCGGGGTTCGATTGCTCCGGCCTCACGATGTGGGCGTGGGCTCACGCCGGCGTCTCGCTCCCCCACTCCTCGGAGATGCAGTACGCGGTGCTCCCACATGTAGCCCAGAGCGACCTCCAACCAGGCGACCTCGTCTTCTTCTACTCGCCCATCCACCACGTCGGGATCTATGTCGGCGGGGGCCGGATGATCGATGCGCCCTACACCGGCACCGTGGTCCAGATGCGTCCGGTCGAGTGGAACGTCTACGTGGGGGCGGCCCGCCCGTAGTCGTCGACGGCTGCATTCATCCCGCCCCCCCACGGGCGACCGACGGTAGGCTCTCTCGCATGACTGGGGAGTCGGAAGGTTCGGTGGCGTCCGCGGAGGACCTGCAACTCGTTCAGGCCCTTCGTGCGGGGGACGAGGTTGCGTTCATGATGCTCGTCGAACGATACGGCCCGGCCATGCTCCGGCTGGCCCGGATGTACGTTCCCACCCGTGCCGTCGCCGAGGACGTGGTCCAGGAGGCTTGGCTCGGAGTGCTGAAGGGCCTGAACGGGTTCCAGGGACGGTCGTCCCTTCGAACCTGGATCTTCCGGATCCTGGTGAACACGGCGAAGACGCGTGGACAACGAGAGAGCCGCTCGATCCCGTTCTCGTCGCTGTGGTCACCGGACCCGGAGTTCGAGCCCGCGGTCGAGCCGGAGCGGTTCCGGCCTGCGGGCGACCGCTCACCGTACGGTTGGCTCGACGGGCCGACGAGCTGGGAAGGCGTCCCCGAGGACCGATTACTGTCGCAGGAGACGCTGGACCACGTCCGGGAATCCATCGACGCCCTGCCGCCGAACCAGCGCGAGGTGATCCGCCTCCGCGACGTCCTCGGGTGGAGCTCGGACGAGGTATGTGACGCGCTCCACATCAGCGCCACGAACCAGCGCGTGCTCCTCCACCGAGCAAGGTCGAAGGTCAGGGCCGCGCTGGAACGATACTTCCAGGAGGAGATGACGAAGGCGTGACGGCGTCAGCCGACCTGACGTGCCGCGAGATGGTCGAGCTCATGAACGACTATCTGGAGGGCGCGCTCGCCGAAGGCGAGCGCGCCCGGTTCGAGGCGCACCTTTCGAGCTGCGATCCCTGCACGACCTACCTGGCGCAGGTCCGCGAGACGATCCGCCTGGCCGGACGCGTGACCGAGGAGTCCGTACCGGCGGATGTTCGGGACCAGCTCTTGCAGGCCTTCCGCGACTGGAAGGGCGCATAGACTGGCAGACCCTTCAGCGGGTTCTGGTCCGCTCCTACTTAGTCAGGCGGACGTGTCCGTTCGTGCCGATGGCTTCGAGATCCCAGTGGGTCCCGAACGCGTGCATCCCGTGAACGTAGATCCGCCCGATCGCCTCCGGGACGACAGGGTCGATCCGCACCTCGCCGTCACGCACGTCCAGCCCGAGCATGTTCCTGACGAACACGAACGGCGCGCCGGTGGCCCAGGCTTGAGGGCTACACGCCGTTGGATATGGCACAGGGAACCGTCCGATGCTCCGGTCGAATCCGGCGAAGGCCTCCGGCAGGCGGAAGTCGCTGAACGCGGCCGCCTCCAACTGACCCAGGCCGATCCGGTTGGCGTCATCCCGGAAGCCAGATCGGACCAGGCCCATGGCCACGATCGAGTTGTCATGGGGCCAGATCGTCCCCACGTGGTAGCCGATGGGGTTGAAGCCGCCGTCCATGCGCGAGAGAGTCCGCACTCCCCACCCCGAGAACATGTCCTCTGACATCAAGTGGTCCGCCACGATCCGGGCCCGATCCTCGGGAACGATCCCCGACCACAGCAGGTGGCCCATGTTCGAGGTCATCGAGTCGATGGCCTGCTTATCGCCGTCGAGCCCGACGACGTAGAAGCCCCCCCGGTCGCCGGACCAGAAGTCCCGGTTGAACCGCTCGTACAGCTCGTCGGCCTGCTTTCGGAGGCTCGCGGCGAGCTCCGAATCGTCCATCAGGCGTTCGGCCATCTCCGCCACGCGGAGCTTGGCGTCGTAGACGTACCCCTGAATCTCGGCGCTGGCGATGGGGAGATACGGGATCGCCCCATTCGAGTACTGGATGCCATCCCACGAGTCCTTCCAGCACTGGTTGCCCAGCCCCTGGGATGACCGGGTGCCGTACTCGACATATCCGTCGCCATCGCGGTCCCCGTATCGATCGATCCACTCCAGGGCGGCCAGCACGTTCTTCCACCGAGCCCGGACGAATCCCTCGTCGTCGCCGTGCCGCCAGTACTCCGACATCAGGATCAGGTAGAGGGGGGTGGCGTCGGCCGTGCCGTAGTACGGGCTGTGGGGCTTCTCACCGAGAGTGGTGAGCTCACCGTTCCGCACCTCGTGGAGGATCTTGCCCGGTTCCTCATCCTTGAAGTCGTTGATCTCCTTGCCCTGCAGGACGCCGAGCAGGTGCAGCGCCCCCCGCGCGAGCTCCGGGCCGACCCAGACCGTCTGGAGCGCGGTGACCAGGGTGTCGCGCCCGAACAGGGTCATGAACCAGGGAAGGCCCGCCGCCGGCAGAACGTAGGACTCGCCGCCGAGCTCTCCGGCGATCCGAAGCGCGGCGAGGTCCAGCGTGGACTTGTCGAAGACACTCTTCAGCACGGCGTTGTCCGATTGGAACCGCGGCACCCCCTCGAGCCAGTTCGTGAGAGCGCCCTCGGCACGCTGCTGCTCTTCCCCGAACTCCTCGTGCATCGGCTCGAGCACGTCCTCGTTCACGCGGACGGTCACGCGCAGGACGAAGACGAGCCCGGTCCGGGAGTCGAGCTCCACGTCCCACACAAGATCGTTTCCGTCGATCGCCGGACGTCTCTCCTGGAGCAGCTCGGGCTCCAGCATCGACGAGGGATCGAGCCGCTCCTCGATGCCCTGGCGCATGACTCCGCTCCTGCGGACCTCCACGTTGGTTTCGGCGAGGTATGCCTCGTTCTCGTAGTGGAAATGGAGCAGTGTGAGCTCCGGGTCGTGCTCGATGTCGATCTTGGCGCTCCGGTCCCGCACCGAGCTCTTGACCTCGAAGAGGTCGGCGAAGTCCGCGCCCACTCGCAGCCGGAGCTCGAAGCGAACGGGCTCCGGCGCGGAGTTGTACACGCCGACCTGCTCGTGGAGCCCGTTGCCGACGAACCGGAAACGCCGGACGGTCAAGGTGTTCGCTCGGAGCCCCGGCGCCTCAGGGTTGGTCAGGAAGAACGCGGCCGAGTAGTAGTCGACGACTCGGGACTTCAGCAGCGACAGGGGTTCGCCGTTCAGCGTGAGCTCCCAGCTCGACAGGAACCGAGTGTCGTCGTGGAGCAGCCCGCCGATGGAGCCCGTCGGCACGTCGCCGAGCGAGTCGGAGAACATGAACGTGCGGCCCTCAAGGATGGCGATGGCGTCGGTGCCGAGCTCCGGTGGGTAGGACTTCTCGTCGCCACCCCTCACCTCCGGCCGCGGCTCGGGGTAGGGGTCGAGCGGCGTCGGCCGCCTCCCCACCGGCGACGCCGGTTTGGCTTGAGGGGCGGGCGAGCCGTGCACGGCCGGCGCATCCTCCCGGTCGCCGGCGCCGCCGGCGACCGGGGGCATGCCGAGATCCGCCAGGCGGGTCTCGGCCTGCTGCACGAGTTGCTCGTTCCCGATGGCCCGCGCCTCCTCCAACGCCTGCACCAACAGGTCCCGGGCCTGGGCTTTCCTCGCGTCGGCCTTGTCGGGCGTGGCGTACTTCAACCGCTCGTCCGCCTTCACGATCAGCTCGAAGATCTCCTTCGCGTCCAATCCCGCCCCCTCAGATCCGGCCGATCTCCACGACCGTCTTCACGTCCCCGTCACGCCGCTCGAGCGCCTCCACCCATGCGGCGAGCGGCACCCACCTGGTCACCAACCGGTCCAGCCACCCTCGGTCGGTCCGCGCCAGCGCGTCCGCAGCCTGCTCGTAGTGCCGGCGGTTGGCGTTCACCGAGCCGAACACCACGTTGTTGTTCAGCACCATCTGTTTGTTCAGCGTGTCTACATCGAGAGGCACCGTGCGCCCGGCCGGCGAGATGCCCGTCAGGCACATCACGCCATCGGCGCCAAGATGGTCGATGGCATGGAACACGAGTGGCCCCGCGCCCGTGCAATCGATGACCACGTCGAACATGCCGGCGACGTCGTCCAGCGAGCCGGCGTGGTAGGTCGCGCCGAGGTCTCGGGCGAGCACGGGCTTCAGTCCCGTATCGACCACATCGAGGACATGGACGTCGAGCCCGCGTTGGCGGCCGAGCATGGCGCCCAGGAGCCCCAGCGGTCCCGCTCCAGTCACCAGGGCCCGCCTCGGCTCCCAGACCGCACGATGGCCGATCCGCTCGACGTGCTCCCAGGCCTTGGCCACGACCGACGTGGGCTCGGTGAGCACCGCCAGGCGTCCGAGAGCAGGATCGGCCTTCACGGCGAACTCCGGCTCGATCCGGAACCGCTCCGACAGGAATCCGTGACGCCCCTTGATGCCCCGCTCCGTGTACATGCCGTTTCGGCACATGTCCCATTCCCCGGCCGCGCAGCTGTCGCACGGTTCGGGGTCCGGCCGGCGAACGAAGCCCACCACCAGCTCGCCGGGGGCGAACCCGCTCGCGGCCGGCGCCTCGAGCACCCGCCCCAGTGACTCGTGCCCCAGGATCAGCCGGTCTCTGCCCGGAGGGGCTTCGCCGTACTTGCCCTGGACGATCTCGTTGTCCGTGCCATCGACCCCGACCGCGATGGTCTCGCACAGGATCGAGCCCTCGGCCGGATCGGGCTCGGGCACCTTCTCCAGCGCGCCAGAGTTCGGCGTGGGGGGGCCGACCGTGACGGCCAGCATCGTCATCAGTTGCGATCCTTGTTCTCGAGGTACTGGCGGATGGCGATCGCGGCGCCCGCGCCCTCGCCCACCGCTGAGGCCAGCTGCTTCGTGGATCCGGACCGCACGTCGCCCGCCGCGAACACCCCCGGCATGCTGGTCTGGAAGCCCATGTCGGTGCCGATCAGCCCCCGGTCGTCCAGATCGACCGAACCCTTGATGAACTCCGTGTTCGGATCCAGACCGATGAACACGAAGCAGCCGGCGGGGTGAAGCTCCTCGACCGTCCCAGCCGGAACGCTCTCCAGCGTGATCGACCCGAGCTTCCCGCTCCCATCCTCCTTCGCCCTGAACTCCTTCACCGACCGGTTGAGGAGGACCTCCATCTGCTTGTGCATGTTCACCTTGTCCTGCAACAGCTTGTTTCCGCGGAGCCGGTCCCCCCGCTCGACCACTGTGACCTTGTCCACGAACTGAGTGAGGAATAGGCCCTCCTCCAGCCCGCTGTTCCCGCCGCCCAGAACGACCAACTCTTTGGCGCCCTTGTAGAACGGCCCATCGCAGGTGGCGCAGAAGTGGATGCCCGCCCCGATCAGGTCGTCCTCGCCGGGCGCGTTCGTCCGCCGGTACGAGGAGCCACTGGCGATCAGGGCCGCCCGGGCATGGTAGTGGTCGCCGGTGGCCGTCTCCACGTCCACCTGGTCGCCATCGCTCGTGACCGAGAGGACCGACACGGCCTGCAGGAGCTCGACCCCATACCGCCGCGCCTGCCGGACGATCCGTTCGGCCAGCTCGGCTCCCCCGATGCCCTCCGGGAAGCCGGGGTAGTTGTCGAGGCGTTCGGTCACGCCGGCCTGTCCGCCCAGGCCCTTGCTGTCGATCACGAGGGTCTGGAGGTTCTCGCGGGCTGCGTAGATCGAGGTCGTGAGCCCTGCCGGTCCTCCACCGATGATGATCAGGTCGTAGACGTGCATCATGGCCATCCGCTCGAGCCCGATCTTCTCGGCCAGCTGCTCGTTCGTGGGCTCGGACAGGAAGGTCCCATCCGGGAAGATGATCGTGGGGATGACGTTGTTCCCGTTGTTCCTGGCCTGGACGACGTTGACGCCGTCGGGATCCTGTTCGATGTCGTGCCACTCGAACGGGACACGCTGGTCGCCCAGGAAGCGCTTGGCCCGCCGGCAGTCCGGACACCAGCTTGCCCCGTACACCTTGATCTCAGCCACGTGGAGGTCCCCCTTCCCGGCTCGGCCTCGCGCCACCGTGTATTCGCCGGAGACACGATGGTCGATCGACCGTATCGTCCAGGGTTCCTGGCGTTACAAGGCGCCGGATGTCGACTGTAGCGTCTCGGGCCCTTCAGGGGACACTCCACGGTGGACGACCGGAACCGGGGCGCCGAGGCCCTCACGTGCCGTGAGCTCGTGGAGCTCGTGACCGAGTACCTGGAGGGGGCACTCTCGCCGGAGGACCGAGCGCGGTTCGATGAGCACATCGCTGAGTGCGTGGACTGCACGGCCCACCTGAACCAGATGCGGCGGACGCTCCGTGTGGTCGGCCGCCTCACCGAGGGATCGGTGCCGGCCGAGGCCATGGATGCATTGCTGACGGCGTTCCGCGACTGGAGACGCTGACTCCCGGGATCGCCCGAGAGCGTTCATCTCCCCCGCGGTACCCTTGCCGCGGCGGAAGGAGCCGGATCGTGCAGCTCGGGATGGTGGGCCTTGGCCGGATGGGGTCGAACCTCTCGCGACGGCTGATGCGACGCGGCCACGAGGTCGTGGCTTACGACGTGAACCAGGACGCGGTGCGCCAGCTGGAGGAGGAGGGGGCCATCGGCACCGCCACACTCGATGATTTCATCAGCAAGCTCTCGAAGCCTCGAACGGCATGGATCATGGTGCCCGCCGCCTTCGCCGGCCCAACCGCCGACAAGCTGGCGGAGCGCATGGACCGCGGCGACGTCATCATCGACGGTGGGAATTCCTACTACCGCGACGACATCGAGCGGGCCGAGCGGTACCACGCGAGGGGCATCACGTTCATCGACGTCGGGACCTCCGGCGGCGTGTTCGGATTGGAGCGGGGGTTCTGCCTGATGATCGGGGGCGACGGGTCGGTGGTGCGTCGCCTCGACCCCATCTTCGCCGCCCTCGCGCCGGGCGTGGAGGCGGCACCGCGCACGGCGGGCAGGGACGGCTCGCCGAAGACGAGCACTGCCGAGGCCGGCTACCTGTACTGCGGACCGTCCGGCGCTGGCCACTTCGTCAAGATGGTCCACAACGGGATCGAGTACGGCCTCATGGCCGCCTACGCCGAGGGCCTGAACGTGATCCGCAACGCTAACGCCGGAACCAGGAAGCGGGAGGCCGACGCCGAGACGGCACCCCTCCGCGACCCCGAGTATTACCGGTACGACATCGACCCGGCCGAGGTGGCGGAGGTGTGGCGGCGAGGGAGCGTGGTTGCCTCCTGGCTGCTCGACCTGACCGCCGCCGTCCTGTTCGAGGACCCCGACCTGATTGGGTATTCGGGGCGGGTGTCGGACTCCGGCGAGGGCCGGTGGACCGTGCTCGCCGCCGTGGACGAGGGCGTTCCCCTCCACGTCCTCTCAGCCGCCCTGTTCGACCGGTTCGAGTCCCAGGGTGAGGCCGAGTTCGCCGACCGGGTCCTCTCGGCGCTCCGCATGCAGTTCGGCGGGCACGCGGAGAAACCGGGCTGAGGCCCGGATCGGTCTCCATGGCCGCGAACGGGAGGATCACCCGGACCGCCGAATGGGAAGCGTTGGAGGCCCACCGGGGCAAGATGGAAGGGGTCCACCTCCGCGACCTGTTCGCCGAGGACCCCGATCGGGGCGAACGCCTGACGCTGCAGGCCGGGGACCTCTACCTTGACTACTCGAAGAACCTGGCCACCCGGGAGACCCTCGAGCTCCTGGTGGGCCTGGCCGAGCGCTCGGGGCTCCGTCGCCGGATCGACGCGATGTTCGCCGGTGAGCGCATCAACGTGACGGAGGACCGGCCTGCTCTCCACGTCGCGCTCCGGGCACCGAGGGACGAGGTCATCGAGGTGGACGGGGAGAACGTGGTCCCGGGGGTCCATGCCGTGCTCGATCGGATGGCCTGGTTCGCCGAACGCATCCGGTCCGGCCACTGGATCGGCCACTCCGGCAAGCCCATGCGAAACGTCGTGAACATCGGCATCGGTGGCTCGGACCTGGGCCCGGCCATGGCCTACGAGGCCCTCAAGGACTTCTCGGAGCGGTCCCTCACCTTCCGGTTCGTGTCCAACGTGGACGGCACCGACGTCTTCGAGGCCACCCGAGACCTCGATCCGCAAGAGACCCTGTTCATCGTGTCCTCGAAGACGTTCACCACGCTCGAGACCCTGACGAACGCCCTGACCGCCCGGGACTGGTTACTCTCCAAGCTCGGCACCCCGAAAGCGATCGCCAGGCACTTCGTGGCCGTCTCCACGAACGCGGAGAAGGTCGCGGAGTTCGGCATCGACACCGAGAACATGTTCGAGTTCTGGGACTGGGTGGGAGGTCGATACTCGGTCGACTCCGCCATCGGGCTCTCGCTGATGGTCGCCATCGGGCCCGAGAGCTTCCGCGACATGCTCGCCGGGTTCCGGCAGATGGACGAGCACTTCAGGACGACCCCGTTCGAGCGGAACATGCCCGTGCTGCTCGGACTGCTGTGGACGTGGTATGGGAACTTCTTCGGCGCGGAGACCCACGCCGTCCTGCCCTACAGTCAGCACCTGGAGAAGCTTCCGGCGTATCTCCAGCAGCTCGACATGGAGTCCAACGGCAAGTCGGTGGACCTCGACGGGAACCCGGTCGACTACCAGACCGGCCCCATCGTGTGGGGAACGCCCGGGACCAACGGGCAGCACGCGTACTTCCAGCTGATCCACCAGGGGACCAAGGTGATCCCGTGCGACTTCCTCGGGTTCGTGCATCCCAGCCATTCCGTCGGCGACCATCACGACCTGCTCATGGCGAACCTCTTCGCTCAGACAGAGGCCCTGGCGTTCGGCAAGACCCGGGAGGAGGTGGAGGACGAGGGCGTTCCGCCGGCGCAGGTTCCCCACCGGACCTTCCGAGGCAACCAGCCCACGAACACGATCCTTGCCACCAAGCTCACGCCGTCGGTCCTGGGCCAGCTGGTGGCGCTGTACGAGCACAAGGTGTTCACCCAAGGGACCATCTGGAACGTCGACTCGTTCGACCAATGGGGGGTAGAGCTGGGTAAGGTCCTGGCCGGCCGAATCGTCCCGGAGCTCCAGCCGAAGTCCGAGCCGAAGCTGGGGCACGACTCCTCCACCAACGCATTGATCCGGCGATACCGGCGGTTGCGATCCCAGGGAGGAAGCTGATGGACCGGATCATCGACGTCTCGCTCCCCATCGGGCCCGACCTGCTCGTGTGGCCGGGCGACCCTCCGGTGGAGATCCTTCCCCGCATCCAGATCTCGAAGGGCGACCCCGCCAACGTCTCGGAGCTTCGGATCGGGACCCACACCGGCACGCACGTGGACCCCCCGGTCCATTTCGTCCCCGGCGCTGCGGGGATGGATCGGGTGCCGGTCGACCTGCTGGTGGGGGACTGCGTGGTCGCGGATGCCCGGGGCCTTCGCGGACAGCTCCGCCCGGCCGAGCTCGACGGGCTGAAGATCTCGTCCGGGGCCACGCGGGTCCTGCTGAAGAGCGACAACTCGGAGATCTGGCGACACCTGCCGGCCGCCTTCCCCGACGAGTACGTCTGCCTGTCGCCCGAGGGAGCGAGGTGGGTGGTAGCCGCGGGGATCAAGCTGTTCGGCGTGGACTTCCTGTCGATCGAGCAGAAGGGAGCTCCCGGGCATCCCACCCATGTCGAGCTGCTCTCGAACGGCGTGGTCATCGTGGAGGGGCTGGACCTCAGCGACGTCGAGCCGGGCGAGTACACGCTGGCCGTGCTGCCGCTCAAGATCGTGGATGGGGATGGCGGCCCGGCCCGCGCGGTGTTGTTCGAGACGGCGTGACCCGGGCTGTGAGCCTCCCGACAGTGGTCCTCTTCGACGTCGACGGCACCCTGATCGACAGCGGAGGAGCGGGCGCGAGAAGCTGGACGCACGCGTTCGACAAGCTGTACGGGATCTCCGCCGACATCGGCTCGCACACCGCGGCCGGGGAGACCGACCCGGTGGTGGCCCGGAAGACCTTCGAGGCCGCGGTGGGACGGGAACCGAGCGAGGCCGAGCTGGCTCGCCTGTTCGCCGTGTACCTCTTACGGCTCTCGGAGGAGGTGCGGACCTCCGGGGGCTACCGTGTGCTCGACGGGGTCGAGGACCTGCTGCTCATGCTGTCCGACGCGGGAACGATGCTTGGGTTGGTGTCGGGGGCGATGGAGGGCGCCGCTCGCGTGAAGCTGTCCCGAGCCGACCTCAACCGGTTCTTCGTGTTCGGCGGGTACGGATCGGACTCGGACGATCGGGCGAAGCTCACCCGGGGCGCGATCGACAAGGCCGCGATGCTCCACGGCCACGACGTCACGCCGGATCGGGTATTCGTGGTGGGCGACACGCCGCTCAACGTGGAAGCCGCTCGAGCCGTGGGTGCCGTGTCGGTGGCCGTGGCCAGCGGGAAGTTCTCGGTCGAGGAATTGCGTTCGGCCGGCGCGAGGCACGTGCTCCCCTCGCTGGCCGCCCGGTTCCCCGAGATGAGCGAGAGATGAAGGAGGCCACAACGTGAGGACACGAACGCTCGGTGCGGATGGTCCGGAGATCTCGGTGATCGGCTACGGCGCGTGGGAGGCGGGCGGCGCCGACTGGGGACCGAACGCCTCGGACGACGCCGTTGTCGACTCTATGCGAGTGATCTTCGACGTCGGGATCAATTGGATCGACACGGCCGAGGTCTACGGGCAGGGCCGTTCGGAGGAGCTCGTGGCCCGGGCCGTCGCCGGCCGGCGCGACGAGGTCCTGATCTTCACCAAGGTGGCGCCGGACGAGGAAGGCTCGGGGATCCACCCGGAGGGGATCCGAAAGGCCATCCGGGGCTCGCTCGCCCGGCTGCAGACCGACCACGTCGACCTGTATCAGGTGCACTGGCGGGACGACCGGATCCCGGTCGAGGACACGTGGGGAGCGATGGCCGAGGTGGTGAAGGAGGGGTTGTCGCTGCACATCGGGGTCTCGAACTTCGACCTGCCCCGGATCGAGCGGTGCCTGCCGATCCATCCGGTCAGCTCTGTCCAGAACCAGTTCTCGCTGGTCTACCAGGACGATCGCGCGGAGTTCCTGCCGTGGCTGGCCAAGCAGGGCATCGGCTACCTCGCGTATGGACCACTGGGCTTCGGGCTGCTGACCGATGCCATCGGCCCGGACACGATGTTCCACCCGGGGGACTGGCGGGGCCAGCAGCGCGCGGGATCCAAGAAGGAGGGGATCGGGCCGTTCTCCCCGGAGAACTTCGAGCGGAACCTCGAGCGGGTGGCGCGCCTCCGCTCGGTCGCCGAGCGGCTCGGCATCCCGGTGTCCACGCTGGCGCTGGCATGGGCGATCCATCAGGAGGGCGTGACGGCGGCCATCGCCGGCAGCAGGGATCCCGCACACGTCAGGTCGAACGCGGCCGCGGGCGACGTGACCCTCGACGCCCCTACGCTTCAGGAGATCGATTCGATCTTCGGCCCGGAGTGACCAGGGCCAGCGCCTCGGCCCGGATGGCTTTCCGGTCCTCCAGGCGGTCGAGCCAGGCGTGAGGCAGGCCGCCCTCACCCACGAGCGCGCCGAGGAGCGCGCCTGCGACGGCGGCGTTCGTGTCGGTATCCCCGCCGAGCGAGACGACACGCCTCACCTCGGCCTCGAAGTCACCGGTACCGAGGAGCGACTGAAGTCCGACCCCGGCCGTGAACAAACAGAAGCTCTGGTCCGGGCCATCGATCCGCCGCCCCACCCCTGCCATCTCGACCAGGTACTCGAGCTCCTCCCCACCATCCCGGTCGACGACGGCGGCCAGTGCGGCCGTCACCGCCCCCTCAGATGACTGGCCGCGGGCCAGGGCCGCGACGGCGAGGGTCACGGCCAGCACCGCCGTCCGGCACCGTTCGTCGAAGTGGGTGAGCGCCGACAGCCTCGGAGCCACGTCGAGCAACTCCTCCGCGCGATCCGCGTACGCCAGGCCGAGGGGCGCGCAGTACATCACCGAGCCGTTGCCGGCGGAGACCTCCGGCCCGCGTTCCTCCCACACCGACCTGGCGGCCTCGAACGCATCCTCGCCTCGATCGACTCGTGACAGCACGCGCCGGGTGAAGGCGCCGACGTCGGGCGGATCGGACCGGAACCACTCCAGATGCCGGGCCACCAGATCGTCCGGGTCGAGCTCGCCCCGAGCGGCCAGGCTCCGGACCAGGTTGCGGGCCATGGCCGTGTCGTCGGTGGTCGAGCCAGGTGGCAAGCCCATCCACGGAAGCTCCAGCGCCGGCAACGGGTCGGGAATCTCCGCCGCCCGCCGGCCCTCGAACGGAGCGCCCAGGGCATCACCGAGCGCGAGTCCAAGCACGCTCCCCACGATCCTGCCTGCGAGATCCACGGCCCGCGATGCTATCGGCCGCGGTCGAACGCGCTTCTCGGTTGGTACGCTGACTGGTCGCATGGACAAGTTCGGACCCGCTCATCGAACCTGCCGCCGGGTCGGCGTGCCGCTCTGCGGCCGCCCCAACTGCCCGGCCAACAAGCGTCCCTATCCACCGGGCCAGCACGGCCGGGGCCGCAAGCGCCTGTCTGAGTACCAGGTCCGGCTCCTGGAGAAGCAGAAGCTCCGTGCCATCTACGGTGTCGGGGAGCGCCAGATGCGCGTCTACTACGATCGGGCCTCCCGGCGGACCGGAGTGACCGGCGAGGAGCTCATCCGCCAGCTCGAGACGCGGCTGGACGCTATCGTCCTTCGCCTGGGGTTCGCGCTGACGCAGCGCCAGGCCCGCCAGCTCGTGTCCCACGGCCACGTGCTCGTGGATGGACGGCGGATCGACGTGCCAAGCGCGCAGGTGAAGCCGGGCCAGACCGTCGAGGTCGGCCAGAAGGGCCGCAACCTCGTCTCTGTCCGGGAGGCCCTGGAGCTCACGCCCGAGCCCCCGGTATACCTCTACCGGAACAAGGACGAGGTGAAGGGCACGCTCTCCCGCCTGCCCGAGCGCGGCGAGATCCCGCTCCCGGTGCCAATCGAGGAGCGCTTGATCATCGAGTACTACTCCTGACCTGCCCCTGAGAGCCCGCTCGGTCCACCAGCGAGATGCCGATTTGCTCCGAAACCGCAGGTCCGAGCGTTGTCGCGCACGTTCATCTGAGCCCCATGCGTGGTGTGTATCCCGTGGGTCTGTGCACCATGTGCCCACCACCGAAGGGTGAGTTCTGCGTGGTGCCGAATCCTTGACGGTGCCTGTTCACCGCCATCCACGTTTCGGACGTCAGGCCTCCCCCGTCCACCGGGTGCTCGTGCTGCCGTAGGGTTTCGACCGTGGGCGGCCTATTGATCCGGGCGCGGGCCGGGTGCGAATCACGGAGCGGAGTTGGACGGACCGGACCGCCGTGGCCACACACTTGGAACTGCTCGAGCGCACACCCAAGGATCACTCGATGAGGAGGGGGGACCTTGGAGACGCGCGCGACCGCGACCTGATGCGCCAGATCGCGATGGCGAACCAGGACGCGTTCCGCCGGCTGTTCGCCAGGTACGCTCCCACCGCTCAGGCCCTGGCCAGGCGGATCGTCGGACAGGCGTTCTTGGCAGAGGAGATCGTGCAGGAGGCGTTCCTCTCGGTATGGCGCAATCCCGCCGGGTACGACCCGGAGCGAGGATCGGTCCGATCGTGGCTCCTTTCGACGGTGCACAACCGGGCCGTCGACCTCATCCGGCGCGAAGAGGCCTATCGTCGCAGGGCCGATGACGCCGTGGCAGAGCCGGATCCTGTCGGCTCCGATCCCGCCGAGCAGGTGGTCGAGGAGATCGGCCTCCCGGAGGAACGCGCCGCCGTCCGTCGTGCCATCGATGAGCTCCCGGCGGATCAACGCCAGGTGATCGAGCTCATGTACTTCGGAGGGCTCTCGCAGACCATGATCGCGGCGAAGCTGTCGCTGCCGCTCGGGACGGTCAAGTCGAGGACGTTGCTCGCGATGCGCCGCCTGCGGTCGGCGCTGCTGGAGATGGAGCGATGACAGAACGCGACCACTCCCGGATCGAGGAGCTCTTCGCCGCTCAGGCGCTGAACGGGCTCGACCACGACGGGCTCGCCGATCTCGCGGAGGAGCGCGCGACGCACGAGCTCGACTGCCCGGGATGTCGAGAGCTCGAGACCGCGTACCAGGAGGTCGCCGGCCGGCTCGCCTTCGCCGTGGACCCCGAGCCGGTGCGAGCGGGGATGGTCGACGAGATCGTGGCGGAGCCGGGGGATTCAGAGCGGATGGGACAGCTACCAGAGTCGCCGCGCGCCATCGGATGGCGGCGTTCCGCTGCGGCCATCGCCGCGGCCGCCGCGTTGGTCCTCGCAGGCGGCGTCGGCGGGTACGTCGTTCGCGGCGGTGCCGTCGGGCCCCAGGCAGTGCGACTGGCTTCGACCGGCGGATCCGGATCGCTCGCGTTCGTCTACCAGCCCGAAGGCCGGTCCGCGTACCTCGTCGGTTCCGGTCTCGCCGCGCTCCCACCCGACCATGTGTACGAGCTGTGGGTGATCCGGAACCAGACACCGGTCCCGGCCGGGACGTTCGGCGCCGGAGAGGAGCAGGTCGTGCTGCCCGTCCGGATCGACCTGTCGGGTGCGACGGAGATCGCCGTCACCATCGAGCCGAGGCCAGGGAGCGCGGCGCCGACGACGAAGCCGGTCTTCGGCGCACCGATCCGCGTCTAGCCGTAGCTAGTTCGGCGGATGAGGCGCTCGGCCCTGGAGAGCGTCCAGACACCCTCGGGCGGCTGCGGCACGCGCCGGCGCAGCGAACGAGGCCCGCGCGAGCGAACTCGCCACCGTCGACGGTTCGAACGACGGCGCCATGACGTCCGCGACGATCCGCTGCGGGCGGGTGGTGGCACATGTCTGGTACGCCAGCGCATAGGCGTTCGTGCCCCGGCTCCCCCGCTGGATGAGAACCACGTCGTCCGCCGCGTGGTGACGATCGGCGTGCGAGCACGCCGTCAAGACGGCAGCCGCGCACAGCAGGACAAGAGCATTGGGGACGCGCTTCATACGGTCATCGCTCCTTTCGCCGAGAGGAACAGGCCGACGCAGATCACGATGGCGGCCGACACCACCGGGAGGAGGCTCGCGAGCCGCCCGGTGAGTCGCCGGAAGGTGAACGCCCGGATCCGGAGCGCGAGGAGGCCCACCCCCACCAGGGCCGATGCCAGGCCCACGCTGAAGGCGACGACGAGCGCCAGCCCGAACGCCGCGCGGTGCTGGACGCCGACCGTCGACACCAGGACCACCAGCGCCGTCGGAGAGGGCAATATCCCGCCGGCCAGAGCAAGGGTCACCAGGCCTTTCCGTGAGAGGGGCCGGTCGGAAACAGGAAGGGCGTGGGTGTGGCCGTCGACGTGTGTATGCGTGTTGTCACGGTGTGCGCGCGAAGCCCGGTACCGAGTGAGGAACATCGTCCCTCCGAGTCCCAGCACCAGGATTCCCGTGCCGAGCGTCAGCCAGGGATACACCTGTTCGGGAGCGAAACGCAGGAGCGTCGTGGCCACCACGCCCAAGACCAGCACCGTGGCCGTGTGCATGAAGGCCACGGCCACACCGACCTGAACGGCCTGGCGAGTGCGACCTCCTGCCCCCAGGAGCGTCGCGGCCATGATGGTCTTGCCGTGGCCGGGCAGGAGCGCATGCGCGGCCCCGAACCCCATGGCCAAAACGAGGGCCACCAGGAGGACCGGGAATGACACGTGGCTCCACGTGGCCAGGCGGGCGAAGGCTGCTCCGCTGATCCCCGGCCTGGCACCACCCACGGAGGCGTCCGAACGGACCGGTGCTGCGCCTGCGCCGCTCACCCCGGGTCCGAACGACACCGTCGCAGCCGTCGCATCGAGCGGGTTGGACAGCAGGGCGGTCGGGTAGTGCAGGAGGTCGTCGCTCAGGCTCGTGCGTGGGACCGAGGAACGCAGGATCACGTCGCCGCTCGCGCCCACTGCGGTGATCTCCCTCCAGCCGATGTGGCCGGCGTAGTTCCCCTCGTGGTACTCCAAGGCTCCTGACCGAGGAATCCGTCCCGCGAACACCGTTTCGAGCCGCAGGATGGGAAGGCCCGCCTGCCCGGAGCGGAATCGCATCGAGCTGGAGACGACGTTGAGCGTGACCGCCCGGCCGTTCACGCTCGCGTTCACTCCGTGGAGCAATCGGGCGGCCTTCCGGACCGCGTAGGTCGCCCGCTCGGCTGTGGTGATCCGCCCGTCCTCGTTCGCGTCGATCGCCGTGCGCTCCTGGTACGTCGGGATCTCCGCCATGTCGAGGACGTAGTTCACGACCAGTTGGCTCGGCTCCACCACGAGGCCGCTGTAGGTGTTGATGGTGAAGTTGCCGAGGGGATGCGCGGATGCTCTCTCCGCCGAGGCGAGGAGCGCCACCATGACCAGGCCCGTCACGGCGGGGACGCGAATCCATCGCCTCATCGGGCCCCTCCGAGACGACTGAGGGCGCGTTCGGCGACACGCGCGTACAGGATCGAGAAGTGCGGGTTGATCGAGAGCGCCGACCGAAGATGACGTCGCGCGGGGTCTGTGAGGCCAAGCGACAGCTCGATCATGCCCTGGTGGAATCGGAACAGCGCGCTGCGGTAGCCCACCCGATGGGACAACCGCACGTACCGCAGGGCCTGCCGATCCAGCCCGTTCTGATGGAGGGCCCATGCCAGGGCGTCGGCGACCACGATGCTGTGCCGACGGGCCCACTCGGCCCTGGCCGCGGCCAGGGCGTTCCTTGGCCTTCCGTGGTCGGCGTCGAACAGGGCCAGCTCGAGGTCCACGTTCACCCGCGCCGCTTCAAACAACTGCTCTTCCACGCGCACCAGGTCGTATTGCCTCCGGGCGGCAGCCGTTTGCCCCGTGACGGTGTACAGGTCGCCGAGAGCGATCGCGTACTCGGGCAGCGGATAGCGGGCCACCACGGACCGGTAGTCGCGGATGGCCGACGTGAGGCGACCTTCTGCCCATTCGGCCTTGGCGATGCCGGCCTGCGGCGGGTAATACTCGGGCGCCAGCGCGGCTCCTCGCCGGTACCAGTGAAGCGCCCGATCGACGTGTCCGCCGTTGAACGCCAGCTCTCCCAGGTAGTAACACGTGAACGCCTGGTCGTTCGGCGTGCCCGCCGCCTGAAGAGCGAGCCTCATGTCGTGGACGGCTCCGGGCACGTCTCCCTGGAGCTCGCGGGCGTAGGACGCGCGGGCGTACGAGGACAGATCGGGTCGAAGGTCGACCATCCGCTGCAAGGTCCTGAACGCTGCCTCGTACCGTCCCAACTCGATCTGGGCATCTCCGATCACCCCGAACACGTTCGCGTTGTACGGGTTGACCGCCCTGGCTTTCCGTCCCCACCGGAGCGCTGCGGCGAAGTTGTGACGGGCCAGAGCCAAGGCGCCCTGGCCGGTGAAGGCCTCAAAGTTTCCACGGCGGTGCAGTGAGAGCGATCGGTGCAGTGCACCCTGGGCCTTTGGGTAGTACCGGGGGTCGGCGACGACTCGCGCCTCCTGGACGTAGGCCAGCCCGAGGATGGCCCAGGACCGCCAGTCCTCGGGAGCGGCACGCAGGCGTCCCTGGAGCGAGGCGATGGTCTGCTGCACGGTCCCGTTCATGATGAGCGGGCTGTCCCCGAGGCCATCGGATGGCGCCACACCGGTGCCGTCGTCGTGCGCCGGCGACCTGCCCACCGTCCGGAAACGACCGACCCCTCCAGCGACGAAGAGCGCGATCGCGAGGATCACCACCCCGAGCGTCGCGACGAGCCGGTGGCGGGGACGGACCGGCCTGGGCCGTCGGAGGACGTGGAGAGGAAGGCCGGCGGCCTCTCCTCTCCACGTCCGTCCTCGCATGGCGCTGCCTCAGGCGTGCGGGCTGATGTCCGACCCCGAGTGTGGGAGCGCCACGTACGGGAACTGGCCCCGGAACGCCACGTCGTTCGAGCCAACGCCATCGCTGAGCTCGCACGACGTGGGGGTGTTCTGGCCCAGCAGGCACCCCTCCGTCACCCGAAGCGCGACATCGATCGTGTCGTCCGACAGGCGGCGCCCGTTCGGGAACCCCTGTGGATCTCCGGCGATGACACCGATCGGATCGCAGGCAGGAGCCCCGCCCGTCCCGCAGAGCGGCGTGTCGAGGTTCAGCCGCAGCATCTCACTCGGACGAACATTCGATGGTTGGTTCAACCCGGAGAGCCCGGTCAGGAACACCGAGATGAGGTCGCTGCGCTGGATCCCCGCTGTGCCCGGGTCAGAATCCGGCACCGACAACCCATAAAGGGCGTTCACGTCGTGCGGGAGCTCTGGGTCCTGGACGGCAGGAAGGAATTGGGCGTCCTTCCTGGGCTTTGAACCGTTGAAGAAGTCCTTGAGCCCGACGGGGACGACGACCTCGTTCACGAGCGGCATGCCGAGGCGGGAAACCTGGACGAAGTCCCCGCTCGAACTGACATTGCCCTTGCTGTCCTGCACGCGGGTGCTCTGCCGCTCGGCCGTGGTCCAGATGCCGATGATCGAGCTCGAGGAGCTCTTGACTGCGTCTTCGGGCACCTGGAGAATCAACGTGTTCAAGTTGAAGCCCTTCAACGTGTCACGGCCGGTTTCGCTGAACGCTGTGCTGTCGGCGCAGCCGCTGCCGGTGGGCGAGCAGCCGTACACGAGATCGAACACCCGCAAGTCCAGGAAGAACGGGTCATCGGCCTGCCCCGCAAGCGTGGTCGAGCCGTCGTTCTTCCCGAAGTGCTGGATGGCTTCGGATTCGAGCGCCGCGTAATCCGGCATGGAGGCCTTGCCGACATCGGACGGAGCCGCCGGCACGTCGTTCAAGAGCTGCCGCGTACCGTCTCCCGCTATCCGATAGAGGTCGTAGGTCTGGAAGATGTTCAGCGTGGGGTCGTCGATGTGGTTGACGACCCCAGTGTTGTACAGGAAGGATCCCGGCGTCCGATAGTGGGTCTTGAAGACCCACCGGTAGATGACATCCGGCCTCGCGTCCCCGTTGTTGTCGATGTTGATGTCGTATTGGACCTTGGGACCCCATAGATAGAAGTTCGGCCCGCCGGCAGGCTCCTCGAAGGGAATCCAGTTGCTGATGATGGTGACCGTGTTGGGCTTGTCCGGACTCCGGAACGCGTAGAGGTCCGTCGCATCGATCTGCGGATCGGCCGCAGTGAGCGGCGCCTCACGATGCGAGGATGCGAGCACGGCGTTCGGTCCCAGTGCCCCGAGCAGGCCACCTCCGAGAACCAGCGCCGTCCCGGCCGCGACGGCCGTCCAGCGCAATCGCTTGCGGAATGACATGGGGAGTTCCTCCTCCTTCGTGGCTGCTAGGTTCCGTCGCCTCCCCCACCGGTCGTTCCGGACGGATCGACGCATCACCTCCCGACGGGCGACGGCAAGGTGGATTCGCGGAGGACCGGCCGTCGGATTAGT
>DASPWN010000148.1:0-2158 GCA_035637835.1 Actinomycetota bacterium | reverse complement strand
TTCGGTGCGACGTACATCGCCCCGCCATGCTCGGGCGCTCCGTAGTCGCGGAGCCACGCGATCTTGCCGTCGCCGCCCACGAGGAAGAACGTGTGACCAGGCTCGTTCGTGGCCATCATCCAACCAGGGGTCCCGTACTTCGTCCACACCATGTTCCCCGGATCCGAGAGCATGGGAACGGTGATGTCCATATGCTCCGCCCTCTTGCTTCCACGCGCTCAACCGGATCCGGCGAGATCGCGAGCAGCTGGATGCCGTGGTTCTGGAACGCCTTGTCACGTTGTAGGTCGACCACCTGCTGCATGCACCCGCTTCACCCGGGCCCCATGCTGAAGTAGACCAACACGGGCTTCCCCGCGTAGTCAGACAGCGCGACCGTGGCACCGCTCGATGACTTCAGCGAGAACGTCGGCGCGGTATGCTCGACGGCGATCGGGCCTTGCCCCGGGCTCGGCGGCGTCTCCTGCCGAGAGCAGGCCGCCGCCACCACGGCGAGAACCATGGCCGCCGCGACCAACATCCGATGTCTCATTCGCTCGCTCCTTTCGGGGGTCGATCGTGATCGGTGCGTCGTAGTCGTAGTACCGATGGTCCATGAAGTGCCCCGGGGCTCGCATCTCCGCTCGGTGGACGTACCCGTCGGCGTCGACCAGAGCCGGAACCACACGGGAAGCTCCTGATCGCCGCCGGCGAACGCGAGCTCGGTGGTTCGAACACCATCGACCCGAGCGCTTCCGAGAATCCGGACGTCCCGATAGGGACGGAACGAGTCCCAGATGTAGTCGGGACCGACACCGCAGGAGCGCCGCGCTCGACCTTCCACGTTCCGTTGCCTTGTCGCGTGTACCGGGTATCGCCGATCCACGCCGTGGAGAACGTGGACCCGTTTTCGACCACGTGGCTCTCGAACGAGTTGGGTGCGGCGAACGCGTACGTCGTATCGACGGTCGTGCCGAGGCCGGAGGTGAGGCTCTCGTCGAGCCGGTAGCCCGTGAGCGCGCCCATCGTGGCGACCATCCGCCGGAGGACCTGATCGCCGGAGGCGACCGGGAGGTCGGGCAGGCGGAACCTCGCCCGGCCACCGGCGGCCGTGCCGACGTCGACCGCGACGCGCTCGCCACCGTCTAGCGTCGCCGTCCCCTTTCGGCACGTGTCCGCGCACTGCGTCAGCGAAACGTCGCTGCCGTCGACCGAAGCGTGGACCCGGAGCGCGGCCGTCGGCCTGGGGCCGTCCAGACCGAGGACGTAGATCGTCAGCTCGTTGGCCCCCGGCCGTGCCGGCTCGATGGTGAGCCCGACGAGTACGGAGCCGGCGTGTGAGCCGAGCGTCAAGGCCGCACCCGATGGGATCGGTGAAGCGGCGGCGGAACTCGGCGAGGCCTCCTCCGCAGCCTCGGCCTGTCGGGCGGGAGGCAGCGGGAACGCAGACAAAGCGCCGCCGCGCCGATGGCGAGGATTGCGGCCGCGGCGTCGGCCCTCGGGAAGACGGCGATTCGGCGCCATGCGAGTATCGAGAACTACACCATCGGAAGGACGAGGAGGACCTTCACCACGAGGACGATGCCGTAGGAGTACCACCGGCTGCCGGGACGGCGCGGGACGAGTAGAGCCGCCGTCGCCGTGGGGGATTCGATCCTTGTGGCCGCCCTCCACTTCCTCGATCGTGCCCATCCGTACTCTGACCTGGGTGCGGACTACTTTCGTCCACCGCCACGATCCACGGCGGCACGCCAACAAGCTCGTCCGACAGCTTCCAGCCCTGGGCTACGACGTCACCCTCCAACCCGTGGAGGCGGCGTAGCGGGCAAAGAGCATTTTCACCACAGTGCAGCCTTCAGGATATTGCTCCATGGCCGTCGAAGGACCATCCGTCTGAGCTGGCGCACCTACCAACATGCCCCGGTCAGCCTTTCGCGCCCGAGGTAGGATGTGACCGCTGGCGGTTGAGGCCGTGGCGCTTTTGGTCGATTCGTGGTTGACGTGGCGCCTTGGGTCGATCCGTGGTTCAGCCCGAGTCGATGCGTCGCGTGGGCCGGTCCGAACCCTCGGGAGAACCTCCCCCGGCCTCGCGAAAGGCAGCCAAGCTCATCCTGGCCACGCCACCAGCCCCCTGAGGAGCTCGGCGCTACGAGCTCACCGTGAACGCCGAGCGCATGCC
>DASPWN010000147.1:0-3130 GCA_035637835.1 Actinomycetota bacterium | reverse complement strand
TCGGATCCGTTGCTCTCCTTCGGGGAGGCCCACGCCACCTATGGCGACTTCCGCTGTGGCGTCGTGGGCGGGGCCGACCTGGTGAAGCTTCTACCCGACGCGCAACGGGCGAACGAGCTCACCCCGTGGCGAAGCGGCGGGGCCGATTACTCGTTGATCTTCCGCCCCCTGGTCCCCGACGAGCACACCTGCTGACGAGAGGTCCGCGCATTCGGACACCTCCACTCAGCCGATCCATCCCCAGACGGCGGATGACCCTTTGCCGCTCAGCCCGCGACGGGCGTGCGCCGATAGGTAGTTCTGAGCGGAGAGAAAGGCCATCTCCTGGTGACGGCCGAACCGAAGGCACCCTCCATCGCGGCGCGCTTCGCGTCGCTCGACGCTGTGCGCGATCTCTTAGCGCGTCAAGGAGAGCTCCCCCAGGGCGCCATCCAGGCGATCCAGGCCCTCTCGGGCGAGCTCCGGCGGGCCACCGACGAGCTGAGCGAAGCCGACGCGCGCTACCGAGCCGTGGTGGAGCAGATCCCGGCCATCGTCTACACCGACGTCGTGGACGACACCATGAGCACCACCTACGTGAGCCCCCAGATCCACGAGCTGCTCGGGATCTTCCCAGAGGAATACATCGCCGATCCGGACCTGTGGGCCAAGCAGCTGCATCCCGACGACAAGGCGCAGGCGCTCCAGAGCTACCTCCAGGGGCGGACATCGGGTGAACCCTTCAGCTTCGAATACCGCCTGCTGGCCAGGGACGGACGAGTCGTGTGGTTCCGCGACAGCGCGGTGGTCGTGAACGATCGGGCAGGCGCCCCGGCGTTCGTCCACGGCGTGATGTTCGACATCACCGACCGGAAGAACGCGGAGGAACAGGTCGCCTTCCTGGCCTATCACGACAACCTGACCGGTCTTCCCAATCGGACGATGTTCGAAGAGCTCCTGGAGCTCGGCATGGCCCGGGCCCGCCGGCACGACCTCTCCGTGGCCGTGCTGTGCATCGACGTGGACGACTTCAAGCTGGTCAACGAGAGCCTCGGCTACGAGGCCGGCGACGCCCTGCTCCGAGCGGTCGCGGAGCGCCTACGTGAGGCCACGCGCGAGACGGACCTCGTGGCCCGCCAGGGTGGCGATGAGTTCCTGTTGCTGCTGGCCGACATCGAAGGGGGCTCGGTTCCCGGGTTCGAGGGCACGGACGGCGCGATCCTGGTCGTCGAATCGGTCGCCGCGCGGGTCCACGAGTCGCTTCGCGCGCCGTTCAACGTCGCCAGCACCGAGCTGTACGTCTCGGCGAGCATCGGCATCAGCATGTTCCCCCACGACGCCGACGACGCCACGGCCCTCCTGAAGAACGCCGACGCCGCCATGTACCAGAGCAGGAAGACGGTTCCCGGTAGCTACCTCCTCCACTGGAGGCAGAGCGAGGAGGCCCTGGGCAAGCTCTCCCTCACCACCCGCCTTCGAAAGGCCGTGGAGAACCGGAACTGGCAGCTTCACTACCAGCCGGTGGTCGAGCTGGCAGAGGGGAAGATGATCGGCGTCGAGGCCCTGATCCGGTGGGCCGACCCCAATGGCGGCCTGGTTCCTCCCGGTGACTTCATCCCCCTGGCCGAGGAGATGGGACTGATCGAGGCCATCGGTGACTGGGTGGTCGAGGAGCTGAGCCACCAGGCCGCGGCGTGGCGGGCCGAGGGCCTCGAGCTCGAGGTGTCCTTCAACCTCTCACCGCGGCAGCTATGGCAGCCCGAGCTGACGGAGAAGATCCTGCAGCAGCTCGGCGCGGCGAACCTGGATCCGGGGAGCATCATCGTCGAGGTGACGGAGTCGGCCGCCATGGCCGATCCCGAGCGGACCCTGCGAATCCTCCGAGACCTGAACGACAGGGGCCTGCGGCTGGCCCTGGACGACTTCGGAACCGGGTATTCCTCGTTCGCCCGACTCCGGTACCTGCCCGTCGACCTGCTGAAGATCGACCGGCTGTTCATCCGGGACGTGGCCCAGGACGCCCAAGCTGGCGACATGGTTCGGGCCATCATTCAGCTCGCGCATGGCTTGGGGATGACTCCGCTGGCCGAGGGCATCGAGACCGAGGACGAATGGCGATTCCTGGTGGAGCAGGGGTGCCGTCTGGGCCAGGGCTTCTACTTCTGCCGCCCGGCCCCAGCCGAGGACATCCTGGCCCTGTACCGCCGGTCCGGGTTCTCGCTGATCGGATCGGTCGGCTAGCGGCGCGATCGCGTCAGCGGCGCCGTCGTGCGCGGAGCGAGGATCGCCGCCCTCCCGACGAGCCCGAGAACACCACGCGAGGCGGTGCGACCGTCATGCCCTCTTCCTCGAACTCTCGATGGAGGTCCAGGCGGGCGGCCATCCGGCTGATGTCGCTCTGCTGCTCCGCGGTGACCAGGGTGATGCCCATGCCGGTCCGCCCGGCACGGGCCGTGCGCCCCACTCGGTGGACGTAGCCCTTGTCGTCGGCGGGTGGATCGAAGTTGACCACGTGACTGATGCGCTCGAGGTCCAGGCCCCGGGCGGCCACGTCGGTGGCCACGAGCACGTCGACGTTCCCCGACTCGAAGCGCTTGAGCGATCGCTGCCGGGCCGGCTGGGTCATGTCGCCGTGGAGGGCCTCGGCTCGCACGCCCTTCGCCTTCAGCTTCTGCACGAGGCGGTCGGCCCCTCGCTTGGTTCGGACGAAGACGAGCGTGAGGTCTCGGTCTCGCTCGAGCAGTTCGATGAGCGCCTCGACCTTGCCATGGGCCGAGACCGGGACGAACCGGTGGTCGACCTCCTCGACGGTTTTGCCCTCGGACTCGATCTCGTGCCGCCGGGGATCGTGCGTGTAGGACGCCGCGAGGTGTCCAACGGCCCCGTCCAGGGTCGCCGAGAACAGCATGGTCTGGCGAGCCGTGGGGAGGTTTCGGACGATCCGATCGACCTGCGGCTGGAACCCCATGTCGAGCATTCGGTCGGCCTCGTCGAGCACGAGGATCTGCACCTTGTCCAGCCTCACCAACCGCCGTTCAACCAAGTCGGAAAGACGGCCGGGCGTGGCGATGAGGATGTGGGCCCGGCCGACGCCCCTGCCCTGCTCGCGGATGGAGATGCCGCCATAGGCCACGGCAACCCGTACCCCCTT
>DASPWN010000146.1:0-2365 GCA_035637835.1 Actinomycetota bacterium | reverse complement strand
CTGCTGTGGGGCCTGGCCCGCTCGGGCCAGGACGCCGCCGAGGAGCTCAGGAGGCGAGGATGGCAGGTTCCTCCGGAGATGCGATGAGGTTCGAGACCAGGGCGCTCCACGCCGGCCAGGAGCCCGAGCCAGCCTACGGCGCCGTAAACGTCCCGATCTACCAGACGTCCACGTACGCGCAGCCGGAGGTGGGGAAGCCGAAGCGGTTCGACTACGCGCGGTCCGGCAACCCCACGCGCGAGGCCCTGGAGACCGTGATCGCGTCGCTCGAGGGCGGGCGCCACGGGCTCTGCTTCGCATCCGGGATGGCCGCCGAGGCCACGCTTCTCCTGACGCTCCGGCCGGACGACCACGTGCTGCTGTCGAACGACGTGTACGGCGGAACGTACCGGCTGCTGGCTCGCGTGCTCGCCGATTGGGGCGTGGTCCACGACGTCGTGGACATGACCGATCTCTCCGCGTTCCGCGCCGCGCTGCGCGAAGAGACGAGGGTCGTGTGGGTGGAGACGCCGACCAACCCGCTGCTCAAGGTGATCGACATCGCGGCCGCCGCGGAGCTCGCGCACGGTCGCGGCGCGCTGTGTGTGGTCGACAACACCTTTGCCACGCCGTACCTCCAGCGGCCGCTCGAGCTCGGTGCCGACGTCGTGGTGCACTCGGTGACGAAGTACCTCGGCGGCCACTCGGACCTGGTCGGCGGGGCCCTCGTGACGAGCGACGATGCGCTCGCCGAGCGCCTCGCGTTCCTGCAGAACGCCGTCGGGGCGGTCCCCGGCCCGATGGACTGCTATCTGGCGCTTCGTGGTGTGAAGACCCTCGCCCTGCGCATGGAGGCGCACTGCCGCGGCGCCCGGCGCATCGTCGAGTTCCTCTCGCAGCACCCCAGGGTAACGAGCGTGCACTTCCCCGGGATCCCCGGCCACCCCGGGTTCGAGGTCGCCGTCCGCCAGATGAAGGACTTCGGCGGCATGGTGTCGTTCGAGGTCGGAACCAAGGGCGAAGCTCTCCGGGTGGTGCAGGGGACCAAGCTGTTCTTCCTGGCCGAATCGCTCGGCGGCGTTGAATCCCTCATCGAGATGCCTGCACCCATGACCCACGCGAGCGTGAGCGACTCGCCGCTCGCTGTCCCCGACACCCTCATCCGGCTGTCGGTCGGGATCGAGCATCCAGACGACCTGGTCGCGGATCTCCAGCAGGCGCTGGGGTAGCACGGGAAGGCAGCGGTTCGGTCATCGCAGGACGATCTCGCCTCGGGCCGTCGAGATGCCGATCGCTCGCACCCCCGGTTCGCCACCCACCACGCGGACCGCCACATCCTCGCCTCCCAGCCACCCGTGGAGCCGCCCGTGGTCGCTTGCGACCTCGATCCACGCGAGCCCGTTCGGCTCGACCCGATGCTCGGCCCGAGCCCGGCCCGGATGGAGATCGAGCGGCCCGTCCCAGGAGATGAAGAACGGGAGGTCGGGATGCTCCGCGACGAGGTCGAACGCAGCGCTCCGCCACGTGAGGCTGCGGCCGTCCGGCAGGGACCGCGACCCCAGTGTGACCGCCAGGCCGAGACGCTCCGCAACTCCCTCGATCTCGTCGGTCGAGACGCACCACGCAACGAGATGGTCGCCCGAGCGGGAGGCGTTCGAGACCCATGTCCCCACCGGGCTCGACTCCGCCTCCACCGGATCAGCCACCGCCAGCAGCTCCACATACTCGTCGCCCAGGGGAACGACGCGGTTCTCGGTTCCCCATCCGGGGTGCCGGCCTCCCGGCAGGGATCCGAGACCGACCTCGTTCAGGATTCGGGTGCCGGCGGCATCGAGGTCGCGCACGGCAAGGACGATGTGGTCGATCCGGAGCACCCGCCTCCTCCTCATTCTTCGGCGAACGCAGCTGGCCGCAGACGATCCTTGCAGCAGGCGCGGCGCCGTACCGCTGAATCCTGTCACTGCCCCCGGCTCGCAGGGTCGACGGCGGCGAACGCCAGGAAGTCCACCATGTGAAAGTCCCCGGTGACCGAACCGCTCATCGTGGGCAGCTCCGGGGCCCAGCCGGGCGCCGACAGGAACGAACTCGGATCAAGCTGGAGGAGCCCAACGATGACCTCGGCCACGATCGTCCCCCCCACGTCGCCGAGGCGCTCGCCATCCTGCATCAACTCGGCTTCCTTCAAGATGTAATAGAACAGTGGCGTGCTCCGATCGAACCGGCGGTCGATGTCTCGGAGCTCCGAGAGGTCGGCGCGGGACAGCACCGGCACCCCCATTTCGCGGGCGATCGCCTGCCCCGACGGAAGCAGCCAGGTGATGTGCCGGAGCAGGGTCCGCTGCGGGAGGACGTTGGGGGCCTGCTCCGGTCCGGCGATCGTCCCCGG
>DASPWN010000145.1:0-6031 GCA_035637835.1 Actinomycetota bacterium | reverse complement strand
CGATGGCTGCAGGGCCACACGATCGGAAAGGGTCCGCCACAGGCCGCTGGGGGATCGGCCGGCCGTCACGGAGTGGGGGTCTGGGCCCGGCGCTCCTCATCCATCCGTCGCTGGATCGAGGAGTACACGGATAGGCGGGGGGGTGGCCGCCGGCTCGAGGCGAACAGGTTCCCCAGGAACGCCCCCCCGAGCAGCGCGACACAGACCGTGGCGATCACGGCCCCCCAGGAGACCCCGCCCCCGCCCTTCCCGGCCTGCAGGGGACGGGTCACCGATGACGTGAGCCCGGCGTCGTCCGTCGCGGCGAACCGGAACCGCGCGTCCGAGGGGATGCTGCGCAGGACGGCGGCCGTCGCGGCGAGGGAGAGGTTCGCACCCCCGGCCGTGACGACGACCTGCGCCCCGCTCACTCGGAGGTAGGAGCCGGCCACCAGGCCCCCAGTCCCCGCGAAGACCTCCTGCTCGCCGATGGCCAGCTTCTGGCGCTCGACGTCGTAGCTGATGGTCTCGACGGCTTCCCCTTCCACCAGCAGAGAGAGGTCGAGGCGTTGCAGGCCCAGCCACCCACCGACCTCCGCCGCGTCGATCCGGAGCACCAGCCGCGCTCCCTGCGCGAGCTGCCCAGAAGCGCTTCCATCGACACTGGGCCCCTCCGTCGCCGCTCGAGCCGATCGACCGGCCAGGCCGAGCACGAAGGCGCAGCCCATCAGGGCTGCTACGGTCCGGGCGCCTCGCTCCCACCTCACGGCGGGGCCATCTTCTTCCCCGCCGTGGGCGCATGGCAACAGGTCGTTCCCGGCCGCAACGGGAGCCCCGGATGTGACGGATGGCACAGGAGGTCGGTGGCACCGGTCACCGAAGCGTTCCAGGCCACCTCCTAGCCTGAGTCCGGCCGGAAGCAATCAAAACGAACGACACGCAGGAGGCGATGGAGATGCTCACCGGAGAGATGGCGAAGTACCGGATCGACGACCGGGTCCGCGCGGCTCAGTCAGACCATGTGGCCAGGTCGACCCGGGCCGGCAGGACCGCGGACGCCAGAACCGGCGCCAGGCGTGTCGTGTCGACGATCGCGGCCGCGCTGCTGTGGCCGATCAGGCACTGACGACCGACATCGGCCCGCAGGGGTGTGAGGTGGGGGCGGAGGACGTCCTCACCGCCTCCCCACCACCACGCGCGTCACCTTGAGCTCGCCTCCGGCGGTGCTCCGCACGTCATGAAGGCCGTGCCGCCTGACCACGGTGGCCACGGATCGGGCCCGGTCGGGACTCACCTCGATCAGGAGCCAGCCGCCCGGCTTCAACCACTCTCCGGCCTCGGCGGCCGCTCGATCGACCAGCCCCAAGCCGTCGAGGCTGTTGTCGGTGAGCGTGTGGGCCGGCTCGAACCGCCGGATCTCATCGGGCAGCTCTCGTAGCTCCCGCCGTCCCACGTACGGCGGATGAAGGGTGATGATGTCGACCCTTCCCCTCAGGTCCTTGGGCAGGCCGCCGAACAGGTCGCCGGTCACGAAGGTCGCCCGGAGCTTCAACCGCGCCGCGTTCTGCCTGGCAACGCGGATGGCCCGCACCGACAGGTCGGTACCGATCACCTTCACGCCCCGGGTCTCGTTGGCTACCGCCAGGGCCACCGTCCCGCCGCCCGTGGCCAGGTCCACGGCGATCGCCCGCCGGCGGCCGCGCAATCGCCGAACGGCTTGCTCCGCAAGGAACTCGGTGGAGTCGCGAGGGACGAACACCCCGGGTTTGGCGATCAGCTGGATCCCTCGGAACTCCGCGTAGCCCTCGATGAATTGGACGGGCTCGCCCTTGCCCCGGCGGGTCACCATCGCCTGAAACCGCCGGGCCGCCCGTGCAGAGACCTCGTCCTCAGGGTCGAGGTCGTCGACCTCAACGTCCATGGCGAACGCAAGCAGCTCCTCGGATTCGATCTCCTCGCGGTCGCTCTGCCAGTGGTCGATGGCCGTCGATGCCTTCAGCGTCCTGACCGCTCGCGCCAGGAGATCCCCCGCCTTCACCATCGCCGACGCATCCTACCCACCCCGCTATCGGCTGACCGCCCACGTACGGCGGCTAGAATCGCGTCGAGATGCCCCGTCAGGCCGACGCCCCCTCCGCCCGCAGGAAGAAGCGGCCGCCGAAGGAGGACGTGCGGCTGACCGGGGACCGCATCGTCGTCCGCAACCCCGATGACGGCGAGCGCCAAACGCGCGGGGGCCTGTTGATCCCGGCCACGGCCATCCCCGCCCCGAAGCGCTGCCTGTGGTCCTCGGTCGTGCTGGTCGGCCCCGACGTTCGGGCGGTCAAGGCCGGCGACCGCATCCTGTTCCTCCCCCAGTCCGGCCTGGAGGTCGAGCTGAACGGCGAGGAGTTCCTCCTGCTTCGGGAACGGGATGTCCAGGCCGTCGCCTCGCCCCTGGACGGTCAGGACCGGAGTCCGGGCCAGTACCTGTAGCTATCCCGGGAGGACCGCGACCCGCACGCGTCGTCGGTCGTTGTCCCGGTTCGGGTCCACGATCACGATGCTCTGCCACGTTCCGAGCACCAGCTCACCGCCGTCGACCGGCAGCACCAGCGACGGCGAGACCAGCGCCGGCAGCAGGTGGTCGCCTCCGTGCCCCCGCGCGCCGTGCCGATGCACGTAGCGGTCGTCCCGGGGAAGCATCCGTTCGAGCAGCTCCTCGAGATCGGCCTCGGAGCCCGACCCCGTCTCGATCAGTGCTAGTCCCGCGGTGGCGTGCGGCAGGAACACGTGGGCCAGGCCACTCTCGCTACCCTCCGCGACGAACCCTCGCACGCGGGAGGTGATGTCGAGAACCCGCGTCCCGCTGGTGTCAGCCTCGAATTCCGTGACCCGCATGCTCAAAGCGAGGTCCTGCGTTCTTGGGATCCCGAGGTTGGCGGAGGAGGGCTCATTGCGACGGCAGTCGAGACGCTCCTAGGCCCGTGGTCCAGAGCCAGAGTGACCGCTCCAGGGATGCCCCGAACTCGATGCATGGGGTTGCATTCATGAGAGCCGAGAGCATCGAGTGTGACGCTCCGATAGCCAGACGTCGAGCACCTTCATCGCGCCCCTCCTCGATCCCTGGCCACCCAGCCCTTGGCCTTGACGATTACGTGTAATGGTGTAATCATTCCCCTCATGAGAGGCTCAGTGCACGTTTCCGAGGAGGAACTGGCAGGTTGGTTCGCCGGGCGGCTTCCCGACACGTGGTTCTCCGGGCCACCGGAGGTGTCCACCGATCGAGAGGAGATCCTGGTGGTGGGGACGCTTTCCGAGCCCGAGCTGGCCAAGGACGCGGCTCCCGAGACAGTGGTCGCGGCTCGTGCTGCCCGGATCGACGGCTTTCGGGAGGACACGCGAGGGCAGCGGATGCGGATCGCCGACGAGGCCCAGAGCCGGTTCGGCCGACGGGTCTCGTGGGGCGCCCGATGCGGCGACCTGACCAAGCTGTTCACCACGGTTTCGGTCCCGGCCATGACCCGGCTTCGCATGCCAGAGCGACGCGTTCTGGACACCCTGGTCGATGCCGGCGTGGCTCGCTCGCGCAGCCACGCGCTGGCATGGTGCGTGCGCCTGGTGTCCGAGAAGCAGGACGATTGGTTGAAGGACCTTCGTCAGGCCCTCACCGAGGTGGAGAAGGTCCGCTCGGAAGGCCCGACGACCTGAGCGCGGCTCACTCCTGGCCCAGGCCCATACGGTATACGCGTTCGCCCCGGACGTGATCCCGCAGCGCAACCTCCTCCACGCCGTTCTCGTAGAGGTCGCGCCAGGCCGTGCTGAGCCATTCCTCGGCCGAATCGGGGTCGGGGAATTGCTGCGAGTGCCCCAGCTCCTGGCCGCTCGAGTCGAGGTAGATCCACTCGAACATCGGTCCGGAAGCCTAGTGCACCCCCGCTCGCGCATTGCTCAAGGTGCCCGGGACGGGCTATCCGGCGGTCACCTCGAGCTCGCGTTCCAATGCCGAGCGCTCCTCGTCGGTGAGGGACCGGGACGTGCCGGTCGACGGGTCCCTGGCCACCACGATGGACTCGGCCTCAGCGGACACGGTCCCATCGAGCTTGGAGACCTCCTCCCGAGTCTTCAAGCTCGCTCGCCCGATCGAGTCCAAGCGGCAGCTCACCAGGACCTCACCGTCGTCCTGTGTGAGCTCAACCCGATAGTCGATCGCCACCCGAGCCAGGACGAAGTCCCACGTGTTGGTGACCGGGCCCAACACCTTCTGCACGAACGCGTCGCGGGCCTCCTCCAGATAGTTCAGGTACACCGCGTTGTTCACGTGGCCGTAGGCGTCCATGTCACGCCACCGGATCCGGATCCGCGCCTCATGCATCAGGAATCCTCGATCCGGTCGACCTGCACGCCCTGCTCGGCCAACCATCTCACGGCCCTCGCGATGGACTCCTCGGTCCCCTCCATCTCCAGGATCACCCAGGCATGACCTTCGTCGATGTTGGCTCGGCGGATGTTGGTGACCAGATCGAAGTCCTTGCCCACGCGATGGATGACCGGCTCCTCGATCAGGCGCTCAGGGAAGGTGAGGTGGAGCTTTCCCCTCATGTGGTGCCCTCCGGGTTCATGCTGCCTGAGCGGAACCCCTCCAGGTCCACGGTGACGTAGCGGTAGCCCAGAGCCTTCAGGCCGTCCACCACCTGCCCTCGGATGCCCGGCTGGGCCAGCCGGGGGAGATCGTCGGGCTCGACCTCCACCCGGACCACATCCCCGTGCACGCGGACCCGGCACTGGGCGAAGCCCAGGTCCTTCAGCAGCCGTTCGGCCCGTCCCACCTTCGACAGCTCCTCCACGCTTATCCTCACCCCGAAGGCGATCCTCGACGACAGGCAGGCCGACGCGGGCTTGTCCCACGTCGGGATGCCAAGGTCCCGGGCGGCCTCCCGGACCTCCGCCTTGGTGAACCCCACTTCGACCAGGGGATGGCGGATCCCGTGCTCCCTTGCCGCCCGGAGTCCGGGCCGGTAGTCCCCCAGGTCGTCCAGGTTGGCCCCCGAGACGACCACCGAGGTGCCGGCGTCCTCGGCCACCCGGCCGAGGACGCCGTACAGCTCGGACTTGCAGTGATAACAGCGGTCGACGCCGTTCGCCAGGTAGGCGTCATCCTCGGTCTCGCGGGTTCGGACGGCGCGGTGGCGGACCCCGATGACGCCGGCCACCCGGCGGGCCTCGGCCAGCTCGCCCGGCGGGAGCGATGGCGAGACCGCGGTGACGGCCAGGGCCCGGTCCCCCAAGGCCCTCGCCGCGGCCGCGGCCACCAGGGTCGAGTCCGTGCCTCCCGAGTAGGCCACCACGACGCCGGGAAGGGGCTCGAACCACCGTCCGAGCTGGACGAGCTTGGCCGAGACGCCCCGGTCCACCATGTCCGAGGATTGTGGCACGCGCGGCGGTCCCGGAGATGGAGACGGGCCCCGGGACCGAGGTCCCGGGGCCCGTCCGCCGGAGAGAGGGGCTCCTGCGAGTTCTTCGCGAGCGGCCCCCCCAGGGTTCGAATGCCGTTCGTTGAGGTTGTGTGGCGGCCTAGAAGTCGTCCATCCCGCCGCCGCCGCCGGGCATGGCCGGCATCTTCTCCTTCTCAGGCTTCTCCGCCACGACGGCCTCGGTGGTCAGGAACAGCGCCGCGATGGAGGCTGCGTTCTGCAGGGCAGAGCGCGTCACCTTAGTGGGGTCGATGATCCCGGCCTTGAACATGTCCACGTACTCACCGGTGGCCGCGTTCAGGCCCCAGCCCGGATCGAGCGTTCGGACCTTCTCGATCACGACGCCGCCCTCGAGGCCGGCGTTCGCCGCGATCTGCTTGAGCGGCTCTTCGAGCGCTCGCCGGACGATGACCGCCCCAGTGAGCTCGTCGCCCTCCAGATCCACCTTGTCCAGGACAGACTGTGCATTCAGCAGGGCCACGCCGCCGCCGTTCACGACGCCCTCTTCCACGGCGGCCTTGGTCGACCGCACGGCGTCCTCGATGCGATGCTTCTTCTCCTTCAGCTCGACCTCGGTGGCCGCGCCGACCTTGATGACC
>DASPWN010000144.1:0-2462 GCA_035637835.1 Actinomycetota bacterium | reverse complement strand
GCGGGCATGGATGCGTCGGACGCGATGCTGCTCGGCCGGCGGACCTACGAGGATTTCGTGGCCTACTGGCCCGACAAGACGGCCGAGGACGACCCGTACGCCGACTACATCAACGCAACGCAGAAGTTCGTGGTGTCCAGGACCTTGACGTCGGTCCAGTGGAGGAACTCGACGCTCATCACCGGCGACGTGGTCGAGGAGCTCACCAAGCTGAAGCGGCAGCCCGGCAAGAACATCACCATCGTCGGCAGCCCCACATTGATGCGCTCGCTGCTCCGCGACGGCCTGGTAGACCGCCTCGACGTGCTGGTCTTCCCGATCGTGGTCGGCTCGGGGAAGCGCCTCTTCGAGGAGGGGATCGGCGAACTGCCCCTCGCGCTCGTGGATTCCCGCACCTACAAGACCGGCGTCGTCTCGCTCGGCTACGCGCCCGCCCGCTCCTAGCCATACACGCCGGGGTTTTCCCTTCGTCGATGTCGAGAACCAAGGGCCGGCTCCGACCCATGAGTGAGCGTGACCGCCGGGTGCGCCGGAGAGGAGGTGGGAGATGAAATACATGATCCTGCTGTTCGGGGACCAGAACACGATGATGGAGGTCAAGACCCCGGAGTGGATCAGGGAGATGATCAAGCTCATGCAAACGATCGACCAGGAACTCAAGGACTCCGGCGAGTACGTCGACGGCCAGGGGCTCGTCGACCCGAGCCAGGCGAAGACCGTTCAGTTCGTGAAGGGTGCCCCGGTCCCGACCGACGGCCCATTCGCCGAGGCGAAGGAATCACTGGCCGGCTACTGGATCATCGACGCCACCGAAGAGCGGGCGCTCGAGGTCGCTTCGCGGATCGTCGCCTTCATCGAGGCGCCCGTGGAGGTGCGCCAGGTGGCGGACGCGCCGCCCCAGGTCTGACCGCGCACCACAACCGACCGCTCATCCGAGCAGAAGGAGGAGATTCCGATGCAGAAGATCACCACGTTCCTGTGGTTCGACGACCAGGCCGAGGAGGCCGCGAACTTCTACGTCTCCGTGTTCTCGTCCAGGCGCGGAGCCGATTCCGACCCTGGACCGTCGAAGGTCGTGGACCTCACGCGGTACGGTGAGACCGGGCCGGGGACCCCGGGAAGCGTCATGACCGCGTCGTTCCAGCTCGCCGGGCAGGAGTTCACCGCGCTGAACGGTGGGAAGCAGTCGTTCACGTTCAACGAGTCGGTTTCGCTCGTGGTGAGCTGCACGTCGCAAGACGAGGTCGACGAGCTGTGGACCGCCCTCACCGCGAAGGGCGGCGAGGAAGGCCCGTGCGGCTGGCTCAAGGACCGGTACGGCCTGTCGTGGCAGATCGTCCCAACTCGCCTGACCGAGCTGTTGACCGACCGGGATCCGGGTCGGTCACAGCGAGCCATGCAGGCGATGCTTCAGATGAAGAAGATCGACATCGCGGCGCTGGAGAAGGCCGCGGAGGCCGCCTGAGGCCGGGGGTCGCGGCCATGTCGTCGGTCGAGACGCCCGCCGTCGAGGACCTGCTGCGCGAGCTCGCGCCGCAGGTCCTCGGCGCGCTCGTGCGGCGACACGGGCAGTTCGACGCGTGCGAGGACGCCGTCCAGGAGGCGTTGCTCGCCGCGTCGCAGCAGTGGGCGGAGGTGAGCGTCCCCGAGAGCCCTCGATCGTGGCTCGTGACCGTGGCCAACCGGCGCCTGGTCGACGAGTGGCGGAGCGAGAGCGCTCGGCGACGCCGGCAGGAGACCGCCACGGCACTGGAGCTCCCCGGCCGCGGGGAGCCTTCCGACGAGGATGACACGCTCACGCTCCTGTTCCTCTGCTGTCACCCCTCGCTCTCCCCGCCCTCACAGTTGGCCCTCACGCTGCGCGCGGTCGGCGGGCTGACCACGACGGAGATCGCGAACGCGTTCCTCGTGCCCGAGACCACCATGGCCCAGCGGATCAGCAGGGCCAAGCAGACCATTCGAAGCTCGGGCGGCCGGTTCGAGCTGCCACCCCCGCCCGAGCTGGACGAGCGCCTCCGCGTCGTGCTCCAGGTGCTGTACCTGATCTTCAACGAGGGGTACACGACGAGCTCCGGTCCCACCCTGCAACGGACCGACCTCACGAGCGAGGCCATCCGGCTGGCCCGCCTGCTCCACCGGCTGATACCCACGGACGGTGAGGTGGCCGGACTGCTCGCCCTCATGCTGCTTACCGATGCGCGGCGGTTCGCCCGAACGGACACTGAAGGTCTCCCCGTCCCGCTCGCCGAGCAGCGGCGCGATCTGTGGGACCGGGCCCAGATCGAGGAGGGCCTGGCGCTCGTCGGCCGCACCCTGGGCACGGCGCCGATCGGCCCGTACCAACTTCAAGCCGCGATCGCAGCCGTGCACGACGAGGCGCCGAATGCCGAGGAGACCGACTGGCCCCAGATCCTGGCCCTGTACGACGTGTTGGAAGGGGTCTCACCGGGGCCGGTCGTCAC
>DASPWN010000143.1:0-9565 GCA_035637835.1 Actinomycetota bacterium | reverse complement strand
GGGCGGATGGGCCCGCAGCGAGGCCTACAGAGCGATCAAGCGCGCCGTCCAGGGACCCTTCGACTGGCCCGATATCTCCGAGGCCGCCGCCCGTGGCGCGGCATTGTTCGGTGGACTATCTGCCGGCGTGTACGCGTCGGCGGACGAATTTCCCATACCCCGGTCGCGCTTCATATGAGCTTCTTGCGAGTCCTTTCTGGTCCGTCGGGAGTCTCGCCATCAGGACGTCCTGAAGTCGATTCGACAAGGTAGGCGTTCGCTCCAGACGGGACCTCGTCGCGGCCTCATCACCCGCCACTACCTCCCTCACCCGCGGGAAGGAGCGCCCGTGGGACCGACGGGTTCGTCAGATAGGTCGACGGCATCGGCACCGAGCGTGCGGTCACGTGCCAAACGCTCGGGCCGATGCGGCGCCGACCCCTCCGACCACCTAGCGATCATGCCGACCTGGCAACGGCTCGACGCGGGAGCCGCCGGGTTTCCTCTGCACGTGCGGCCCCATCGCGGCCCCGCCCCAGGTCAGACGTGGTTGCAGCGGACTGGATCCGCTGGTCGCCCCGAATCCTGAGCGGAGAGAATTCACCCCTGACCAGGCACGACGGCGATCGCGCCCTCGAGTCCCGAGAGGCGAAAAGGGACTCTCCTGACGCATCCGTGGGTCCATCAGGCAGCCCCGCGTCCTGGTAGCGGGGGGCAGTAACCGCCCCGATCGAGCAGCGCGAGGGCGACGAGATGCTCGGGCTTCTTGAACCCGAAGGCCATCCGGTGAAGGACCCGCAGCTTCGTGTTCGTGGACTCGATGAGCGCGTTGGACAGACCGTGGCGCATGGCCGCCTCGATCCCCGGGAGGTTCTTGCGGACCTTCCGGCCCAGCTCGACGAAGGCCGAGATCCGACTTCGTTGCGCCCAGGCCAGCCAGGCGTGGATCATGGCGATGGCTCGCCGGCCCTTCAGCCGGATGGCTACCCGCAGCTGCTCCTTGAGCAGGTACGCGCGGTAGAGGGGGGTGTTGGCCGCGGAGATCCAGGCCAGCTTCGCCTCCTGGCGCTCGGTGAGGTCCTCGGGGTTCTTCCACAGGGCGTGGCGGGCACCCTTGAGCTCGCGGGCATAGGCCCGCATGCCCTGGCGGCGGGCCGTGTTCCACACCTCACGGCGGACCTCATCGAGGGCGTCGGTGGCCCACTGGACGACGTGGAACCCGTCGGTGCACACGACGGCCCTCTTGCACCGCTCCGCCACCACCTCGTCGATCCACTCGGCCGCATCTGCGCTGACCAGGCGGACCTTCGTGCACCGGTCGTCCCCGAGGAGGTCGAAGAAGGCGCGCAGGGTCTTCTTGTCGCGTCCCGGGGCCGCCCACACCAGCCGTCCCCAGTCGTGGTCCACGACAACGAGCAGGTAGCGGTGGCCCTTCTTGTACGAGATCTCGTCGATCCCGATGCGCCGCAGGTGCTCGAAGGGTCGTGGGCCGCCCGTCCGTCGGCGACGACCCGGGCGATGATCGAGCCCACGGTGCGCCAGGCGATGCGCATGAGCTCCGACACCGCGGACTTCGGGGTGTGGGTGACGAGCCACGCGGCCTGGTCGTCGAAGTCCCGGGTGTGGCCCGCCCCGTGGCGGGCCCACGGGACCTGGGCCACGGTGGGACCGTGCTCTGGGCAGGCCACCCGGGGGGCGTCGGACTCGAGGAAGCACATCACCGTGCCGAGGTCGAGGGCGCGCCATCGTCGCCGGCCTTCGCCCGGTCGTACAGGGGAGCCCGAGCCCCGCACCGGCCGCACCGGCGCTTGGAGTGCCGCCGGGGCCGGACGTGGGCGACGACGGCATTCTCCCGCTCGTCGACCTCCACCGAATCGATCACCGTGGCCCGGTCGACACCGAGCACGCGACGCCATACGTTGATACCGAGCACGCCGTCCTCCTCACCTCGCCTCTGGACCGTTGAACAGCCCAGAAGGGTAGGTGGGAGGCGGCGTTGCTCACATCAGGGCGGGTTCCCGACCCACGGATTCGTCAGAAGAGCCCCTTTCTCTTTGGTCGCTCGCGGTCATCTTTGATTGTTGTTGGACCTCGCAGCGACCAGAGAGCGACCAGTCGAATCTGTTGAGGCTCGCCCGACTCGGGGAAAGTCGGTCTTCGTGCCGGTCTCCAGAGCCGGAGACGGGCCAGGAGCGCAGGTTTTCGATCAGCGCTCGTCCCCTTCGGCCCACAGCGCCTCGACTCCTCCTCGCTCGTCGACCGCGAACGAGCCGTATCTGATGTCGACTGCGCGACGGTACCGGTTGATGACCACGCCGGTGGAAGAGGTCGCGCTGTCGATGAGCTCGAGGCCGGCGGGGATCGTTCCCCTGTCGAACAGCCGCTTGCCGCTACCGAGCAGGACCGGGAAGGTCCACAGGCGATACTCATCGATCAGGTCGTGCTCGATCAAGGTCTGCAGGAGGCCCCAGCTGCCGTGGACCTGGATCTCGCCGCTCGGCCCCTCCTTGAGCGTGGCCACGGCGCCCGGCACCTCGCCCTCGAGGAGGGTCGAGTTGTTCCACTCCACCGTCTTCAGGGTGGTGGAGGCCACGTACTTGGGGACCCGATTCAACACCGCACCGACCGGGTCGTCGTCGGGGACGTGCGGCCAGTGTGCCGCGAAGATCTGGTAGGTCGTCCGTCCGAGGAGGAGCGCACCCGCCTTCGCGGTCCATTCCGTGATGATCTTCCCCATGGGGGCGTCCCAGTAGCCGACGGACCATCCGCCGTGAGCGAACCCGCCGGTGCGGTCCTCATCAGGACCACCAGGTCCCTGCATGACGCCGTCGAGAGTCAGAAACGTTCCCACAACCAGCGAACCCATCGTTCTTCTCCCCTTCTCCTTCCGGGCACGAAACCGTGCCGGTTCCTTCGACGTTCGTGCCTGGTTCTCCCACTCCCGCGGCCCCCCCGTCCCCTCCTCGCCTCTATTCCACCTTGATGTAGTTCAGCTCGAAATCGTGCTTCCACTCCGAGCCGTCAGCCGACTTCTCCCAGGCGCCCTTGATCGTCCTTCCGTCATCGGAGAACGCGCCCCTGTACCGCTGCCAGAACCCTGGGGCCTCTCGCCAGATCTTCCAGACACCCTCGTTCAGGCTCATCTGGTAGACGCGGGCCACACCTCGCGAGTCGTAGTAGTGCTGCTCGAGGGTCTCCGGGGTTTCGCCCGGACCGATGATCATGATCGCGCTGGGCGCGGCGGGGTCCTCCGCGGTGGCGCGCTGGATCAGGAAGAACTCCCCTTCAAGCCAGTGGAACGTGGTGCGGCCACTCCCGGTCACCGGGGGACTGCCGGGGCCGAAGAACCCGGCCTCGAACGAGGCCTCCGTCTCCCACTCCCCGACCAGCACATCGAGGCGGCCGAGCGCCGCCGGCCGCTCCGTCGGGACATCGCCCGGTCTGACGGTCTTGCTTGGCTCGCTCCGCGTCTCCGGTTGCCGCGCATCGGCCATCTGCCTCCTCCTCTGTCTCGAACAGGCTCCCGACCACAAGACCGACCGGCACCCGAACTCATCGTCGGATCTGGTCCGGTCGGTCCTCAAGTCTGAAGAATCTCGAAGAGTCCTCACAAGACTGTGCTGCCTCTCGGAACACCGGGCGGTGAGCGCACCTGCTATGTCGCGGAAACGCGCTCACGACAGCGCAGATCAATGTCCCCTGATGAAGGCGAACTTCTTGGAGCGCGTCGCGATGGTCTCGACGTGGTTGAAGCCGGCGTCCTTCATCATCGGCGCCAGCTTGTCGACCATGCTCCCGCCGCGGGCAAGGCCGAGGACCGAAAGCAGATGGCCGAGCGGGGAATGGCTCTCGGTCGCGAGGTCCATCGCCACGAACCGGCCGCCTGATTTCAGGACCCGCCGGATCTCCGCCAGGCCCTTGCGCTTCAGGTCATCCGGCAGGTGGTGGAGCATGAGGCTACTCGTCACGAGATCGAACGACTGGTCCGGGAACGGGATGGCCTCGATCAGGGCGACCTGAAAATCGACGTCGGGGCCGGCCCTGGCCGACTTCTTCCTCGCCACCTCGATCATCTCGGGGGACGCATCGATCCCGTGCACCTCGCCAGGTGTGACCTTCGGGGTGATGGCGATGGCAAGCGTGCCGGTGCCGCATCCCACGTCGATCACGTTCTCCCCGGGCGCCGGCGCGGCGAGCTGGATGAGCTGGTCTCGCCCGAAGGACATCTTTCGGCTGACGAGGTCGTACCAGCGCGCCCAGCGGAGGACGCGCCCTGTCGTTTCCGGGCCATCGGCCGTCCTGTGGTGCATTCTCGGAACCTCCTGCGGCGAGTGTACGCGCGGTGGTTTCCCGGAGAGGCGAGCCCGAGACAGTCCGCGCGAAAGGCTTCGCCCATGGTGGCCTGGATCCTGTTCCGGGGCATGGGGTGGAAGCACTCCTACGAGATGGGGCGCAGTGATGGTCTCCCGGTAATCCCGTTCCTGTGCTTGGTGTGGTTCGCAGTCACCAAGAACGCGTGGTGCGGGCCCTATTGCGTCTCGACGTTCGTGGCGATGTTCGCCCTCATGCGGTACCGCCGGAGCGAGTACTCGATGCAGATGTAGCCGAACGGTTCTCGGCGGGACTTGGAAGGGGGGATCGGTTACCCCGGCTCAGGACTCTCCTTGTCTGAGAGACGCCTCCACGGTGCGTGTGGGGGCATCCCCCCCGGCGGAGTTCGAGCAGGCGTACTATCGGGCCTGGTCGACGGAGAGGAGGTGGCGTAACCCCAACGTCCCGAGTCTCCATCAAACCCAGTGCGATTCAGATCTCCGAGTGCTTCGAGTTGCCGGCCCGCCAAGGGTCCAACTCCGACGGCGGAGAATTAGGGCTGACGGAACCGAGCGTCTCTCGCTCGGCTCGGGCGGCCGTGCCCGAAGGCCAAGCCCCCAATCACCTTCCAACCGGAAGCGTTCGGCAAAACGCGCCCAGGAAGGAGGTGATGGCAGGCCATTCGGCACGCCCGGACGTAGATCCACACGGGATCACCCCTCCAGTAACGGCAACCGCATTCTCTACGACTTGCACTCCCGGGCGGCAGCCATCCTGAGCGCCGGAGGCTCATCCGCCTTGGTTGCCGATCAAGAGACAGAGACGCATGCCGATGCTCTTTGGTCGCGCCTCCTCAACTCTCCGTCGCGAGCGCCAAGACATCCTCTAATGACATCTGTCGACCCAGTTCCCAAAGACGCTCGAATTCGGCATCGCCTAGGACCTGAGCCACTTCCCCGGTGGTCCGACGAAAGACCTCTGCCCGGCGCGGTGCAGGTCGCATACCAACAATCTCTCGAAATGTCTCCGCGGCCCCCAGCACGGTCGCCGCACGCACGTAATCTCCAATCAGAGCCAGCTGCCGTCCGATACCCCCGAGACCAAAGGTTGTTTCCCACTTCGATCCGAGCTTGTGTGCGAGACGAACCCCAGCCTGGAATTCCCGCAGAGCAGAAGGGTGATCACCCTCCCCCTCGTCGAGCTGCCCCGCAAGGATGAAATGACCCAGGGCCCTCGCCTCGTCCGTACCTTCCTGCTCGATCACCGAAAGGGCCTCGTCCACCGACCGCCGCGCGCCGACGACGTCACCCTCGATCCTTCGCAGGTAAGCCAGCTGACGAAGCCATCTGACCAGCATGAGCCGATTACCGATCTGACGGAGAAGCCCGATCATCTCTTCCACCGCCGAACCCGCGTCGATCTCCTCGCTCACCCGAGAGAGCGCCACGAGCACATTCATGGCCATCCATCGTTCTCGCAACCGATGCGCAATCCCCAACGCCTCGTTGAAGAGTTCGCGCGCCTCCGCTTCCTCCTGCTTGCGAATCGCAAGCTGACCCAGCGCGTACAACAGATAGATCTGAGAAACACCGTCCTTCGCGGCTCGGGCCACGGAGAGGCCCTCGCTGAATACAGCCCCCGCTTCATCGGGATCTGAGGTAAGGCGTCCCAACACTTGCAAGGCGAAAGCGAGATCCGCGCCGACGCCAGTCTTGCGGCTCAGCGCGACCGCTCGATTCGCCCAGTTGAGCGCCGCATCCTTATTGCCCGACTGTTGCTCGGTAACCGCAAGAAAACGCATTCCACGGGCTTCGGAGACTTCGTCGCCGACCCGGCGCGCGGCGGCGAGCCCCTCCTTGGCAAGGGCGCGAGCCACGTCCAACCTTCCGCGATAAAACGCCATGAATGATGCCGACACCAACGCGGGAGCGCGCAGATGATCGGGGGCTCCCGACGCTCGTTCGAGCGCTTGCTCGAACGAGCGGAGCGCTTCCGACCAATGGCCTCGCACTTCCCAGAACCGCGTCAGTGCCGTACTGATCCTCAGCGCGAGGGTCGCGTCCCCTTCGCTGAGACTCCACGCCAACGCGGTCCTCAGGTTGTCCAGCTCCAGCTCGACGCGATCGAACCAGTTCGCCTGCTCGGGGCCCCCAAGAAAGAACTGGGCCGCGTTCTCCACAAGATCGAGGAACCACTCATTATGCCGATTGCGAAATCTCTCCGCCTCCGATGACGCAATGAGTTTCTCCAACGCGTACTGACGCGACGTCTCGAGCATTCGATATCTTGTCTGGCCTCCCCCTCTCTCTTTGGTCACCCAAGACGTAGCAACCAGACGGCGCAGCAACTGAACTATCTCCGCGCGATCTACCCCATCGCCCTCACAGATCGCATCGACCGCGTCGAGCGAAAATGATCCCGACATCGTGGCGAGGCGGCGGAGCAGAATCTGCTCGGTCGGACGCAGCAGGTCGTGGCTCCACTCGACCGTGGCCAACAGAGTCTGTTGGCGCCCCAGGCTCCTGCCGCTTCCCCCAGTGAGAAGCCGAAAGCGATCGTCGAGACGCGAGACGATCTCTCCCACGTCGAGTGCTCCGATCAAACCCGCGGCCATCTCGATGGCCAGCGGGATTCCGTCCAAACGCCGAGTCAGTTGCGCGATCAGGTCGAGATCGTCTTCAGTGGGCTCCAACTCGGGATCGTGCCCCGAGGCTCTATCCACGAAAAGCTGAACTGCTTCGGACGATCTCGATCTATCTCCGTCGACTCCAACGTCGAGACCCGGAACACGCCGGATGATCTCGCCGGCGATCCCGAGTGGCTCCCGAGCCGTGACCAGGATCGTCAGTGACGGGCAGGAAGCGAGCCATCGCTCGACGAGGTCGGAGCACGCGCCGATCAGATGCTCGCAGTTGTCGAGGATCACGATGGGGCTTCCGCTCGAAAGGAACTCTATGATCGCGGCGTCAAGACCATGCCGATGGGTCTCGGTGAGGTTCATGGCCTCGGCCGCCGTGGCCAACACCAGATCAGGATCGGAAACCGGCGCCAAATCGACGAACCAAATCCCGCCCGGCCGCAGAGTCAGCGAGGCCCACGCTGCCTCGATCGCCAGCCGCGTCTTGCCGCAACCTCCAGGGCCGGTCAGCGTGATCAGCCGGTTTGCTTGAAGAAGGTCGATCACGTCCTTTAGCTCACTCTCACGTCCGATGAATGAGGTGAAGGTCCTCGGCAGGTTGTGGGTGGGTCCGCCCGCCGTGCGAGGAGCAGGAAAGTCGGAGGGCAGTCTCGGATGGTGCAGCTGAAACAACTGTTGGGGCTCCGGGAAGTCCTTCAAACGAAACTGGCCCACCGGCTCCAACGTGATGTCACCTGGGAGAGCATCGCCAGCAGCCAGCTGAGTTGCTTCCGAAAGCAGGATCTGGTTTCCGTGAGCGGCGTTGCTGATGCGGGAGGCCTGATGGATCGCGAGGCCGACGTACTCGTCCTCCTCGACGATCACAGCGCCGACGTGAATTCCCATCCGGACTTTCAATGCAATCCCATCCGGCCACTTCGCCTCGTTGAGTGAGAGCTGGCCTTCCGCTGCGGCTAGAAGCGCGTCCTTAGGGTTTGGAAAGACCGCGAACAGCGAGTCGCCCTCGGATCCGAGTAGCCGTCCCCCAAAACGCTCGAACGCCGTCTTGAGAAGGCTTCTGTGGTCCAGGAGCAGCGTGCGGTACCGCACGCCCAGATCGCGAAGCAAGTTGGTCGATCCTTCGATGTCGGTGAACAGAAATGCCAACATCTCGACTCGGCCGGCCACTTTGAAAAGCTCCTAAGACGCTTCGAGGAAACGATCAACGACGTAGATCAACGCCCGCAACTCCGCCGCCGTCGGGGGAAGCTCGTAGGAGAGATGATGACAAGCGCGCGACAGCGCCCACCACGCGAGATTCACTTCCTCGGCAGTAGCGGTGTCGTCCAGGAAGATCCTCAGGCATAGAAGTTGTGCCCTTACCGGTGCCCTTTGTATTCCTTCGACCTTTGCAGACAGAACCTCGGTCAGGCCGCGTTCGAGAGCCTGACGCGCCAGCACCGCAGTAGCCCGTGGCCAAAGACCGGCGGTCTCCGACGTTGGTCGCTCGAGCAAGTCGATCGCTCGGTAGAGGATCTCCCTCGTGGTGAGCTCGCTCACGGAAGGCGCACCAATCCCCGTGCCAGTCTTTCGCTGTCCTCGACCAAGTTCAAAAGCGCTTCACGGCCCATGGGTTTGTGAGATGCGTCCTGCACTCCCCGATATGCAGACACCGCCCAACGTCCTATTCCTCTTTCGAGTCTCGATACAACGTCCTTCGTGCGCGAGATGTCGTCGAAGAGAGCCAGCGCCAACAACTGCGCTAGTCCCTTGGTGGAATCCAAGAGAGCCTCTATGGTTGCATAATCCTCCCCTGCGGCAAGACGCCTTCGCGTAATCGCCTCGGAGCATGCGGCCTCGATCGCCGACCTGCAGAACACTCCGACAACGCGGGATACCACCGCGGCGTCGATGTCCTCGCTCTTGGCGACCGCCCACGCGTCGGCGCAATACCGCCGGACTGGATCGAGGCCGGGTCGCAGCTCGACGACCGATTCGGCTCGGCGAGTCACCTCCACCACCTTCGCATCAACCCCAAGGAGCCTGCAGGACCTGGCGAGCCGGTCGTCATGAGTGAAAACGACGACCTGCCGAGACCGAGCCGCGTTCTCAAGGACCCGCGCTAGTCCGTCGACGCGGGCCGGATCCATCGACTGAACCGGATCGTCGATCACCACGAAACGAAAGGGACTCTCGGGCAGAGTCGCACGCGGCATGAAGAGACTCAGCGCCAGTGAGTTGAGCTCTCCTTGGCTCATGACTCCAAGTGCCGCGCCCTCCATGCCGTCGACGGTAACCTCCAGCACTACCTTGCGGGCCGAACCCGCGCCGGTGAGGACGATCTTCTTGAGTTCGACGTTGCTCTGCATGCGCAGCGTCTCCCACACGCTCTGGGCGAGATCAGCGATGGGCGCGAACCGCTCGTTGCGGACCTCGGCCGACGCCGCGCGCAGCCATTTCTCCGCAGCCTTCAGGTCGTCGAGCTGGGCTTCACACCGCTGCGCTTGCTTGGCGACCTCCAGCCATGCCGCAAGCTCGGCGGCGACCGGTCTCCAGATGTCCTCGCGAGTTTGCAGTTCCTTGGCCGCCGCCTCTCGTACTGCTTCGATTTCGCTGACGAGAGAGGCGTGTGCGGCTCGCAGATGCTCTGCCAACGGC
>DASPWN010000142.1:0-23883 GCA_035637835.1 Actinomycetota bacterium | reverse complement strand
TTCAGGACCTCCACCGAGGCGTAGAAGGCGTCGAGGTCGACGTGGAGAACGGGTTCGATCACCATCCGGCCGAGCCTCCGCTCGCGTGCCACAGCTTCCTGGGGGGAAGTCCGGGGAAGGGATCGCCCGCCGTCAGTGCCTCCGTCAGCCGGCCAGCTCGCCGAGCCTGCTGGAGGCGGGTGAGGTCCCAGGCATCCTCGGCGATGATACTCACGCCCTTCACCCCCGTTCGGCGAAGCCGTCCCCGCACTGCCAGGACGAAGGAATGGAACACCGTCTTCAGCACCTTCGCCTGCACCTTCTCGAACACCACCACCTCGACCGGCCCGGTCGCGTCGTCCAGGGTGAGGAACACGATCCGCTGGCCGCTTCGCACCGCCGGCGTCTGGGAGGCAACCTTCACCCCGGCCACCACGACCATCGCGTCGCCGCGCTCTTTGTGGAGGTCCCTGGCCCAGGTCACGCCGAGGTCGGCGAGGAGTGGCTCGAAGAACGAGACCACGTGGCGCGAGGCGTCCAGGCCGAGCACCTCAAGCTCGGCCCGGACCCGTTCGGCATCCGAGTACTCGGTGAGCGAGAACCGTGGTCCGTTCGTCTGGCTCGATGCCGACCACAGGTCAAGCGCGAGCTGGTCACCCTCCCGCTGTGGTTCGGTGACCATGGCCTCGTACAGGCGATCGCGGCGCGTGCCGGCGGGGAGGGCGTCGAACGCCCCGGCGTGCGCGAGGGCCTCGACGACCGGCCGCGACACGTTGGCCCGGCGCAGGAAGTCGCCGACATCCCGAAACGCCCGTTCGGTCCGGACCTCCTGGATGGACCGGACCTCCGCGTCGGAGATCCCGTGCACGTCCTTCAGCGCCAGCCGGATCCCGTAGCCCGCTCCCACGCGTTCGGCCACGTAGTCGGGTTCGCTCGCGTTCACGTCGAGCGGGAGGATCTCGATGCCGTGCTCCCTGGCGTCCTCCAGGATCAAGCGCCGGGGGTACATGCCGGGATCATGGGTCAGCACACCGGCCAGGAAATGCGCGGGGAAGTGAGCCTTCAGGTACGCCGACTGGTAGGTGGGGACGGCGAACGCCGCGGCATGGGCCTTGCAGAACCCGAACGAGGCGAACTGCGCGATGTCGTCCCACGTCGTCTCGGCCACGTCGTCCGGAACGCCGCGTTCCCGTGCACGATTCAGGAAGTCCTCGCGGAGCGACGGAAGCTCCGCGTCGTCGTCCAAGTGGCGGCGGATGCGGTCGGCAGTCGTGAGGTCGTAGCCGGCGAGGGCGGCCAGGCTCCGCATGACCTGCTCGTGGTAGACGATCACGCCGTAGGTCTCACGGAGCGCCGGCCGGAGCGCCGGGTGCGCGTAGACCGGCCGCTCCATCCCGTGCCGACGGTTCAGGTATGGACGGATCATGTCCGACTTCACCGGGCCCGGGCGGAACAGCGAGATGTCGACGATCAGGTCCTCCCAACGGGTCGGCTGAAGCTTCTGGAGCAGCTCGCGCTGGCCGGGCGACTCGATCTGGAAGCAGCCGAGGGTGTCGGAGGCCCGGATCAGCTCGAACGTCGGCCCGTCATCGAGCGGGATCTCGTCGAGGTCGACCTTCAGGGCCTCGGTCCGGGCGATCTCGTCCACGGCATGGCGCATCGACGAGAGCATCCGGACCCCGAGGACGTCGAGCTTCAAGTACCCGAGAACCTCGACGTCGTCCTTGTCGGCCTGGATCATCCGGTAGCCCTGGAACGACCGCTCGAGCGGCACTCGGTTCACCAGGTCGTCGTCCGACAGCACGATGCCGGAGGGGTGGAGCGCAAGGTGCCGGGGGAAGCCCTCCAGCCGCTCGGCCACCCGGAACAGGAGGTCGAGCTGCCCGGCGGCCAGGTTCGAGCCGGCGAGCTCGGGAAGGATCTCGATGGCCTTGCGAATGTCCTGGGCCCCGATATGGGGGAAGGCCTTGGCCACCGTGTCGACCTCGACCTCCGGGTACCCAAGAGCCTTGCCCACCTCGCGGATGGACGAGCGGGCCCGATACGTGTCGACCATGGTCACGCAGGCGCACCGGTCCTGGCCGTACCGCGACAGGATCATGTCGTAGACGTCCTCGCGGCGGGCCGACTCGACGTCGACGTCGATGTCGGGGAGCTCGTCGCGGAGCGGGTTCAGGAACCGCTCGAACACGAGGTCGTGGCGGACAGCGTCGACGTCAGAAATGCCGGTGAGGTAGCAGACGTATGACCCGGCCGCCGAGCCACGGCAGGCGCAGCGGATCCCCATGGCCTTGATGTCCGCGACGATGTCGGCGACCGTCAGGAAATAAGCCGCGTACCCCATCCGCTGGATCAGCGCGAGCTCGAGGTCCAGTCGGTCCTTGACGTCTGACGTCGCCTCCACCCCCCGTCCATCGACCCCTCGCCAGCACCGCTCGGCCAGAACCGAGGCCGCCGAGCGCCCCCTCGGCGTGGGGAAATCCGGGAAGTGGACCGTCCGAAGCCCGATGTCGAACGTGCACGACTCGGCGATCTCGATGGTTCGGTCGCACAGGTCCGGACGTTCGGCAAACAGCGCGCGCATCTCGCCGGCCGGCTTCAGGAAGCCCTCGGCGTTCACCCGCGAGACGTGATGGGACGCGACCGGCACGATCTCGCGCATGCACTCCAAGGCGTCGGCCAGGAACGCGTCCCCCGGGACCAGGTAACGCACAGGGTTGGTGGCAACCGCCTTCGCGCCGATCCACTCGGCCAGCCGGAGCAGCAGGCGGACCTCGGCGGCGGAGTTCGGCTCCAAGCGGTGCTGGACCGCGACGAACAGCCGCTCGCCGAACGCCTCTCTGAACGGGCCGATGGCGTTTCGTGCCGCGTCGAACCGCCCATCGACCGCCAGCGACCCCGGAAGTGAGGAGGGGCCGAGCAGGCACAGGAGGCCGTGAGCGTGGGCGCAGATCTGCTCGGCCGCGAGCGAGGGATCGCCTCGCTCCCCGGTCATATGGCCATCGGTGATGAGACGGCACAGGTTGGCGTATCCCCGGTCGTCCTGCGCCAGCAGGATCACGTTGGTGGCGGCGGGATCGACGCTCCGGGATCTGGGTCCCCTCGTCGCGCCGCGTAGCTCCGATCCGATGAACCTCGTCCTGGCGGCGCTCCTCGACCCAGACCGCTCCGCGCCGACACCCGCCGCCAACCGTTGATCGCGCACGGTCAGGGTGGCGCCGAGGATGGGCTTCACGCCGGCCTTCCGGCACGCATCGACGAATCGGGCGGTTCCGTACAGCCCGTCCCGATCGGTGAGGGCCACGGCCGGCATGCCGAGCTCGGCTGCACGGCGCGCCAGGTCCTCGGGAGAGAACGCCCCGTCCTTCAAGGAGAAGAAGGATCGGACGTCGAGATGCACGAAGGGATCCACAGAGATACCCACCCCTACGAAGACCGCTCCCAGGTCGCTTCGTCGTGGGAGAACAGGACGCGGCGGGGCTCGAGCGCGCGTAGCCGCCGGACCGATACGGCGTACACGTTGGAATCCCAGGCACTCGGTTGCCCGGACCGACGACGATCGGTCGCCCCCTCCCACTCGGCCAGCGTGTAGACAGCCTGACCGGCGACGACCGTGGGTCCCTCGGGCTCTTGCACGACCAGGGACTGATGGCCCGGCGTGTGGCCAGGCGTCGGGATCAGTCGGATCCCGGGAAGAACCTCTGCCTCGCCATCCAAGAGCTCATAGACCGCGCCGGGGAAGTCGACCCATTTCGGCACCGTGTAGTCCGGCCCGTGCACGGCTTGGAACTCGGCGGCCTGCACATAAATCGGCATCCCCACGAACAGCTCGTTCTGCCCGCAATGGTCGAAGTGCAAGTGCGAGTTGGCGAGTACGGTCACGTCGCCGATCGCGAGCCCGTGACCGGCGAGCACGTCCTCGAGAGGCCGGCGCGCAGGCCGGTACCAAGCATCCACCTCCTGATCGCCGCTTCCGACGCCCGTATCGAACAGCAGCAGGCCACTCGCATGCACGACCGCGAACGCGAGCACCGGCCCGGTATCGCCTTCCTGTGGATGCCCCTGTGGAAACGACACCTCGGTCAGCTTCAGGGGGAGGACTTCGGCCATGGCTCATTCCCTCGGTTACCCGATCGACGCCATCAACTCACCATCCGGAGGTCAGTCCCAGAGGCGCTCCACGTGCCACCGGTCGGCGGCCCGGTCGTGGTACAGGTCCCACACCGCCCCGCCCCTGGCCTCCACCCGCCAGTACTCGCGGTCACGGCCGTCAGCCCACCACCGGCCCTCGACTCGCCACCGGCCGATCACGTCGGCCACCTCGTAGCGCCGGTCCCGCCACACGAACACGGCGGGCATCCCGGCGTCCCGCTCGACCCGCACCTCCTCGTCGTACCGCTTGGCCACGGCCGGTCCGCCTCGATCTCCGCCTCCAGTCGAACGTATGTTCGAGAGGGAAGCAGACTCTACCCCCGGGCCGGGATAGCGGTCAAGCCGAGACGTTTCCGCAGGCCAGAGGGATAGAGTCTGTCAACCCCACCCCTAGCCCAGGACATCAAGCCGGGGGAGTCTTCGAGCAGATGGCGAACTCCCGAGAGCGTCTTGCGGTACTCCATGCGCCCTCGGAACCAGCACACGTCATACATACGACCCAAGATGCTCTAGACGGCAGCCACAACCACCTTCAGGTGCCCAAGATTCAACAAATCGCGGGTCGCCAACCCGTCTTCCGCGGAGAAGCCGTCGTATTCCGCCGTTTCCCGAACAATGTCTTCCTCCTCGATCATCGATCTCTCCCTCCAGTTGCAAGCGAGGTTCAGGGTAGCGTCCGGCGAGTGTCGGTATCGTTCCCAGGCGAGGAGGAGGGATGGCGGAACAAGCGAACGATGGGCCATTGGTCGCCGTCGTCCCCAATTTCAGCGAGGGTCGCCGACGGGTCGTGATCGACGCCATCTGCGCCGCCCTGGAGGTCCCCGGCGCCCACCTCGTCTACCGGCAGGCCGATCCGGACCACAACCGGCTCGATACCACGGTGCTCGGCGCCCCGAATGCCGTGCGCCGGAGCGCCCTTGCCGGTGTCGCGAAGGCCGTGGAGCTGATCGACATGGAGCAGCACACGGGCAGCCATCCGAGGATGGGCGCCGCCGACGTGGTCCCGTTCGTGCCGCTCCGAGGGATCACGATGGACGAGACCGTGGAGCTCGCGCGGGACGTCGCGCGCGAGCTCGCCGACACGCTGGACCTCCCCGTCTATCTGTACGACCGGGCAGCGCTCCTCCCCGAGCGCCGGAGCCTGGCCGAGGTCCGCAAGGGGGAGTACGAGGCCCTCAAGGAGGCCGTGGCCCGGGGCGAGCGGCTCCCCGACTTCGGGCCGCATGCGATCGGTCGAGCCGGTGCCACCGCGGTGGGCGCACGGAAGCCCCTGATCGCCTTCAACATCTATCTCTCGAGCACCGACGAGGAGGCGGCCAAGGAGATCGCCCGCGCCGTCCGCGAGTCCTCGGGTGGCCTGCCGGCGGTCCGGGCGATCGGCTTCCTGGTCCCCGAGCGGGGCTGCGTGACCGTCTCGATGAACCTCGTGGACCACGAGGTGACCGGGTTGCGCCCGGCCTTCGAGGCGGTGACGGTTGAGGCCGAGAAGCGGGGCATGACGACGCTGTCGAGCGAGATCGTCGCCCTGGTCCCGCAGGCGGCGATCACCGATCAGGACGTGATCGATCTTCGATTGGAGGGGTTCGATGGAGACCACCAGATCCTGGAGAGGCTGGTGAGCCGGGCGAGGCAGGGCGGGCGATCGTGATCGGCGATGAGACCATCCACCGCTTCCTGACCACGCTCGCCTCCGACTCCCCCACCCCGGGGGGCGGCGCCGTCGCCGCCCTAGCCGGGGCGGCCGGCGCCGCCCTCATCGAGATGGTGTGCAACCTCACGATCGACAAGAAGAACTACGAGGATGCATGGGACCGGATGCGGGAGATCCGGGGCCACGCCGAGCGAACCCGGAGCGAGCTGGTGACGTTGGCAGACCGCGACGCGACCGCGTTCGACGGCGTCATGGAGGCCTTCCGGATGCCGAAGGACACCGACGAGCAGCGGGCCCTACGGGCCGCCGCGATCCAGCGTGGATACCTGACTGCGGCGCAGGTTCCGCTGGAGATCGCTGGGGCGTCGGTCTCCCTGATGCCGCTCGCCCTGGAGACCGTGGAGCGAGGGAACGTGAACGCGGCCTCGGACGGCGTGTCGGGGGCCCAGATGCTGTTCGCCGGCACGGAATGTGCGATCTACAACGTCCAGATCAACGCGGCCGCGCTCAAGGACCAGGCGGCGGCCGGCGCGCTCAAGGACGACGTCGCAGCATTGCAAGGCAGGGCCGAGGAGCTGCTCGCTGCGGCGAACGCCGCGTTCGCGGCGCGCCTCGCATCGTAGCCACTCGTGCGCCGCTTTCGAACCGGCGAGCCCATCGTCCTCCGGGAGATGTGGCGGGGCCGGATCTGGTCGGCCCGACCGATGATCGTGGTCCAGGACGAGGAGGAACAGCGGATCCTCTACACCCCGAACGGCATCCGGCTGGTGGTCGCGGGTAGGGACGGGACGAAGCTCCGGCTGCCCGAAGCCACGTGGGACCTCCTCGAGCGAACGTGGACCAAGGGACCCATTCTGTCGTTCTCATGGCCCTCCGCTGGCCACGCCATCCTGCTCTTCTTCCATCGCGACTGGACCCCCTGGGTCTGGTACGTGAACGTCGAGGCGCCGCTTCGTCCGACCGAGCTCGGCTTCGATACGGAGGAACGTGTCCTCGACCTGTTGGTCGCGCCTGACGGGTCGGGCTGGGAGTGGAAGGACCAGGACGAGCTGGAGCAGGCGGTCCTGGGAGGTCTGTTCACGCCGGCCCAGGCGGCGGAGTTCCGAGTCGAGGCCGAACGCGGGCTCCGCCGGCTCCTCGACCGGGAGCCGCCGTTCGACCGGGACTGGACGACCTGGCGTCCCGATCCCTCGTGGCCGGTGCCCGAGCTCCCGCCGGGATGGGACGCCGTCTAGGGTATGCGGCGATGGCGAATCTCGATCCCTCGGACCTCCGGGCACGGTTCCCCGCGCTGGCTCGAACGCTGAACGGCCAGCCTTGCGTCTTCGCCGATGCCCCAGGCGGGACGCAGGTGCCGGACACGGTGATCGAGGCCATGGGCGCCTACCTGCGCACGAGCAACGCGAACGCGCACGGTGCATTCGTGACGAGCACCGAGACGGACCGCCTGATCGAGGACGCGCATCGCGCGGGCGCCGACCTCCTCGGCTGCGGCTCCGATGAGGTCGTGTTCGGACCGAACGCCACCACGTTGCTGTTCGCGCTTTCGCGCTCCGTCGCTCGAACCCTGGGACCAGACGATGAGATCGTCGTCACCCGGCTCGATCACGACGCGAACATCCGGCCCTGGCTCATGGCCGCCGAGGACACGGGCGCCACGGTTCGATGGGTCGACGTCCGCGACGACGACGTGACGATCGACCGCGGCTCGTTCGAGGAGGCGCTCACGGATCGCACCCGGATCGTTGCATTCACGCTCGCATCGAACGCCGTGGGCACCCTGACGGCCGCCACCGACCTGGCCGAGCTGGCCCATGAGGCCGGGGCACTCGTGGTCTGCGACGGTGTCCACGTGGCGCAGCATCGCCTGATGGATGTGCAGGCAATCAGGGCCGACGTGGTCGTCTGCTCCCCGTACAAGATCTTCGGCCCGCACATGGGCATCCTGTTCGGCCGCCGGGAGCTGCTGGAATCGTGGCGCCCGTACAAGGTCCGCCCGGCGAGCCAGGATCTCCCCTACCGATGGGAGACGGGGACGCAGAATCACGAGGGGTTCGCGGGATTCGTCGCCGCCGCCGACTACCTGGCCGACGTTGGATGGACGAGCGGGAACCCCGCGGGCACGAGACGGCGTGACGCGATCGGGGCCGCGTTCGAGGCCATCGGGGCCCACGAGGCGAGCCTGTCCCGGCGGTTCCTCAACGGTATCCGCGCCCTCGACGCCGTGCGCCTGTACGGCATCGCCGGGACCGACCGCCTGACGGAACGGACCCCGACGTTCGCGATCCGCGTCGCCGACCAACACCCGTTCGAGACGGCGAAGCTCCTGGGAGAGCGCGGGATCTTCGTGTGGGACGGCCATTACTACGCCCTCGAGCTCATGGAGCGCCTGGGCCTCCAGGAAACCGGCGGGGCGGTCCGGGTGGGGTTCTGCCACTACAACACGGTCGACGAGGTCGACCGGGTCCTCGCGGAGCTGGCATCGCTGGCATGACCGGCCAGGGGGGCCCCCTCCGACCGAATTTCCGCAGGTCGGGGGCCGGGTAGAATGACCCGGCCCCCGCACATGACCTGAGAGGAACGCGATGCGCATCCTGATCCTGGGTGGCGACGGGTACCTCGGGTGGCCGACGTCGATGCACTTCTCCCGGCGCGGCCACGAGGTGCACGCGTTGGACGACTACCTGCGGCGCCGGGCCCACGCCGAGGCCGGCACGGACTCGCTCACCCCGATCCTCGAGTCCCTCTCAGCCCGGGCGAAGGCCTGGCGTGACGTCACCGGCCTGGAGATCGGCGTGACCGAGGGCGGCCTGCTGGACTGGGAGGTCGTGGAACGGGTCTTCCGGGAGTTCCAGCCGGAGGCCATCGTCCACTATGGCGAGATGCCCTCCGCGCCCTACTCGATGATCGACCGCGAGCACGCCGTGTTCACCCAGACGAACAACGTGATCGGCACCCTGAACGTCCTGTTCGCCATGGCCGAGCTTTCCCCCGACGCACACCTGGTCAAGCTGGGCACGATGGGCGAGTACGGCACGCCAAACATCGACATCGAGGAGGGGTTCATCGCCATCCAGCACAAGGGCCGAAGCGACACACTGCCCTTCCCCAAGATGCCGGGGAGCCTCTACCACCTGAGCAAGGTCCACGACTCACACAACATCCAGTTCGCCTGCCGCATCTGGGGACTGCGGTCCACAGACCTCAACCAGGGCGTGGTGTACGGCATCGAAACCGATGAGACGACGCTCGACCCTCGCCTGGCCACGCGGTTCGACTACGACGAGGTCTTCGGCACCGCTCTGAACCGGTTCTGCCTCCAGGCCGTCATCGGGCACCCGCTCACCGTGTACGGCAAGGGCGGCCAGACCCGCGGGTACCTGAACATCGTCGACACGCTCCGGTGCGTCGAGCTCGCCGTGCTGAACCTGCCGGAGCCCGGGGAATACCGGGTGTTCAACCAATTCACGGAGCAGTTCTCCATCCTGGACCTGGCTCGACAGGTGCACGACGCGGGGTCGGCCTACGGGCTGCCGGTCCAGATCCGTCATCTCGACAACCCGCGGGTGGAGTCCGAGCAGCACTACTACAACGCCGCGCACACGAAGCTCCTCGACCTCGGGCTGGAGCCCCACCTGCTTTCGGAGACACTGATCGAGTCGATGTTCTCGGCCATCGAACGGCACAAGGACCGCGTCATCCTGGATCACATCATGCCGAGCACCAGGTGGCGCCCCTCGGCTCGCGAGCGAACCCCGCGCTGAAGGACGAGCGATGATCGCCCTGCGGATCCTCGGAGGGCTGGCGGCGGTCGCGTTCCTCTCCGCCGCAATGGTCCGCTACCGACGGCGCCAGATCAGCCGGCTGTCGCTCATCATCTCCTCGGTCATCACCATCGGCGTCCTGCTCCTGGCCATCGTGCCCAACCTGTTCAATCCCATCTTCGATCTCATGCACTTCAGGCCGGGAAGCGGGCGGCGCCTCACGGCGCTACTGCTCGTCGCCGTGGCCGTCCTGTTCGCGTTGGTGATCCGGTTGCAGTCCTACGTGGATGTGAACGAGCGCAACATCCGGCTGCTGGTCGAGGCCTTCGGCAGGGAGCGGTTCGATTGGGACGCGGCCAGGGCCCTGCCGTCGGGGAAGGGCATCGTGGTCATCTCCCCCGCCCACAACGAGGAGGGGAACGTCGGCGCCGTGATCCACGCGATGCCCGAGGACATCGACGGATACGACGTCGTCCCCATCGTCATCGACGACGGCTCCGAAGACGGAACGGCGGACGCGGCGCGACGGGCGGGGGCGCTCGTGGCCAGCCTTCCCATTCGCCGGGGCGGGGGGCTGGCGCTCCGGGTGGGCTACGAGATCGCGCTGCGGTTGGGAGCGGACATCGTGGTCACGATCGATGCCGACGGGCAGCACCTGCCCGAGGAGATGCCCGTCCTGGTCAAGCCGATCATCGAGGGCCAGGCCGACCACGTGAACGGGTCGCGGATGCTCGGCGAGTTCGAGCGAGGACCTCTGATCCGTCACGCCGGTGTGCACTTCTTCTCGTGGCTGGTGACCATCCTCACCGGCCAGCGGATCACCGACGCGTCCAGCGGGTACCGGGCCACCCGGGCGGACACGCTCCGCAAGCTGGTGCTGGAGCAGGACCAGTTCTGGAGCTCGGAGGTCCTGATCGAGTGCTTGCGACACCGAGCCCGGATCGTGGAGGTACCGGTCACGTTCCTCACCCGGCGCGGCGGGGAGTCGAAGAAGCCGAAGTCGCTTCGCTACGCCTGGCACTTCTCCAAGGCCATCGCTAAGACCTGGCTGCGCTAGCGAGCGCGGAGGCAACCTCCGCCGCCAGACCCGCGTTGCGTTCTAACAGCGCCAGGTTCGCCCGGAGGCTCTGGCCACCGGTTCGCTCCGCGAGACAGGACAGCAGGAAGGGGGTCACGTCCTTACCCCGGATCCCGCGACTCACCGCGGCCTCCTCACATGCCCGAACGGCGTCGGCCACGACATCGCTGTCCAGGGCGACACCGTCGGGAACTGGGTTGCATAAGACGATGGACGAGCCGACGTCGAGCCTTCGCAGAGCCAGAACCACGGCGGCGGCCGCCACCGGGGTGTCGACGCGGTGCTCCAGCGCAACGTCGGCGTGCTCGGCCACGAAGAACGGGAGCCGGCCGGTCCGGTAGCCCACGACCGAGACGCCCAGCTCCTCGAGGCGTTCCATGGTGGCCTCGGGGTCCACGATCGACTTGGGTCCGGAGCACACGACCAGGGCGGGCGTCGCGGCGAGCTCGAGCAGGTCCGCTGAGACGTCGCCGGAGCCGTGATGAACCCCACCGATCCCGCCGGTCGCCAGCACGTCGATCCCGACACGGTGGGCGGCCCACACCGCCGCCGAGACCGTGGTGGCGCCAAGGCCGCCCGATGCCACGACCATCGGGAGGTCCCGCCGGGCGACCTTTGCCGACCCACCCGGCACCGCCAGGCGAGCCAGGTCCGCGTCGGCAACTCCGACCCGAACCTGACCGGCGTCGACGGCGATCCACGCGGGTACGGCGCCCGTCCCGCGGATGGCGCCGGCCATGGCCCCGGCGGCTTCATGATTCTGCGGAACCGGCAGGCCGTGCGCAAGGACGCTCGTCTCCAGAGCCACGACCGGTCGTTTCCCGGCGAGAGCCTCGGCTACCTCGTCAGAGATCCGGATCGGGCCGGTCATCCCGCCGTGGGCCACAGGTCCGGGCCTGCCGCCACCCGGGCGCCCGCGGCGCACGCCGCGCGAAGAGCCTCTCCCGGTGACGCACCCGTCGCCAGGGCCGCGAGGAACACGCCGTCGAAGGCATCCCCGGCGCCGGTCGGATCGGCCTCCACGACGGGCTCTCCCTCGTAGCGGATGAGGAGGCCCTCCCACGACATCGCAGCCCCGCGCGGGCCTCGCTTGACGCACACGACCTGGTATCGCTGGGCCAGGGTCTCCGCGGCATCCTCTCCTCGCCGGCCGCAGAGCACCTCGGCCTCGAGCTCGTTCAGCAACAGGACCGACGCCGTCTCCGTCGCGGCGAAGAACCGAGTGGTGCCGAACTCCCGCAGGAGCGGCCAGGAGGCAGCGTCCACGGCGACATATCGAGCCTTCGCGCGCTTCAACGCAGCCATGGCGGCCGGAAGCGATGCCTCGTCGAGCAGGAGGTAGCCCGAGACCAGCACCGCGGCCGCCTCGATCTCGGCGGGGAGGTCAGCCGGAGACAGGCGAGCGTTCGCCCCCCGGTCGGCGACCATCGATCGCTCCCCCGCCGAGTGGACGACCAGCATCGATCCGGTTCTCGCCTGGTCGTCCACCGCGAGCACGGTCTCTACGCCGTGCTCGGCGATCGATTCCTGGAGCAGCCGACCGCTCAGGTCGGCGCCGACCCGCCCGTGGAGCCGCACGCTGGCCCGGGTCGCCGCCCCCCACACGGCGGCGTTCGCCGCGCTGCCGCCCGGTCGAACCCACACTCGCCCGTGGACGTCGCCTCCCTCCGCCAGCGCCGTCGCCTCCACACTGACATCGACCATCACGTCGCCCACCGTGACCAGGTCCATGGCCGGACAACCCTATCGCGAGGCTCGATGGGCCCGGCGTGCTCAGGCCCGGTCGCGGATCCCCGCGGCCTCCTCGGCCCACCGGCCGAACGCTCCCCAGAACGGATCCAACCCGGGGTGCTCGAGCGGTTCGTCACCCCGATCGGTCACCAGGACGGCACCATGTTTCGCCTCCGTCACCTGCCCAACGACCGCGGCATCGATCCCGGCGTCCCCGAGCGCCGACACGAACGCGTCGGCTCGGCCCGGGACCACCGTGCAGATCAGGGTGCCCTCGGAGATCGACGTGTAGGGGTCCATCCCGACGTGCGCGCACACGGTACGGACCTCGGGCCGTAGGGGGATCCTGGCCTGCTCGACCCGCATCCCCACCCCCGAGGCCGAGGCGACCTCGGTAAGGCCGCCGAGCACGCCGCCCTCCGTTGCGTCGTGCATGGACGTCACGCCCTCGTTCCGAAGGCCGAACTCCCGGGCCACGGCCGCCTCCGGCACCACGGTCATCCGCTCGAATAGGGCGTCGGCCGCCTTCACCACGTCCTCCCCAAGACCCCGGGCCAGACGCTCGGGAAACGTGGCCGCGAACAGCGCGGTGGCCTCGATGGCCGCGCCCTTCGTGACCACGATCGCGTCGCCGGGTCGCGCCATCTTCGGCGTCACGTAGCGGTCCTCCAGTCCTGCAGCCATGCAGACGGCCCCGCCCACCATGGGCCATGCGCATCCCTCGTATCGGGCGGTGTGTCCAGTGACGACGGCGATCCCGATGTCCCGGCACGTCCGGTGGAATGCATCCCACAAAGCGGTCAGTTCCTCGTCGGTGACCTCCGGTGGCAGGTTCAGGTCGACGGCCATCCACCGAAGGGAAAGGCCGCTCGTGGCGGCGTCCGAGGCCAGGATGTGCACGGCGAACCACGCCGCCCGGTCCCAGCCGTACGCCGGGACGACGAACACGGGGTCGGCGGTCAGCGCCATGGCCACGCCGTCGGCCACGCGCACGACGCCGACGTCGACACCATGCTCCGGGCCCACCAGGACGTCGGGATCCTTCGCCCCCAGCCGGCGCAGGATGACCTGCTCGAACAGCTCCGCCGTGGCCTTGCCCAGGCGCGGCTCCGCCATGTCCGGTCAGCCTCCAGCCACGGATGCGTGCGCCCGGACGACCTCGACAAGTTCCTGAGTCGCCTTCACCGGATCGGGAGCGGTCCCCACGGCCGAGACGACCGCGACGCCGGTCGCCCCCGCTGCAAGGACCTTCCGCGCATTCGAGGGGTCGATCCCGCCGACCCCGACCACCGGGAGCGATGTCGCCTCGACGATGGAGCGGAGTCCGTCGAGCCCGATCGGGACGGCCTCGGGCTTGGTCGGCGTGGCGAATACCGTAACCCCGACGTAGTCGGCCCCGGCCTTCTCAGCGGCATCGGCCTGCTCCGGCGTCGCCACGCTGATCCCCAGCAGTCCCCGTGGCCCGAGTCGCTCGCGGGCTGTCTCGGGATGGTCACCCTTGCCGACGTGCGCCCCTCCGGCGCCGGCTGCGATGGCGATGTCGATCCGGTCGTTCACCAGAAACAGAACGTCGGCCCGAGGGCACGATCGAACGATCTGGGCGGCAACCGACAGCAGCTCATCGTCCGAGAGCTCCCTCGCGCGAAGCTGCACGACGTCGGCGCCGCCTTCGATTGCCGCCTTTGCCACCTCGACGTGCCCACGGCCCGGGACGAGCCCGCTCGAGGTGATGACATGGACCCGGAGCCGTTCCGGATCGATCGCGCCCATCGTTCCCTCCGCCCGCATTACCGGGATCAGGTTCCTCGGGTCGCCGGCGCGTCCTTGCTCTGGGGGCTCCCGCTTCGCTGCTTGAGCCCCACGAGCCGGCCTCTCAGCCCGGTTGTCCCGAGCTCCCCGGTAGTTCCGCAGCCAGTATATGGCGCTACCTGCGACGAGCGGCTTGAACCCGGGCCAACGCTCGTTCGCGCGCCACTCTCTTCCAGTCGCTCGATTTCCTCGAGAACAGGATGTCGGTGGCGATCTGGAACGCGCCGATACCGGCCAGGACCCAGGCGGCCCACGTCGGCCCGTCCGCCGCGAGGCAGAACCCAAGGGCCACGAAGGGCGCGATCTTCGTGGCCAAGGCGCCGGAGGCGTGCATCCAGGCCCGCGCCCCTGGTGAGGTCCGAAGGTAGGAGGCGTAGTCGATCTTCAGCCCGGGCCAGGGAGGAAACGACCCTCCGATGTAGTAGGCCAGGAACGAGATGCCGGCCAGGCGACCAACGGCCCAGTGCGCGAGGTCGTGGACGCACACGGACCACGCCCCGCCCGCGACCACGAACGACAATCCGGCGACGGTCGGGTTGTCGCACCGCATGCCATACACGATCGCCGCCGCTCCGAACAGCACGCCGATCAGGAGCACCAGGTTCCCGAACCACACCGGGAACCGGAACCTGACGCGCGCCTCGAATGCTTTACGGTCGATCCGGCCGGCCTGGTCGGCCCAATGCTCGGCCAGCATGGGCTCGACCTTCACCCGGCGGAGCAGCTGCCAGAATCCGAGCCCGGAGAGGTCCGTCTGGCCCGCCTCGACGGCCGATTCGATGCGGACGAACGCGTCCTGATAGGTCGCCCCGTCCGGGGGAAGACCCCCCGGTTCGCCCATCCGGCCTCCGTTCCACGCTACGATGGGCCCCGGCCCTTCACACGTCGCCCGCGCGCGGGAGGTCCAGCGACGTCCAGCCGTACAGAACCGGATCGCACGGTCCGCATCTCCGAGACCACGTCCACCCTAACCACGCTCGACGGCCGGTACCAGGTCGTGGAGCGGATCGCCGCGGGAGGGATGGGGGAGGTCTTCCGGGCCCACGACGCCGTGCTGGCGCGCGAGGTAGCCGTCAAGGTCCTGCACCCCAATCTGGCCTCGGATCGGGGCTTCGTCGACCGGTTCCGCCGGGAAGCCCGGGCCGCGGCCGGGCTCAGCCACCCGAACATCGTCGGGGTGCACGACTGGGGGGCCGTTGACGGCGTCTACTTCATGGTGATGGAGTTCGTTCGGGGCCAGAGCCTTCGCGACGTCCTTGCCGCGGAGGGGTTGCTGGCCCCGGCCCAGGCCACCGAGGTCCTCCTGCAGGTGCTCGCAGCCCTCGAGCATGCCCACCGAAAGGGCATCGTCCACCGGGACGTGAAGCCCGAGAATGTCCTGCTGACCCGAGACGGCGTGGCCAAGGTGACCGACTTCGGGGTGGCACGCGCCTACGCGGACGCACGCTCCACCCAGACCGGGACCATCTCGGGGACCGCCCACTACCTCGCGCCCGAACAGCTCCTGGGCGAGCCGGCCGATCCCCGCACCGACCTCTACTCCGTTGGGATCGTGGCCTTTGAGCTGCTCACTGGGAGCGCGCCCTTCAACGGCGAGACGTCGGTGGCCATCGCGTACAAGCACCTGCGCGATCGCGTCCCCCGGCCCTCGGCCCGAAACACCACGGTGCCAAAGGGCCTCGACGGCTGGGTGGGGTCGATGACCGAGAAGGACCGGGAGCTTCGTCCGGAGTCGGCGACCGAAGCCCGTCGGGACCTCGCCACCGAGGCCGCGACATTCCCTGCCGCCCGGCCGATTCAGCAGCTGGTCCGCGAGGTGCCTGCTTCGTCGCAGCAGCGAGACCCTGGACGCGCCCCGACGGTGGTCATCCCGCGCAGCAGGCGCACCGGGCGGCGGCGGCGAGGTGGATGGCTCCTGGGGTCGATGCTCGCGGCGCTTGCCCTGGCGGCCGCGGCATGGGGCGGATGGACGTATCTGATCCCCCACAACGTGGATGTCCCTCGGGTCCTTGGCCTCCCGGTCGCCGAGGCCACGGCTCGGCTCGCCGACGCCGACCTCGAGGTCTCGGTGGGCGCCGGTCGGTACTCGCTCCAGGTGCCGACGGCCCGCGTCCTGCAGCTCCAACCACCTCCCGGCACCGTCGTTCGGACCGGGACGAGCGTCACGTTGACGCCGTCCCTGGGCCCTCCCCCCGTGCCGGTCCCCGACCTCGTGGGGAAGACGATCCCCGAGGCCCGGGACCTCCTGCGAAAGGCCCACCTCGCCCTGGGCAAGCGAACCCCTCGGTTCAGCGACCGGTTCCCCGAGGGCCGGATCATCGGGCAGAGCGAGCCCGGGAGCGGGACGGCGCCACAGGGAAGCGCGATCGACGTTGTGGTGAGCAAGGGTCCCACCCCGCAACCGGTGCCCAAGGTGGTGGGGAAGTCCGAGGAACAGGCCCGGAGCATGTTGACGGCCTGGGTGGTGAACAAGAGAGGGACGTATTCGGACGGTGCGCCCCGTGGCCAGGTGATCGCTCAGGACCCGAACCCCAGGACCAAGCTCCAGCCCGGCGAGGCCGTCACCATCGTGGTGTCGCTGGGGCCGAAGTTCTTCGACGTCCCAAGCTTCGTGGGGATGAGCCGAACACAGGCCGTCGCGGCGATCCAGGCTCTGGGCCTGCATGCCTCGGTCCTCCCGGTGCCGGGCTCGAACGGTGACACGGTCATCAGCCAGCTGCCCCAAGGCGGGACCTCGGTCCGCGCAGGCTCCACGGTGACGATCTACGTGGCGTGAGGATCGGGGCCCACGTCCCAACCAGAGGCGGACTGCTGTCGGCCATCCGCGCCGCGCATGAGTGCGGCGCGGACGCCATCCAGGTCTTCATCTCCAACCCGCGGGCATGGGCGGCGCCCCGCATCTCCGCCAAGGAGGCCAACGCGTTCCGCGAAGCATGGGCCCAGTCCGATCTCGGTCCGCTGTTCGTGCACGCCCCATACGTCGTGAACCTCGCGTCGCCCGTTCCGGAGTTCCTGGAACGCTCGATCGACGTCGTTCGCCGCTCGGTGGCGGCCGCGTCGAGCATCGGCGCGGACGGGTACGTCGTGCACGCCGGGTCCGGTGGTCCGGGCGAGCCCGCCGAGGCCTTCCACCGGGCGGTCTCGGCGCTGCGAGCCGTTCCGGCGCAGGGGGACTGCGACGTCGTGGTGGAGCTCACCGCGGGGACGGCCGGCTCGGTTGCCGCCACGTTCCCCGAGGCCGCCCGGCTGTTCGACGCGGTGGGCGACCACCGGCTGAAGCTCTGTGCCGACACGTGCCACCTGTTCGCCGCGGGGTACGCGCTCGATGAGCCCGAGGGGGTGGCGGCCTGCCTCGAGGAGCTGCATGCGAGCGGGTTGGACGATCGGCTCGTCCTCATCCACGCGAACGATGCGAAGTACGAACGGGGAGCCCGCCGGGATCGCCACGAACACGTGGGTGAGGGCGGCATCGGGGTGGAGGGCTTCTTCGAGATCCTGCACCGACCCGAGGTCCAGGATCTCACGCTCGTCGTCGAGACGCCGGGCCGACTCGAGGATCATGCGCGCAACATCGCGACCCTTCGCCGCCTCGCCGCCGACTGAAGGCTAGGGCTCGAGCTCGGCCCGCGAGCCTTCCTGATAGGAGTACCGCTCCTCGCGCCAGGGGTCGGCGTGGACGTGGTACCCGCGGACCTCCCAGAATCCCCGCTTATTGTGCTCGGCGAACTCAAGGCCCCGCAGCCACTTCGCGCTCTTCCACGCGTAGCGCTTGGGAACGACCAGGCGGAGTGGAAACCCGTGCTCGGGCGCGAGCGCCTCGCCGTTGTGAGCCCAGGCCACCAGGACGTCGTCGTCCAGCATGGACTGGAGCGAGAGGTCCGATGTGTATCCGTAGTCGCAGTGGGCGATGACCCACTTCGCCTCGGGTTTGGGCGTGGCCTTCTCAACAAGGACCCGGAACGGGATACCCGTCCATTCGTTATCGAGTGTCGACCAGCCGGTGACGCAGTGCATGTCGGCCTGGACGTCGGCGGGGCCGAGTCCCTTCAGCTCGCCGTAGGTGAGCGTGTAGGGGCTCTCGACCGCCCCGGACACTTCGAGGTCCCAGGTGGCCTCGTCGAACGTCGGGATGGGCCCGTAATGGAGCACGGGCCACCCCTTCACCAGGCGCTGGCCCGGTGGGACGCGCTTGGCGATCTCCTCCGGGTACCGCTGACCGAACAACTTCATCGATCCTCCCCGCGGCGGGCCGCCGCGACCGTTCGCCAGGCCGCGATGGCCGTCTCGATGTCCTGGTCGGTGATATCGACGTGGGTGACCATCCGCACCTTCCCGGACACGAAGGTCGCGCCCACGCCTTGTTCCTTCAACCGGGCGATGGCATCGAGCGGCTCCATCCCCACCGCTTCCGTGTCGGCATAGACCATGTTCGTTTCAACCGCCGCCGGATCGAGCGCGCCGGGCACCGCCTCGGCCACGCCCTCCGCCAGTCGCCGGGCCCGGGCGTGGTCCTCGTGGAGGCGCGCGGGGCCATCCTCCAGGGCCACGAGGCCCGCTGCGGCGACCACCCCGGCCTGCCGCCAGGCCCCCCCGAACAGGATCTTCAGGCGGCGGGCCTCCCGAACCATGTCGGCCGGCCCGCAGACGAGCGAGCCGATCGGCGCGCCCAGTCCCTTGGAGACGCAGAACATCATGGTGTCGACCTCGGCGCAGAACTCGGCAACGTCGGTTCCACTCGCCACTGCCGCGTTGAAGATCCGGGCCCCATCCAGGTGCACGGGGAGCCCGGCCTCCTGAGCGACCTTCCGGATGGCCCGGAGGTCCTCGACCGACATCACGGTACCGCCGGCGTGCCCATGGGTGTTCTCCACCGAGACGACGTCGACCACCTCCACGTCGTAGGGCTCGTCGGGTTCCAGGGCGCTGCGCACCTGGTCCGCCGAGATCTGTCCCCTGCCGTCACCGGCGATGGCCTTGAAGGCGATCCCCGACAGGGCTGCGGCGCTCATGACCTCCGTCGTGGTCACGTGGGCCCGGGACTCCGCCACGACCAGGTGACCGGTCCCCCGGAAGTGCAGTCGGAGGGCGATCTGGTTGGCCATGGTCCCCGTGGGGACGTACAGCGCACCCTCCTTGCCGGTGATCTCGGCCGCCCGGTCCTGGAGCCGGTTCACGGTGGGGTCGTCGCCGAACCAGTCGTCGCCCACCTCCGCTTGGGCCATCGCCGTTCGCATAGCTGGAGATGGGGTGGTGACGGTATCGGAGCGAAGGTCGACCAGGTAGGTGCCCATGGTCCGGCAAGTATATGGGCCAGTTTCAGTACAGGAACATCGGCTTGCCGTCGACGTGCTGGATCTTCGGCCGGTAGTTCTGGACGTCGTAGAGCGCCCCGACGTCGACGCGCTTCACTCCCTGGCGGACCACGGCGATCGGCACGTTCACGTAGTTCCCGTTGCGCATGGCCACCAGGCGACCCACGTTTCCCTCGATCACCAGGTCCGCGGCCATGACCGCGTAGTTGATGGCGACCATGAGGTCGAGGGAATCGGGCGTGCCGGATCGCATGAGGTACCCGAGTTGCTGGTAGATGATCCCCTCGCCGGTGATCTGCTTCAGGGCCTCGCCGGTGATCTGGCCGATGCCGCCGAGCTTGCGATGCCCGTAGGCGTCCTCGTGCTTCCCCATCACCATCTCGCCGCCGACCATGGTGGCGCCCTCGGAGATCGTCATCATGGCGTACCTGCTGGGGTTGGCCGCCTTGTCCTGCATCAGCAGTCCGGCGAGGCGCTCGATGTCGAACGCGACCTCCGAGATGATGGCCCGGTCCACGCCGGCCAGATAGGCCGAGACGAGCGATGTTTCCCCGCTGTACCGACCGAACACCTCCACGACGGCCAGGCGCTCATGCGAGCCCGCGCTGGTGCGGAGCTGGTGAGCGAAGTTCACCGTCCGGGTGATCGCCGTGGAGAACCCGATGCAGTAGTCGGTTCCGTGGACGTCGTTGTCCATGGTCTTGGGGATGGCCACCACCGGCACCCCTTCGTCGTGGAGTCGGAGGGCGAACGACAGCGTGTCGTCGCCGCCGATTGGAATCATGGCGTCGATCCCGAGCCGCTCCAGGGCCTTCAACACGTGGGACGTGTGGTCGCGGGGCTCGTCCTCCGGCCCCTCCGTCCGTAGGAACGCCGGCTCGTCCTTGGCCCTGACCTTGGCCGGGTTGGTCCGGGACGTGTGCAGGAACGTCCCGCCCGACCGGTCGATCGTCCTCACCACCGCCGGTGTGAGCGCGACCGTGTTTGCCGCCACCGACTGGCCGTCGTCAGGATCGCACTCAAGGAGGCCGGCCCATCCCCGGCGGATGCCCACCACCGAGTGCCCCTCCTCGGCGGCCCGATTGGTCACAGCCTTGATGCAGGCGTTCAGCCCCGGGACGTCGCCACCGCCGGTCAGCACGCCGATCCTCATCCGAAGAACACCTCGGCCATCCGGGACAGACCTTCCGGGACCCGACGGACCTCGGCGATGGCTTCCTTCAGCGGCACGGTGGTGATCTCGTTCCCCCTGGACGCTACCATCGTGCCCCATTCCCCCCGCGCGGCCGTGTTGACGGCGGCGATGCCGAACCTGGTGGCAAGGATGCGGTCGTTCGCGACCGGGGTGCCGCCCCGCTGGACGTGACCGAGGACCGTCACCCGCGTCTCGAATCCGGTCATCCGCTCGATCTCCGGGCCGAGGACCGCGGAGATCCCACCGAACCGTGGGAACCCCCGCTCGTCCACCGGGTACTCGGGAAGGGTCAGGGTGCCGGGCTTGGGGACGGCTCCTTCTGCCACCACCACGATGGAGAACGATCGTCCTCGCGAATGTCGCCGCTGCAGGTGCGCGGTGACGTCCCGGAGGTCGAACGGCTTCTCGGGGATCAGGATGGCGTCCCCGCCGCCGGCCGTACCCGCGTACAGGGCGATCCAGCCGGCGCTCCTGCCCATCACCTCGACCAGCATGACCCGGTTGTGGCTCTCCGCCGTGCTGTGCAGCCGGTCGATGGCGTCGGTAGCGATCTGCACGGCCGTGTGAAACCCGATGCAGTAGTCGGTGCCGCACAGGTCGTTGTCGATGGTTTTGGGGATCCCGATGACCGCAAGGCCCTCTTCGGTCATGTTGGCCGCCGCCCCCAGGGTCCCCTCTCCGCCGATCGCGATCATGCCTTCGATCCGGAGCTCCTCGAACGTGGCCCGCACGCTGTCGATGCCGCCCTCGTGGTACGGATTAGCCCCCGAGCTGCCGAGGATGGTTCCTCCCCGGTGCAAGATCCCGCGCACCGATTCGGTCGAGAGCTCGAGGATGTCCCCGTCCATCACCCCGCGCCAGCCGTTCCGAAACCCCACGACCTCCCATCCCAGGCCCCCGATGGCGCTTCGGACCACGCCACGGATGGCCCCGTTCAGCCCCGGACAGTCCCCCCCGCCGGTCAGGACACCTATGCGCTTCATCGAAACGGCTCCCTCGGACGGACGGCGGGAGGTAGTTGCCATGGCGGTCCGACCGATTCTACGCTGGGCCCCTCGTGCGCCCATCATGGAGGGGGCGGACGAGGCGGGGGAAGCATGCGAACGAGGGGCTCCGCCCTGGTCGTCGCGCTTGCGGCCATCCTGGTCTCGGCGCCGGCCGCTGCATCCCCCATCGGACAACAGCTCTCGCAGGCCCGGGCGGACCGGGAAGCCAAGCTCGTCAGTCTGGCCCAGCTCCGCGGCCAGCTGCACGCCCTGAGCGTTCGCTACTCGGTCCTGGAACGCCAGGCCGGCAGGGCATCCCTTCGGCTGGTGACGGCGACCTTGGAGGTCCAGGAAGCTCAGATCGCCGTGGCGGTAGCGCAGGCCATGCTCGACCGCCATGCGAGGACGGTCTACGAGGTCGGCCCGAGCGGCGTCATCGAGGCGCTGCTCTCCGCTGAGACCTTCGCCGACGTGGCCGCGGCCAACGAGTACTCGGCCAGGGCGTTGGGAGCGGACGCCGACGTGTTGCAGGCCACGGAGTCGACCCAGGCCGTCCTGGCGGTGAAGCGAGCCGGCGCGGCCCGGATGCGCCAGCAACTCGTCTCCAAGCAGATGGCGCTGGCGTCCATCCTGGCGGAGATGGGGAGCGCGGTGACCGAGGCGGAGCGCCTGGCCGACCGGGCCGGGCGTGCGGTGGCCTCGCTCGAGGCGCAGCAGGCGGCCATCGAAAGCGCGTCGGAACGGGAGGCCGGCCGGGACCTGATCGTCGGCGGAGTGGTGGGCGCGGACCAGTCCAAGCTCCTCGCGCTCCTCGGGCCGACGGGCGGCCGGACGTGCGAGATCCCCGACGGCTTGCGCGACACGGGCAACAGCTTCTCCGGTCTGGCCACGTGGTACGGATGGGAATTCGCCGGACAGGGCACGGCGAGCGGGGCCGTGTTCGATCCCCGCCTGTTCACGGCGGCCAACCGGTGGCTGCCGTTCGGGTCGTTCGTCCGGGTTCGATACGGCGGGAAGTGCGCGATCGTGCTGATCAACGACCGAGGCCCCTTCGGCGACGGGCAACGGGTGCTCGACCTGTCGATAGCGGCGGCGAGCTACCTGGGGGTCGGGATGTCGCCCGTGCGGGCGGACATCCTCGTCCCGGTGGAGGGCATCCCCGGCTGAGCCAATCCCGGCGTCGTCGTTGGGTACAGTTGGACCCATGGTCGCCGCCTGGGGATTCCTGGAATGGTTCTTCGCCCTCGCCCTGCTCGGGCTGACCGGCGCGGTGGGCTTGGCCTTCGTGTACATCGTGGCCCAGCTGTTCCTGAACCCGGGCCGCAAGGCCAAACGCACCTGAGCGTTCGTGGCCCGCTCGAACTACCCGGGGCCTCAGCCTGCCTCCGGAGGGACCTCGGGCTGGGGCAGCCTGAGCTCCGCCACGACCGGCAGGTGGTCCGAGGCCAGCCTGGCATCGGGGCCGGGTGGCACGATCACTCGCAGGACGCCGACACCCTCCGAGACGAACAGGAAGTCGATCCTGGCCGAGGGATCCGAGGCCGGGAACGTTTCGCCGGAGACGTCCCCGCCAAGCAACCAGGCGTCCCAGTACCGCTTGGCCAGGAAGGCGACGGCCTTCCCGTCAGGCTGCTCATTGAAATCCCCGCCGATCAGGACAGGCCCCGCGAGCCCCCGGGCAAGATCTGAGATCTCCTCGACGCTGTGGATCCGCTCGAGGGGATGGAGCCCGAGATGCACCGCGATGGCCCACATCCGAAACCCCGACCGGCCGACCTGGGCGATGAGCGCGCCCCGCGGATACAGCCGGCGCCGGACGTCCCTGAACCGGTGGAGGCGGCGCGACAGGATCCGCCATGGCGGCCGGACGAGCATCGCGTTCTTCACCCTCCGGCGAAGCGGAGACCACGGATCGGTGGCCACGTCCATGCCCAAGGCCTTGGAGAACCGGCGGAGCCGGCGGCGGGCCCCGGTCTCGTTCAGCACCACGAGGTCGGGCCGGAAGTGGCCCACCAGCCGGATCACCCGGTCCGATCCGTCGCGGAACCCACGGACGTTGTACACCACCACCCGGAGCTGCACGGAGGGAGCCTATCCCGGGCCCGGCCGGCCTTAGGGAACGATCATGGTCCCGGCCCGGCCGGCCAGGACCTCCGATGCCTGCTCGAGGTCGCCGATGAAGGCCCGCCGGCCCTCCTGGGCGTCCACGAACTCGATGGCCGCCTG
>DASPWN010000141.1:0-2993 GCA_035637835.1 Actinomycetota bacterium | reverse complement strand
CGGGCGGCGATCTTCCCCCTGGCTTGGCCGTCTATGCGAATTGATTCGGTCGATACCAGCGTCCCCTCCACCTGAGCCCCACGACCGACCACGGTCATCTCCGGACCGAGAGCTTCCTTGATTCCTGGTTCTCTCGGCTGGACCGAATCCTGGCCGCCCTCCTGATGCCGTCGCCTCATCATGATGCCCCCTCACCGGTCTGGGGTTCGCCCGGGCAGCGACCCGACCGTGACCGCTCACGGGGTAGGAGATAGAGCCGGACCAATCGTTCCGGGTCCCCTTAACCCCCTTCTTGCGTCGCTTGCCGCATTGGCAATGCACCCTCGTCGACTGAGCGACCTCACTGGCATCGTCAACCGCGCGCGCAAGCTTTAGCGGGATGCCCTACCTGCAAGAGCGTCTAGGGTGGGGCATTCAATCGCCCACACCGGGCTTGAGCAGGAGCAACCCGTCGGTTGGCTCTCTCCCCGAAGGAACCGTAGGATCGGCGAGTCCCTATAGAAGGGAAGGCCAGAACATGCCGGCAATCCAGGGACTCTCGAAGGCGGCAGCCAATTACCGGCGTGCCGACAACCCCAAGTTCAGCTGCCGTGAGTGCAAGTTCATGTTCCCCCGCCTCGAGATCGGCGGGTGCCGGTACGTCCGTGGCGTGATCCATGCGAACGACATATGCGATGAGTTCAAGCCCCGGCGCACGGGATCCGACGCCTCCCGATAACAGCGCTCGACGCGCCCGCATCCGTCGTTTCCGTGCCGGACCACGAGGTGACCGCGCTCAGCCTCCCGGCTGCCGCTTGTTCGAGATCTCGCGAACCCGGTCGGCGGCAACGGCTGCGCGCTGTGGCGCGATCGTCTCCTCGGCACCGACCGGCTGAGGTCGGCCGGCCAGCGCGTAGACCTCCGCCCCGTCGATCATCTCGCGCTCGATGAGCAACTCCGTCAGCCGATCCAGGACGTCTTTGTGCCTTTGGAGAATCGCCCCGGCTCGGTCGTCGGCCTCCTTCAGCAGGCGGCCGACCTCTTCGTCGATGAGGGCCTGCGTGGCCTCGGCGTAGTCGCGGGATCTGATCTCTTGCCGTCCGAGGTACGTCGGCCCACCGTCCCCGAATCCGACCGGTCCAAGCCGCGAGCTCATCCCGAACTCCCGCACCATCCTCAGGGCGAGCTGTGTGGCACCAGCCAGATCGTTCGCCGCGCCGCTGGACACCTCGCCGAGAACAAGGGTCTCCGCTGCCCGTCCTCCCATGCGGATGGCCAGTGAGTCACGGAGATAGCTCTCCGGATACAAGTGTCGCTCGTCGACGGGGAGCTGCTCGGTCACGCCGAGGGCCTGCCCGGCGGGGAGAATGGAGACCTTCGCCACCGGATCCGCATGCTCGGAGTACACCGCAACCAAGGCATGGCCTCCCTCATGGACGGCAACCGCCCGCTTCTCGTCTGGCAGGAGCGCATTGGTCGCCTCTCGCCTTCCAAGGAGGAGGCGGTCCCGGGCATCGGCGAAATCCCGCGCGGAGACCATGTCCCTGCCGGCCCGGATGGCCACGATCGCTGCCTCGTTCACCAGGTTGGCGAGGTCGGCCCCGGAGAACCCCGGCGTGCCGCGAGCGACGGCCTCGAGGTCGACGTCCGGCCCGAGCTTCTTGCCCTTCGCGTGAATGGCAAGGATCGCCGAGCGCTCCCTGAGGTTCGGCAGGGGGATCTCGACCTGCCGGTCGAACCGGCCCGGCCGAAGCAGGGCCGGGTCCAGGATCTCCGGCCGGTTCGTGGCGGCTATGACGACCACGCCTGTCGCCGGGTCGAACCCGTCCATCTCGGCGAGGAGCTGGTTGAGGGTCTGCTCGCGCTCGTCGTTCGAAATCACGCCGGACCCGCGGCGCTGTCCGATGGCGTCGATCTCGTCGATGAAGATGATCGATGGCTGCCGTTTTCTGGCGTTACTGAAGAGGTCGCGGACGCGGGACGCGCCGAGGCCGACAAATAGCTCGACGAAGCTCGAGCCGGTGACGGAGAAGAAAGGAACGCTCGCCTCCCCGGCAACGGCCCGTGCCATCAGCGTCTTGCCAGTGCCCGGCGGCCCCACCATGAGCACGCCTCGAGGGCCCCGGGCACCGATCCGCCGATAGCGCTCGGGGTGCTTGAGGAAATCGACGACCTCGTTTACCTCCTGCTTGGCACCCTCGTAGCCGGCGACGTCGCTGAAATTCGCTTTGGGCCGCTCTTCGTCCCACAGCTTCGCCCTGGAGCCGGTGAGACCACCCAAGCCCAGGAAGCCTCCGCCGCCGGCCTGTCGCTGGGCTCGCCGGCCCATGTACCAGAACACACCGAACAGCAAGATGAAGGGAAGAAGGTTGACCAGGATCGCCAGGAAAGTCGAGGACGACGGGCTCTCTCCGGTGATCTGGACGTTGTGCTCCTGAAGGAGTGCGGAGAGGTTCGTATCCTGGAGGGCCACGGGGATCTGGGTCGTGTAGGCCGTCCCGTCCGTCAGCGTGCCGGAAACGCCCCCGTTCGAGTCGATCGTGGCGGTCTTGACCTTGCCTGCCGTCACGTCGTTCACGAACTGCGTGTAGCTCAGCTCGGTGGAGCTCGTCCCGCCGATCGGCAGGAAGAACAGAAGGATCGTTGCGGCGATCCCCAGGTACAAGAGCCATCGCCGCCATTCCGGCGGTGGCGGAGGGGCGGGGCCCTTCTGTTTCTGGCTGGCGCGCGGGTTGGGCGGCTTCGCGGGGGCGGTGTGATGGACGATCCTTCGAGCCATAGCGAACCCTTCCACTTGCGAACTCCAATCCAATCACGAACAGCTCGACCTCGTGCACGGCCTTCATCCCCAGACGGGGTTCGGGAGTTGCGGTGCCGGAGGCGTGCAAGTACGTTGCCAGTCGAGACCGCCACCGAATGGCTGGTTCCCCCCGACCTCGCGGCCCGCCGCCCGCATCAGACTTTCACGCCCAGAACCGCCCGTTGGAGGCGGGTGAACGGATAAGGAGGCAGAG
>DASPWN010000140.1:0-2079 GCA_035637835.1 Actinomycetota bacterium | reverse complement strand
CGAACACCGCCATGATCGCATCGCCCATCACGCTGACCAGCGTCCCGCCGAACCGCGCCACTTGATCTCCCAATTCGCGGCTCAGGTGGGCTCCCAGTGCCTTGACGTCCTCGGGGTCCATCTGCTCGGCCATCGCGGTGAACCCCGAGACATCGACGAACATGACGGTCGCCAGTCGTCGCTCCTCCCGCATTCGCACAGATCGCTGGCTCATGGGTCCGAGCCGGGTTCCACAGGAGCCGCAGAAGAGAGAGGTGGGGGGATTCTCCGTGCTGCAGGCTGGACACTCCCGCACGAGGTCGGCACCGCATAAGCCGCAGAACCGCTGACCCTCCGGGTTGGGCGTTCCGCAGGAGGGACAGCGGATGACTCCCTCCATGGCCGGAGTCTAGGACGGGCGCCAGAGAGTTGCTAGGGCGCGTTGCCCCTCCTGTCTTTCCGGCTGGGCCGGTTAGGCGCCGCGGAGTGCACATCGAACCCGGGTCGACGCCGACTGGAAGGCGGCCATGGGCGTGGACGACGAGTTCACCGGGATCGGGGCCACCACGCTCAGCCTGTTCCGGGCCCGCCTGGTCCTGCACGACGCGGAGCAGGCCGTGTTCGAGCGGACCGTCGAGCGGGCCGTGGAGCGAGGCGTGCTGAGGGGCAAGGTCACCGCGATCATCGACTCCTCCCCGGTGGCCGGGGCCGGCGCGGTGGCCGACACCTACGAGCTGGTCAGGGGGTTCATCGCCAAGCTCGCCCGGGCGGCTGGAGGACTCGACCCGGACCTGGCCCGGCGGGTCGAGCCCCTGTGCGGGGGAAAGCCCGACATCGACTGGGACGACCCCGAGGCCCGCCGGGACCACCTTCAGGAGCTGGTGGCCGTGGGTCGGGCGCTGCTCGCCGCGGTGGAAGGGAACGGCGACCCCGCGGTCACCGAGCCGGCCGCGCTGCTGGCGGCCGTGGTGGCCCAGGACGTGGAGCAGGGCCCCGAGGATCCCGACGACCCCCGTCCTCGCATCCGTCGCGGGGTGGCCCCCGACCGCATCGTCTCCCACTCCGACCCCGAGATGCGCCACGGCCGCAAGTCCCCCTCCCGCCGGTTCGACGGCCACAAGATGCACGTGCTCACCGACGAAGGGTCCGAGATGGTGCTAGTGTGCTGCCTCATAAATAGCTTGACAGAGGGAGAGTGGGCCGGTACGGTGTGGCCGTGTGGCATCCTGCTCGGGCGGTGGCGATCTCCGAGGAGGACCAACGGCTCCTGGAGCGGTGGGTGAGGAGCGGAAGCACGCCGCAGAGCATCGTCACCCGGGCCCGGATCATCCTGGCCGCGGCGAGCGGTCTGTCGAACAGCGGGGTCGCCGCCGAGGTGGGAGTGTCCCGCCCCACGGTGATCCTGTGGCGTCGGCGGTTCTCCCAGGAAGGCCCCCCGGCCCTGACCAAGATCGAGGGGGGACGGGGGCGCAAGCCCTCCATCCCTGCGCAGAAGGTCGCGGAGGTCATCCGCCTCACCACCAAGACGAAGCCGAAGGGTGAGACCCACTGGTCCACCCGCTCCATGGCGAAGGTGGCCGGGGTGAGCCCAGCGACGGTGGGGCGGATCTGGGATGCCGCCGGGCTCCAGCCCCACCGGGTGCGGACCTTCAAGGTCTCCAACGACAAGCGGTTCCTGGAGAAGCTCACCGACGTGGTCGGGCTGTACCTGAACCCCCCGGACAAGGCCGTGGTGCTGTGCGTGGACGAGAAGAGCCAGATCCAGGCCCTGGACCGGACCCAGCCGTCACTGCCGATGAAGAAGGGCCGGGCTGGGACCATGACCCACGACTACAAGCGCAACGGGACCACCACCTTGTTCGCCGCCTTGAATTACCTCGACGGCACGGTGATCGGGCGGTGCCTGCCCCGGCACCGCAACGGCGAGTTCCTGAAGTTCCTGCGCGTGCTCGATCGGGATTTTCCGCGCTCGCTCGACCTGCACCTCATCGTGGACAACTACGGGACGCACACCCATCCCAACGTGAAGGCCTGGCTGGAGAAGCACCCTCGGTTCCATCTCCATTTCACCCCGACCAGCTCCTCGTGGCTCAACCTGGT
>DASPWN010000139.1:0-4247 GCA_035637835.1 Actinomycetota bacterium | reverse complement strand
CGCCCGCCACGCCGACGGCCATTGTCCCGAAGAACCCCAGCCGGTGGCGACCCGGCACCACGAGCCGTCCGATGGCCCCGACGATCAACCCCATGATCAGCAGGCCGACGATGTCCATGCCCGATATCGAGCATACCCACGGTCGATGAGATTCAGCGGCCTCTCGACCGGCGGACGGCCTCGTGCGGGGTGTTGACGTCTACCCGGCCGAGCAGGATCCCTCGAGCTGGTGCTCCAGGCTGATGACCTCGTCGCCGTCGTCGGCGTCGCCTGTGTCGTCACCGAGGCCGCCGTCCACCGAGCAGCAACACGGAACCGCCAGCCACGACACGGCGAAACGCATGGGTACATCACCCGTCGGTCGACTGCGCGACCCAAGGAGCCCTAGGGTCGCGCAGTCTTGAGGATTGAGGCAAGTTTCATGCGGCAGGTCTGATTCGTGCGTGGTCGACGTACTGATCGATCGAGCGATCGACCTGGCGAAGAGCCCGGCGAAGCTCGAGTGGGGCCGGAGGATGGTCGGCCGCGAGCAGCGGTCCCAGCAGACGATCATGGAGCTTGGTGTAGAAGAGCGCGACCCGGACGCCCTCGGGGGTGAGGACGTACGTGTTGGTGTGCTCCAGGCGGCGGACGAGCCCCTTCAGCCGGAGCCGACGGAGGTCGTACGTCATCTGCGCGCTGGTGTAGAGGCTGCCGAGCAGCGAGCTCACCCGGGCGCAGAGGCTCCGATTGGTGAAGCCGACGGCGGCGTGCACCAGCGCGCAGAGGGCGCCGGCCAGAGCCATGACGCGGGGGTCCCCGAACCGGAGCGCGGGGGCCCGTTGGCCCTCCTCAACCGAGGGCAGTCCGACCCGCTCCAATAGCGTGGTCGAGATGGCACAGTCCTGGCCGACCCGTTGGACCTCGAGCAGCCTGCGGTTGGCCGCCCGAGCCTTGCGTTGGAGCTCGGGGAGGTTTCGGAGGCGCCGCTGGCACCCGAGGTCGGTGGGCGAGTTCACCACCGTCTCGATGCGAAGCGCCCGGCCCTCCTTCAGGTACTCCTTGATCCGGGAGTGGCGGTAGAACACGTTTACGGTGACGTCGGTGCCCCGGGTGACCACCTTGGTGGAGAAGGTCCCCGTGGTGTTCCGTCGGACCTGGCGGGCGAAGACGAGCTGGACCTCGTCGGGGCGGCCGAGATCGAGGTTGTCGGCCACGGTGGCCTCGAAGAAGGCCCGGGCCCGCCGGGGGGCGTCGAACACCACGGTCCGGGACACCTCCACCTGGCGCATGGACAGCTCCCACCAGTACCCTGCCGCGCGATCGGCGTCGGAGAGGGGGGTGGGGATGCGCCCGATCCACCGGTCGAAGAAGGCCTGGATGTCCGCCGGGCCGAGCCGGTCGCAGATGGCCTGGAGCACCGCGGGCCTCGAGCAGGAAGCGAACCCGTTGGCGAGGGGGGTGTAGGGGATGCGTGCCCGGTCGGCCTGGCGCTTGGCCCACTCGTGGCCGTTCACCCACACCTTCCCCGGGTAGGGGAAGTAGCTGCAGATCTTGATGAACCCCGGGCCGAACTCCCGGTCGAGCACATAGAGGTAGTACACCGTGACCCGGCGGTCCGCCTTGGAGAACCCGAACCACACCGCCCCGGGCTTCTGCGCTCGGTCGTAGCCCGTGAACACCGACTGGAACTCCTGGGCCACCCCGATGGCCACCACCCCGGGCTCCTGCGCCCGCTCGAGATAGGGACGCATGACCTCGATGTGGCGATCCCCCTTCTTGAAGTGGACGAGGGGGATCCCTTCCGCCTCGGCGAATCGGCGGACGGCCGCGCGGAAGGCATTGCCGATCCTCGCGAACAGGGCCGGTGAGGGGATGGGGTTGCCGAGGTGCTCGGTGAGGAACGTGACCACCTGGCCCCCGACCTGCAGGGTGGGGACGTAGGCGTTCAGGTACACGCGATCGAGGCACTCGATGTCGAGGGCGGCGTGGCCATCGAGGAGGTCGTTGACGTTCACTGGCTCAGTCACGCTCGCACCCCCGATGTGAGGACAGCCTCGGACACACGCTGCGGCGTGCGGAGCGTAGGCGGAACCTACAGAGTCGGTTCACCTCGGCGGTCCGAGGCTGGCCTCACTGGGAGGCTGGTGTTTTTCGCGCCTCAGGTGCTCGTGCCGGCACGTTGATCGTTCCAGAATGACACCGCTGTAGTTCCAACCCTGCGGAAAGGGGCTCGCGGTGACCCTGGGACTGGCCGAACGACAAGGTGACCTGCTGGACGACCTGACCCGGTTCTGTGACGAGACCGTCGCGGAGCACTCCATCTACGGGTTCTTGCATCGGGAGCGGGACGCCCTGTTCCCCGACGAGTTGTTCTCGGACCTGTTCCAGGACGTGGGGCGCCGGTCCATCCCGCCGTCCATTGTGGCCACGGTGATGGTGCTGCAGCGTGTGGAGGGGTGCTCGGACCGGGAGGCCTGCGATCGGCTGGCCTTCGACGCCCGGTGGCGCTACGCGGCGGGTTTGGGGGGATGGGACGAGGGCCTCGGCACGTTCGTGCACACCGTGCTAGTGGACACGCGGGCCCGTCTGCGCCGCTCCGAGCGCCCCAACCGGGTGCTGGACGTCACCGTGGAAACGGCCCGGGCCGCCGGGCTGGTGGGAACGCGCCGGGTCCTGGACTCCACCGCCCTGTACGACGCCGTGGCAACCATGGACACGGTGACCCTCGTGCGCTCGGCCATCCGGGCCCTGCTGGCGAAGGCCCCGCCGGAGCTCGAGGCCGAGATCCGGCAGGTCCTTTGCCGAGACGACGACTACGCCACCCCCGGCAAGCCCCCCTGCGACTGGCAGGATCCCGCGGCCCGGGAGGCCCTCATCGACGCCCTGGCCAAAGACGCCATGGCCGCGCTGGCCGTGCTCGACGGACGGACGCTCGACCCGGAGATGGCCGAGGCCGCCGAGCTCCTGGCGGCGGTGGTGGGCCAGGACCTGGACCGCGACCACACCGACGGCGTGTTCCGCATCGCCCGACGGGTGGCGCCGGACCGGATCATCTCCACGGTTGACCCCCAGGCCCGCCACGGCCACAAGACCCAGGCCAGGGGCTTCGACGGGTACAAGGGCCACGTCTCGATCGACCCCGACTCCGAGATCATCGTGTCGACCGCGGTCACCGCCGGTAACGTGGGCGACTCCCAGGTCGCGGCTGAACTCCTCTCGGAGATGCTCGGCCCCGAGGCGCCCCTGGCGAGCGAGGAGCCCGTCACCATGGACGGCCTCGGCCCGGGCGAGGAGCCCGCCGCGAGTGCCCCGGCCGAGGCGCCCGTCACCGAGGAGCCGGCGAGGGGTGCCGACGCCGGGGAGCCCCTCCCGGCCGAGGTGGCCCCCGACCCCGAACCGGTCCCGACCCGGGTGAGCGTCTACGGCGACGCCGCCTACGGAACCGGTGACTTCCTGGCCCGGCTGGAGGCGGCGGGGATCCTGCCCATGGTCAAGGTCCAGCCGCCCGTCGCCCCGAGCGGCCACTTCCCGAAGGACCGGTTCACCATCGACCTCGTCGCGGGGACGGTGACCTGCCCCGCCGAGCACACCGCGCTCCTTCGACGCCACACGAACGGCGAGGCCGTCGCGAGCTTCGGACCATCCTGTGCCGCCTGCCCCCTGGCCCCCCAGTGCACCTCCTCCCCCAAGGGCCGGGTCATCCGCGTCAGCGCCCGGGAGGCCGAACTCGCCCGCGCCCGGGACCGCCAGAAGGATCCGCGATGGAAGCAGGACTACCAGGCCACAAGGCCCAAGGTGGAGCGAAAGATCGCTCACCTCATGCGCCGTCGACACGGCGGCCGCCGGGCCCGGGTGCGCGGGGTGATCAGGGTGGCCGGAGACTTCGCCTTGCTCGGCGCCGCAGTGAACCTGGCGCGTCTGGCAGCGCTGGGCGCGAGCAGCGCAAAGGCCGGAGGCTGGGCGGTGGCCGTGACGTGAGGCCCGAAGAGCCCGGCCGGACCACACCCCCCACGAGCTGTGGGACGGACGGGCGCCGGCCACCACCGTCCAATAGGAATCCTCGCCGCTACGGGACCGTCACCGAGCGGCTACCCTGCCTCAGATGACCCCTTTGGCACCAGGCACTTAGCGAGGGCAACCTCGGACCGCCGAGTGTTCTCGAGGTCCCGTTTCCCTTACGAGAGTCGGTGGCCGTCCGAGGTCCGAGCTTGCCCTCGGACACAACCCCTGGCTCAGAGTGAACTGAACCAGGGACCTGCGGTCGT
>DASPWN010000138.1:0-19954 GCA_035637835.1 Actinomycetota bacterium | reverse complement strand
GAGCCGGGGCGATTCTCCAAAGGCACAGAGACGTCCTGGATCGGCTGACAGAGTTGCTCATCGAGCGCGAGATGATCGACGGAGCGGAGGTCTACGCGCTGGCCGGCCGACCCCAGCCGGTCGGTGCCGAGGAGACGATCGCGCCGCAGCGCGCATCCGCTGCCGCCGATCGGGTTCGGGAGATCTCGAACCAGCGGCAGCCTGGAGGGTGAGCGCGGTCACCTGGTGATCCGGCATGACAACGACGGATGCGGGCGCGGCGAGCACTGCTACCGGGAGGCGTCGGATCCCGTTCGCCGGGGTTTGAACTCGTCGCATGTGTCGTTCGCGTGGATCATGCCGCGGACGTACCGGCACCCGCCGATCTCGAGGCGGGGGAACATGAACTTACACTCACGGCAGCTGAACTTGGGGTTGTCGGCACGCCGGTAATTGGCTGCCGCCTTCGAGAGTCCCTGGATTGCCGGCATGTTCGGGCTTCCCTTCTATTGGGACTCGCCGATCCTACGGTTCCTTCGGGTCGAGAGCCAACCGACAGGTTGCTCCTGCTCAAGCCCGGTGTGGGCGATTGAATGCCCCACCCTAAACGCTTTTGCAGGTAGGGCATCCCGCTAAAGCTTGCGCGCGCGGTTGACGATGCCAGTGAGGTCGCTCAGTCGACGAGGGTGCAGTGCCAATGCGGCAAGCGACGCAAGAAGGGGGTTAAGGAGGCCCGGAACGATTGGTCCGGCTCTATCTCATACCCGTGAGGGGTCGCGGTCGGGTGCTGCCCGGGCGAACCCCAGACCGGTGAGGGGGCATCATGATGAGGCGACGGCATCAGGACGGCGGCCAGGATTCGGTCCAGCCGAGAGAACCAGGAATCAAGGAAGCTCTCGGTCCGGAGATGACCGTGGTCGGTCGTGGGGCTCAGGTGGAGGGGACGCTGATATCGACCGAATCAATTCGCATAGACGGCCAAGCCAGGGGGAAGATCGCCGCCCGAGGCGACGTGATCCTCTCGACCAACAGCCACGTGGAGGCCGACATCCGTGCCCAGAACGTGGTATTGGGGGGGACGCTCAAGGGCAACATCACCGCACGGACGAAGACCGAGCTGGCCCCGGGCGGCCGGCTGGAGGGCAAGATCTGGTCCAAGGTCTTGGTGGTGAGCGAGGGGGCCCTGTTCTTCGGTCAGTCGAACATGGACATCGAGGACGCCCCAGGCGAGGCAGACGGGTCTTCGTTTCCAGAAGACGAGCTACGGACGGCCTATGAGGATGCGGCGCGCAGGGGCGCCGAGTGGTACAGGTCAAGGCTCTTTGGACCGAAGGCGGAGCCCGATCACGAGCGGGCGGAGAAGCCGGATGGTCCCACCTTGTCGGAGCCAGATGAGACCGACGCCCGCTCGGTTACCTTCAATTAGTTCATCACGGTCGCCGATGACCGGCTCGAGGACCACGCGATCCACAGGGCCTCTTCCGACCACCGATGGTCGATTCCTTCGAACGCCTGTTCCACGAGCTGCTCGCACTCCCTCTCCAGATAGAGCACCCGCTCGCGCATCATGACGTAGGCGCCGAGAGCTCCGACCCAGAACGAGCCGACGGCGATCGCTCCGAACATCAGCCAGTCCATCACTCCACTTCCACCTCCTCGTGCTTGCTTGCCGTGGAGCATGCCCGGCCCTTGGGCTTCTCGTTGTCATGGGGAACGCCCATCCGTGTCCCCAGTAGCCAGGAATCCCCGACTGCCGGCTGGCAGGGGATGGAAAGCGGGAATGGGACTGTGACGGGTCTTTCCCTCACTACGGACAAGGTGGTCCAATGCCGCTCGACGCCCTGACATCCATCTCGTCGCGGTCCGGAGGATCATCGGGGCGATCAGCAGCACGAGAAGGGATCCGCGGATGCGCGTCCTGCTGTGGCACGGGTGGCTGCTCGAGGGCACGGGCTCGAACGTCTACACGGCGAGGGTGGCCGAGGGGCTCGCCGCCGACGGGCACGACGTAGTGCTGCTTTGCCAGGAGGGGCGGCCCGAACGGTATCCGTGGGTCGATTCCACTGGAACGGTCGGCGGCGAAGGGGTCTCCGACCTCACGCCGAACGGAACCATGGCCCACCCTGGGCGCTGCATTCTGCTCCGGCCGGACATCGGACAGCTGCTTCCGGTGTTCGTCCTCGACGAGTACGAGGGCTTCGACGTCAGGCGTTTCGTCGATCTGACGGAGACGGAGCTCGAGGGATATCTCAGCCGCAACGTCGAGGCCGTGCGTCGAGCCGTGGCGTGGCAGCACACGGACGTCGTGATCACCGGTCATGCTGTTCCGGGCGGGGTCGTCGGCAAACGTGCGGTCGGCGGGGGGAATTTCGTGACGACGATCCACGGAAGCGACCTCGAGTACGCGATCCGGCTCCAACCGCGGTACCGGCGACTCGCCGCGGAGGGGCTCCTTGCGGCTGCGGCGGTCACCGGCTCGTCCCGCGACGTCATCACGCGGTGCGCGCAGCTCGTGCCCGGTGTCGAACAGCTCGCGCACGTCGTCCCTCCCGGCGTCGACGCGGAGCGCTTCAGGCCACGGCCGCGGGACGAGGCCCTGCTTGACCTCGCGGGCCGACTCGACGCCGACCCAGAGACCCGACGCGGTCGACCGTCATCGCTCGACGAGGACGTCCGACGCGCATGCGAGGCACGCGACGGCGAGGCCCTGGACGCGCTGGCGCACGCCTACGACCAGACGGTTCCCGACCCCGCGGCCGGGGCACGCTTGCGCACGCTGTCGATGGGCCATCCGATCGTCGGCTACCTCGGCAAGCTGATCCCGCAGAAGGGCGTCGCCTTGCTCCTTGGAGCGCTCCCTCGATCGCGCCATCGACTCTCCTCGCTGATCGTCGGGTTCGGCCTTGAGCGGGAGCGGTTGACGGCACTCGCCTTCGCGCTCGCGGCGGGCGACGAGCAGACGATCCAATGGCTGCTGGGCACATCCGATGCCGCCTTTGGCGGATCGGATCTGCCACATTCGCCGCTGCGTTCCGAGGTCGTCTTCACGGGGCGACTGGATCACAGCTACGCCCCGGATGCGCTCGCCGCGATGGACGTGTTGGTCGTGCCGTCCGTCCTCGAGGAGGCGTTCGGGATGGTGGCGGCCGAGGGAGCGGCAGCGGGCGCCCTCCCCCTTCTCGCGCGTCACTCCGGACTCGGCGAGGTCGCGGCCGCGCTCGAGGGGCACGTCGGCCAGCCGCAACTGTTCTCGTTCGAACCGGGTCCGGGCGCACCTGATCGGATGGCAATGGGCATCGATCGGCTGATCGAGCTGCAACCGCGAGAGAGGAACATGCTCCGGGAAGCGATCCGTGGATTCGTCGCCGATGCGTGGTCGTGGCGGCGAACGGCCACAGGGCTCCTCAAGGTGGCAGGTCCGATGACCTGATGACAGAATCCGGTAGCGTATTCGCTCCTCACCGCCGAGCGGTGGGTGTGATGCTCATGCTCACGTCCCAAGCCGCGGCGTGAGCCCCGGAGAAATCGCTGGTCACACGACGTAACCGATAAACGCGCCTACACGCCATCGGCACATTCATGCCAACGACGACCTGCGCGTTTGCCAAACCGCTTTCAGACCGCGACTTCCAACGATGCAGCGCACCGAAGGATCGCATCGGCGGAAAGGTCGATGTCCTGCTCGGTCGTGGACCAGTTGGAGATAGAGATCCGCATCGCACCGCGGTCCTGCCAGATCGTGCCACCCACCCAACACGTCCCGTCGCGCTGGATCGCCGCGATGACCGCTGCGGTGCGCTCGTCGGCTCTGCGGTCGTCGTCGGTGGGCGCAGCGAAGCGGACGAGGACCTGGTTGAGGACGACGTCGTTGAGGATCGTGACCCCGGGCGCGGCGGCGAGCCTCTCCGCGATCCGGCGGGCGAGCGCACAGCATCGGTCTACGAGCTCGGAGACGCCGGATCGACCGAGCGAGCGTAGCGCGGTGTAGACGCTGAGGCCTCGGGCGTGGCGCGAAGATTCGGGTACATGGTCGTACGCCTGATACGCCTCGCCAGCGCCCCGCACCAAGTAGGCAGCGGTCACGGTCATCGCCGCCCGGTGGGCGGCCGGGTCGGCCACGAACACGATGCCGCAGTCATACGGCACGTTGAGCCATTTATGGGCGTCCGTGGCCCATGACTGCGCCCTCTCGAGCCCGTCGACGTGATGGCGCAGTCCCGGCGATGTGGCCGCCCACAGCCCGAAGGCGCCGTCAACGTGGAGCCAGGCGCCGCGCTCGGCTGCGGCTGCGGCGATCTCGCGAAGCGGATCGAAGGCCCCGGTGTTCACGTTCCCCGCCTGGGCGCAGACGATCGTCGGCCCGGTGAACGCCTCAAGGGCCCGGCGGAGCTCGTCGGCCCGCATCCTCCCCTGTCCGTCCACGGGAATCCTCGTCACGCGCTCGCTCCCGAGTCCCAGCATCCGCAACGCGACGAAGATCGTGGTGTGCGCCTCATCGCCGACGATGACGTTGACCGGCGGCGCCTCGAATAGCCCGCGAGCCTCCACGTCATAGCCCACGGCGTGAAGGACCCCATGACGGGCGGCCGCCAACCCGGTGAAGTTGGCCATCGTCCCCCCGGTGACGAATCCCGCGCTCGCGTTCGCAGGCAGCCCGAAGAGCGTCCTGAGCCACGAGCCGGCCACCTCCTCGACAACGGACATCGCCGGTGATGCGGGGTAATTCCCGGCGTTCTGGTCCCACGCTGCGGCCAGCCACTCGGTCGCAACGGTCACGGGGAGGCTTCCACCGATGACGAACCCGAAGTAACGCGGCCCGGCCGTGGCGACGAGTCCGGGATCCGCGTCGCGTGCGAGGTGCTGGAGGACGAGCTCGGGGTCCTCACCCGGTTCGGGAAGGTCTCCGCCCAACGTTGCTCGCAGGGCGTCCGGATCGATCGGTCGCCCGACCGGGCGCTCCGCCAGGTCGGCCAGGTAATCGATCGCTATCTCGGCCGCCTGCCGCAGGGGGGCGGGATCGATCGGCTGCTCGTCCATCTTCATTCCGGCTCGCAGCATCCTACGTCGAAGCCGTGGCCACGGGAATCCCACGGCTTTTCGGGACATGGTGCACGCCCCGATCACCGTGGTGTCGCTCAAGCCTACGTAGCCGCCCTCGAGCCCAAGCTCGGTGGGAGCGGCCCATCTGTCTTCTTGGAGGTGACCGCCCGTAGCGGAATCGGTTCTCTGGCGGCATCTAGGGCGTGTCTCCCAAGTTGTGCTGGTGACCGGGGGAGTCTGGGTGGGTGACGCGTTCAGCAGGACTCAGCGAGGCGGCTTGGCTCGGATCGAGCCGTTGATGCCCCAGGCGGAGGGGCGGTCTCGTCCGTGGCGTGATCATCGCCAGGTGGTCGAGGGGATCGGAGATCCTCCTGGGCCGCCGGTGACCGCCGTACGCAGCGCGCCGCCGCTTCGCGAGAAGGCTGTCCGTCCACAGCGAACGACCATGAGGAAAGGGGGTTACCCACTCCTCTCCATTTCAATTTACACCGCACAGGAGGGCTTGCGGCAAGCCCCGGGTCGTGCCGCATAATCGCCGGCCGAAGCCAGAACCTACGGAAAATGGGAGTCACGAAATGCGCGTGTCGTTGACCACGTATGGGTCGCGCGGGGACGCGACGAACGACCGCGAGGGGAGTGGCCAGCAATGGACGCCGACGTGATCATCGGGGGCGCCGGCCCGACCGGCCTGATGCTCGCTTGTGAACTGTGCCTGGCCGGTGTGCGGCCGCTGGTACTAGAGCGGCAGCCGCAGATCCGAGACATCCCGAAGGCCGGCGGGCTCAGCGGGCAGATCCTGGAACTCCTGCGCTACCGAGGCGAGCTCGAGCGATTCGAAGCAGCCGGCACCGCTTCCCGGCCGGCTCCCCGGTTGCCGTGGGGCGGGATGCACGTGGACTTCACCCAACTCCCAGATCCCCCGATGGCGGTGCTGCCGCTCCCGCAACCGCTCCTCGAGGGCGTCCTCGACGAGTTCGCCCGCGAGCTCGGCGCCGAGATCCGCCGCGGCCGGGAGGTAGTCGGGCTGAGCCAGGACGACGCCGCGGTGACCGCGGATGTGCGCGGCCCGGACGGACAGGATCGGGTGACCGCCCCATACCTCGTCGGCTGCGATGGGGCGAGCAGCCGGGTGCGCGACCTGGCCGGCATCCCGTTCCCCGGCATCACGTACCCGGAGGTCCAGCGGCTCGCCCTGGTCACCGTGCCCGATTCCGTGACCGTGCTCGAGAACGGCGACATCGACGTCGCCGGCGTGGGCAGGATCAGCTTCGGATTCACTCGAACCGAACGCGGTGAGTTCGCCCTCGGGTCGACCAACCCCGAGCTCATGGGGCTCTACACCAGCGAGGAGGAGTCCGCCGACTACGACGACGAGGAGCCGATGACCGTGACCGAGCTCCGGGACAGCATCCGCCGCGTGCTCGGCGTGGATCTGCCGCTGGGAGAACCGACCCGGCTGACGCGCTTCACCTTTCACGCTCGGGAGGTCGAGCGATACCGCGACGGGCGGATCCTGATGGCCGGCGACGCCGCCCACCTGTTCCCCTCCCCGGGCGTCGCACTCGGCGCCGGTCTCCTCGACACCGTCAACCTCGCCTGGAAGCTGGCCGCCGACATCCAGGGCTGGGCGCCGGACGGCCTGCTGGACACCTATCACGACGAACGCCGGCTCGCATGCGCACGCAACATGCTGCATGCGCAAGCCCAGGTCGCGATCCGGCGCGGCCACGACCCGGCCGCCGTCGCACTCCGGGACCTCTTCCAGGAACTGCTCATCAACGAGCAGCCACTGCGCCGCCTCGGCGGTCTCATGGCCGGCTCCGAGGTTCGCTACCCGTTCCCCGGCCACGACCACCACGCCCTGATCGGGACCTTCGCACCCGACCTTGCATTGCACACCGACCGGGGCGCGACGAGCGTCGCGGAGCTCATGCACACGTCACGACCCGTCTTCCTCGACCTCGCCGACCGCTCAGACCTCCGCGAGATTGCCCGGGACTGGCAGCATCGCGCCGACATCCACACCGCCGAAACCGATCACCGACCAGCCGACGCCCTCCTGATCCGCCCGGACGCCCATATCGCCTGGGCCGCAACCATCGACGAACCCACCAACACCGCCGCGCTCGCGCTGCGAGAAGCCCTCTCCGGCTGGTTCGGCACACCCCTGAAAGCGACAGTGCCCATCATCGATCGGCCCTCCTGATCGGCCGACCGAACATCGCCAGGAGCGCCCATCCCGTGGGCTGCACCGCCAACTCGGCATGCCCGAAGAGACCGGCACACTCGGCGGCGTTCCGCGGCGGCAGCCCGTCGTCGTACTCACCGGCGAGCAACAGCACCGGCTTCCAAGATCATCCTGTTAGGAGTTCTTAGGAGACACGTCCTCGTCGCTTTCGGTACGAAGGGTCGCGGAGGCACAGGAGTATTGACTGCGGCTAGGATCGCCTTCCCGTGGGTGAGCACTCGCGCCAGGAGGTGGCCCGGAAGGCCGGGGTCGATCCCGACTACGTCGACCGGTTGGTCGAACTCGGGCTCCTGAAGCCTGGCACGGGGGACACGTTCTCGCCGGGTGACGTGCGCAGGGCGCGTTGGGTGCAGGGCTTGGAGCGGGCCGGCGTGCCGCTCGATGGGATGGCCGCAGCCGTCCGGGATGGAGCTCTCTCGTTTTCCTACCTGGATGTGACCGCGTTCGATCGGTTCGCCGGGCTCAGCGCCACGACCTTCCGCGAGCTGAGCGAAAGGACCGGCGTTCCCCTGGAGCTCCTGAAGGTGGTCCGCGAGGCCGTCGGCTTCGCGGAGCCACGGCCTGAGGACCACGTCCGCGAGGACGAGCTATCGGTCGTGTCGGCGATCGAGCTCCAGCTCTCGAAGGGGTTCCGGCCAGTTGTCATCGAGCGGTGGCTTCGGGTCTTGGGGGACAGCCTCGCCCGAATCGCCGAGACGGAGACGGACTGGTGGCGCAGCGAGGTCGGGATGCCCCTGCTGGAGTCCGGTATGACGGAGAGGGAGATGCTGGAGGCCCAAGCCGACCTCGGGTCAAGGATGGCGCCCCTCATCGAGCAGGCTCTCCTCGCCATCTACCACGGGCAGCAAGAACACGTCTGGAGCAAGAGCGCCGTCGAGGTCGTGGAGGGCGCGCTGGAGAGCGCCGGCCTGTACAGCCGGTTGCGCCGGCCGCCGGCGGTGTGCTTCCTCGACATCACCGGGTATACCCGGCTGACCGAGGAGCGGGGGGACGAGGCTGCGGCGGACCTGGCGGCGAGGATGGCCACCCTGGTCCGGCGGTCCTCCCAGGAACACGGGGGGCAGCCGGTGAAATGGCTCGGCGACGGCGTGATGTTCTACTTCTCGGACCCGGGCCCCGGCGTCTTGGCCGCTCTCGACATGGTGGAGGGCGTCGCGACCCATGCCCTACCGCCCGCCCACGTCGGGATCCACTCCGGGCCGGTGGTCTTCCAAGAGGGTGACTACTTCGGCCGGACCGTGAACATCGCGGCGAGGATCGCCGAGTACGCCAGACCCGGCGAGGTGTTGGTGAGCCAGGAGGTCGTGGACGCGGCCGGCGGAATTCCGGTCTCGTTCACGGAGGTCGGGCCCGTCGAGTTGAAGGGCGTATCGGGCACACTCCGCCTCCTCACGGCCCGTCGGGGCGGTTGAGCCTCGAGGGGAGGGGTTGCAGCTAAAGTCGACCGCCTTCGCGTCGGCCCAGCACCCGCTGGCCACTCGGTGAGGGCGAGATCACTCGCTCGGCCGTTCGCGACCCGACGGAGAAGGGGGCTGCATCCGCTGAGCTCTGGACCGGGGTCGGCAGCGCTGGCTCAGCGGAGCTGGCGAGTCGACGTGCGAACCTGGTCGCCGGCTATCGGGTTGTAGAGCTGGCTCAGGAGCCTGAGAGGCACTTGGCGCGTACAGTTCAGAACCTCAGACCCTCTTCCGCGTCAGGACATCTTCAAGCCGTGCGCTTCCGCGACGGACGCTTCTTCTGCTTCTTCTTGGCCGCATCCACGCTCACCTTGAGCGCGTTCATCAGTTCCTCTACCTTCGCCCCGGGCGAAACGGCCGCCGGCTCCTCGGCGCGCTCGACCGGCGTCTTCGCAGCGATCCGCTTGAGCAGTTCCTCGCGGTAGGTGTCCGAGTAGGCTGCGGGATTCCACTCGGTCTTCAGTGTCTCGATCAGCAACTCGGCCAACTGCAGTTCCCGATCGGACACGTCGATCGCCTCAACCCCCGGAGCCACCTCACGGCCATCTCGCACCTCGTCGCCGAAGAACAGCGTCTCGAGCCCAAGCACTCCCCCGGCCGGCCGGATTGCGACCAGATGCGGCTTCGTCCGAAGGACGAACCGGCCGATGCCGACACGACCTGCCCGCTCCATCGCCCGGAGCAGCAGCGTGTACGGCGTCTCCCCTCCCCGCTGAGGAGCGATGTAGTAGCTCTTCTCGAAGTAGACCGGGTCGATGTCGGCCAGATCAACGAAGTCCTCGATCTCAATGGTATGGCTGCACTCGGGTCTGGCCGACTCGATCTCGTCGGGGCGCAGAAGCACCATGCGGCCATCCTCGGCCTCGTAGCCGCGCATGAGATCTTCGAACGCGACCTCCGCCTCGGCGAGTCCCGAATCTCCCCCCAGGGCCGCCGACGGCATTTGTTCCGGTTCACGACCTCCGCCGACCGGCGCGACATGGGCTTCTTCGACCTCGGCGGCTTCCAAACCATGCTTCTCTGGCTCCTCCGCCGGGACGAAGCGCCGATAGCGGACTCGGCGACCACCAGCGTCCACAAGGTGGAAGCGGACATCCTTCCGCTCAGTCGCCGGGTAGAGCCGAACGAGAATCGACACGAGGCCGAACGCAAGGGATCCGGTCCAGACGGCCTTGGCCATGGCGGAAGCCTAACGCGTCGGGGTATCGCGCATGGAGACTCCTTTTCGCCTTGGATGGACATGCCCGCATGACGTCGAAAAACGCCGCGCAACGACCCAGACCAACCGGAACCGAAACAGCACGCCACCTGAACCCGGAGCCCTCGAACAGGCCGCTCACCTGAGCCTTTCCTCGTGGGGCGGGGAGGACTCGAACCTCCGACCGACGGATTATGAGTCCGCTGCTCTGACCGACTGAGCTACCGCCCCCTGCGTGGAATGTACCGCGCCCCACCCGTTGGGGACAGAAATCCGCAAACCATCCCGGCCGGGCCTTTGCGTACCACTTGACGGAGGGTGGGGCACTTGCTGGCAAGTTTCCGTGAGGATCGTGCTCCCAGCCCGCACGTGCGGGCGCGGGTGGAGGAGGTCAGGGCCTACCTCGAGGCCAACATTACACGGGACGTGGACATGGTCTCGGTTGCCCGGCAGGTCGCGCTCAGCCCCTTCTACCTGACCCGGATCTTCAAGGCCCAGTACGGCGTCCCGCCCTACCGGTACCTGATCCGGCTCCGTATCAACTACGCGACCCGCCTTCTTCGCGACTCCGTGCTGTCGGTGACTCAGATCTGCCATCACGCGGGGTTCAATAGCCTCTCCCACTTCACCACGACCTTCCACCGCCACGTGGGCATGAGCCCCACGCAGTATCGGCGGATGGTCGACTGGGAACGAGATGTGGGTCGGTACGGCCCGAAGACGGAGGCCGTCCTCAAGCAGCCCCGTCGCCACGACTTCTGAACGTTCTGGAGCTGATCGCATGGCTCCGGGGTGGGACTCGAACCCCCAACCAAACCTACGGATCAGCAGCCTGAATGAGCCGGCGTCCCCGTCTCCTCACGTCTTGGTGCGGTAGTTGAGGTAGACGACGCCGCCTCCGAAACGGCGTTCGTCCAGCAGTTCGAGGTTCAGGCGCACATTTCTGGGGAGAGATTGTTTACCGCCTCCCACCACGGCGGGAGCGACGAACAGGTGCCACTCGTCAACTAATCTGGCCTTGATCGCCTGGGCGGCGAGGTCGGGACCGCCCACGCTGATGTCATGTCCCCCCGTCGCTTTCAACTGCCGAACACCTTCAGGTTCGAAGTCTCGCTCTAGCCGCGTCCTGTCGCTGGATACCGTCTCCAGCGTCTTCGAGTACACGATCTTGTCGGCCGCCCGCCATATCTTCGCGAAGTCCTGGATGAACGGGTGTTGATCCGCGAGGTCCATGGCCTCCCAGGCGACCATCACCTCGTACATCCGGCGCCCATAGAGGTAGGTGCCGACGTTGCGCTCGAGGTCGTTGACGAACGTGTGCACCTCCTCGTCCGGCTCAGCCCAGTCGAAGTTGCCCTCCTCGTCCGCAACGTAGCCGTCGAGGGACATGATCGCCGAGTAGATCAACTTGGCCATGGTGAGCCTCCCTTTGCGCATACTGTGGATGACCGGCCGACGCCGGTCAGCGCACGACGCGATACGTGATGTGCGTCGCGAACGGTGACTGGAGCAGGCGCAAGTGCTCGAGGCTCACCGGCTCGTCGAAGCCATCGAACAGACGCTTCCCGCCCCCGAGCACGACCGGCGCGATCGAGATCGACAGCTCTTCAACGACTCCGGCGCGCAGCGCCTGGCGGATGACGTCCGCCCCGCCCATGATGAACACGTCCTTGCTGCCCGCGGCATCGCGTGCTCGGGTGATCGCCTTGTCCAGCCCGTTCACGAACGTGAATCCGTCGTCTGCGGGAGCGTCCTCCGGCCGGTGCGTCAGAATGAAAAACGGCACGCCGAACGGGTTGTGGCCGCCCCACGCCTCCGCTGCCTCGTAGGTGTTACGGCCGCCGACGACGGCGCCGACGCGAGCGAATGCATCGTCGAGGACCTCCTTGTCCGCGCCCGTCGGCTCGCCTCTTGGCTCCTCGTCGTAGGTCCACGGACCACCGAAGACCCAGTAGTGCAATCGCTCACCGCCATCGCCCAGACCGCGACCGGGGCCATCGTTCGGTCCGACGATGTACCCGTCCAGCGAGGTCGTGATCCCTGCGTTCACCTGCGTCATCGGTCTCCTCCTCCTCGGCCGTCACATCATCGGTCAGGACCGGCGCACCCGTGGAAACTCATCGGTGCAGGCTTCGGTGTGTGCTCACGGTCCCGACCGAGTGACGACTTCAGACCACGAGCCCGCGGTCCCTCGGCACTCCGGTGGGTCGGTGCCCTACGGTGTCGAAAACCCGTTTCCACTTGCGTTTTGCGGCTCCGGGGGTGGGACTCGAACCCACAACCTACGGATTAACAGTCCGCCGCTCTGCCAATTGAGCTACCCCGGAACGACCCACGGAGTCTACCAACGGGCCTCCGCGCCCTTTCGTCGCGCGCGATTCCGCTAGGCTCTGCCGAACCACCGATCGAAGGGGCGTTGCCATGAAGTTCGTGATCGGCGTAATCCTGGGGTTTCTCATCGGCTACCAGCTGGGGCGAAGCGGCGAGACCCTGTCGGGCTCGGCCGGACGGTTGGGCCAGTCGGCGGTCAACCGCGCCCGGAGCAGCCTCCAGGCCAGGATGGCCAGGGACGGGGAGGCCGCAGGCTAGGCTTGCGGTGCGCTATTCCAAATAGTCGCGGAGCTTCTGCGACCGTGAGGGGTGCCGCAGCTTCGACAGGGTCTTCGACTCGATCTGGCGGATCCGCTCTCGGGTGACCCCGAACTCCCGCCCAACCTCCTCGAGCGTCCGGGGGTGGCCGTCGAGGAGCCCAAAGCGGAGCTGGATCACCTTCTTCTCCCGCTCTGACAGCGTGTGCAGCACGGCCTCGAGCTGCTCCTGGAGCAAGATGAACGAGGCGGCGTCCACGGGAACCACTGCCTCGGAGTCCTCGATGAAATCCCCGAGATGTGAGTCCTCCTCCTCGCCGATCGGCGTCTCCAGTGACACCGGCTCCTGCGAGACCTTCAGGATCTCCCGGACCTTCTCCGCGGGGATACCCATCTGCCGGCCGATCTCCTCCGGGGTTGGCTCGCGGCCGAGGTCCTGGAGCAGCTGGCGCTGCACTCGGACCAGCTTGTTGATGGTCTCCACCATGTGCACGGGGATGCGGATCGTCCGGGCCTGGTCGGCGATGGCCCTGGTGATCGCCTGGCGGATCCACCACGTGGCGTACGTCGAGAACTTGTAGCCCTTCGAGTAGTCGAACTTCTCCACTGCACGGATGAGCCCGAGGTTCCCCTCCTGGATGAGGTCGAGGAACAGCATGCCGCGTCCCACGTACCGCTTGGCGATCGAGACCACCAGTCGGAGGTTGGCCTCGATCAGCTTCTTCTTGGCCAGCTGGCCGTCCCGCTCCACGCGACGGAGGAAGTCCTCCAGGTCCTCCGGGGCCTTGGGCTTCCAGCTCTTGGGGATGCGATCCCGGCCGATGCCCTCGACCTTGCCGAACTTGTCCTGCTGGTGCTCCCGGATGGCCACGACCCTCTCGACGACGATCCGAAGGCGCTTGCCGTCGACCTTGCCGTTGCTGTCCTCGCCGTCCTGGAAGTCGTACAGCTCGGTGGCGAACTCGCCGGCCTCGATCCGCCTGGCCAGGTCCACCTCCTGCGCCGCCGTGAGGAGGGGGACCTTGCCGATCTCCTTCAGGTACATCCGGACCGGGTCGTTCGTCGGCGCCTTCAGCAGGTCGACGTCCAGGCGAGCGGCGACGCCCGGTTCGACGAGGTCGTCACCGGGGACCTCGATGACCTCGATGCCCTCGTTCCGAAGATGTTCCTCGACCTGGGTCAGGAACTCCTCGACCTGCTCGGGTGTGAAGTCATCGACGGGGACGGCTTCCAGCAGATCGTCCGAGGTGACGAACCCTCGTTCCCGACCGCGGGCGGCGATCGATTCCTTCGCCTCCTCGAGACCGAGGTCTCGCGCCACTTCGGTCAATGGGTCTCCTCGCGGGCGGGGGATGGTGGCCGCCCGGAAGTGTACGAAACCGCACCGGAGGCGACCCATGGGCGCGCCTGCGTCCCTCAGGCGGCGTCGCCGTGCCGCTCCTTCAGCCGGCGGAGCTCGCCATCGGTGGCGATGAGCTCGCCGAACAGGGCATCGTACTCCGGGTGCGTCGTTGGGTTGAGCTTCTGCAGGCGCCGCCGGAGGTCCGCGCTCCTACGGCGGAGCGCGAACTCCTGGAGCCTGGCCCACACGTCCTCCGCGTACTCCATGCTGAGGTCGCCGTCGAGGGGCTCCAGGGCGAGCGCGGAGGCCACACGGGACATCTTGTCGTCGTCCGAGCCGGCCACGACGGTCCGGACGTCTCCGTCCGCCGCCACCAGGAGCCCGAACAGCTTCCGGTTCTGAGCCGACTGGAAGTGCTCCTCGGCCAGGCGCTTGGACACCTCGTGATAGATGCCCGTGTCGCGTGCGAGCAGCCGGAGCATCTCCCGCTCGACCCTGTCGTTGACCGAGGCTCGCTTCATGGCCTGGCGAACCTCGGCCGGGCGCCCCGACGCCCGGCGCTCCAACGAGAGCAGGACCGAGGTCTCGGCCACGCCGGCCAACTCGGCCAGCCGGTGCGCGTACTCGCGCTGGCGGACCGGATCGGACAGGCCCTCCAGGATGGGCAGGGCCGCCGCCACGGCGGCGCTCTGTCCCTCGATGGTCGACAGATCGTGGCGACCGACACCTCGGAGGAGCATGTACTCGACGATCGGCCGAGCTCCGGCGGCGAGTTCGCGGAAGGCATCGGCGCCGCGTTGGCGGAGGAAGTCTGCGGGGTCCAGCCCCTCCGGCAGGATCAGCACGACCGGCTGGATGGGGAACCGTTCGAGGAATCCGAACGCCCGCTCCGCCGCGCGCGCCCCCGCCTCGTCGGAGTCGAAGGCCAGCACCATGCGTTGGGCGAATCGTGAAGCCAGGCGGAAGTGGCCCTCGCCGAGGGCCGTGCCGCACGTCGCCACGGTCGTTTCCACGCCCGCACGGGCGAGCGAGATGACGTCGGTGTACCCCTCCACGATCACGATCTCGCCGGACTTGGAGACGGCGGCCTTGGCCCGGTCCAGGTTGTACAGGACCTCGCCCTTCCGGTAGACCGGCGTCTCCGGGGAGTTCATGTACTTCGGACCCTCGTCCCGATCGCCGGGAAGGATCCGGGCCCCGATGCCCACCGATCTTCCCGACAGATCGTGGACCGGGAACGTTACCCTGCCGCGGAACCGGTCCCGGACGTTGCCGGAGGCGTCGCGAAGGGCCAGCCCCGCCTCGATCAGGATCTCCGGGGAGAACCCCCGGGCCAGGCGTCGGAGCAGGAAGTCCGAGGCCCCTGGGGCATAGCCGATCCCGAACTCCTCGGCGGTCTCCCGCTCGATGCCCCGGGTCTCCAGGTACCTTCGGGCTTCCTCCCCTTCGGGCCGGTCCACGAGGGTCTGGTGGTAGAGCGCCGATGCCTCCTCGTTGGCCCGGTGCAGCGCCAAGCGCCGGGAGGCGGCCCGTCGGTCGGCCGGCGTATCGCCCTCGTACCGAAGCGACACCCCCGACTCCTTGGCCAGGCGTTCGACGGCCTCGGTGAACTCGAGGTGCTCGACCTCTCGGAGGAACCGAATGGCGTCGCCTCCGGCCCCGCACCCGAAGCAGTGATAGACCTGCTTCGACGGCGACACGGAGAACGACGCGGTCTTCTCGGTGTGGAACGGGCATAGGCCGACGAACGAGTCGTGTCCGGCCTTCTTCAGGGTGAGGTAGCCGGAGACCAACTTGACCAGGTCGGTCCGCTCCCGGACCGCCTCGATGTCCTCCTGCCTGATCCTTCCTGCCACCACTCCCCCAGCGCTTACAGCAGCCAGCCCTGGGGAAGGAAGAGCTGTTCATAGACCCGCAGGGCGTACCGATCGGTCATGCCGGCGATGTAGTCGGCCACGCGGGTCGGCAGGTCTCCCGGGGCCCGATGGTACTCCTCCGGGACCTGGTCCGGATGGTCCAGGTAGTGCGCGAACAGCGAGCGGACGAGCGCGATGGCCTTGTCCTGCTCGGACCGGGCCTCATCGCGCAGATACACGCGCTCGAATAGGAAATCCCGGAGCGTGTCGAGGGCCCGAAAGGCCTCGTCGGACATCCGGATCTCCGGTGAATCCTCGCTCCGGTCCACCAGGTCGGTGACCAGCGTGTTGACTCGCTCGGCGTGGGTTCGGCCCAGGACGCCGAGAGCGTCGTCCGGCACTTCCGTCGGCTCGATCACGCCAGCCCGGACCGCGTCGTCCACGTCGTGGTTGATGTACGCGATACGGTCGGCGAATCGAACCACCTGCGCCTCGAGGGTGGAGGGCGCCGGCATGGACCAGGTGTGGTTCACGATGCCGTCGCGGACCTCCCACGTGAGGTTCAGCCCGCGCCCGTCATCCTCCAGGTAGTCCACCACTCGCAGGCTCTGCTCGTTGTGACGGAACGGCCGGCCCAGGAAGGGCGTGAGGGCTTGCTCGCCCAGGTGGCCGAACGGCGTATGGCCCAGGTCGTGGCCGAGCGAGATCGCCTCGGCCAGGTCCTCGTTCAGGCGAAGCGCGCGGGCGGCCGTCCGCGCGATCTGCGAGACCTCAAGGGTGTGGGTGAGGCGGACCCGGTAGTGGTCGCCTTCGGGGGCCAGGAACACCTGCGTCTTGTGCTTCAGGCGGCGGAACGACTTCGAGTGGACGATCCGGTCTCCATCCCGCTGGAAGCAGGTTCGAAGGGCGTCATGCTCCTCGTCGCGCTCGCGTCCCTTGGACTCCGCCGACAGGGTGGCGTGCGGGGCCAGGGTCTTGCGCTCGATCTCCTCGGTGCGCTCGCGCGGCGTGACCGTCATGCAGCCCATGGTAGCGCGAGGTTCCGACACCTCCGGGCGCCGTCAGCTCCGTCAGCCGTCAGCGTCCGAACACCCGGTAGTAGATGTAGGCGAAGGTCTCCCGGACGTACCCCTCGAACCGCGTCTCTTCGCTCCGGGCCGCGGAGTGCCAAGTGGCTGAGACGAATCCCTCGATGCCGAGGTCCGAGGCCATCCGCCTCACCCGCAAGTTGTGCCAGGGGTCCGAGACCAGGAACGCCGAGCGAAGGCCGTGGTCACGCATGTACGAGGCCGCCGCGCGAAGGCTCTCCAGGGTCGAGTGCCCGACCGGCTCGGCCACCACCGCGTCTGGAGGCAGGCCTTGCTGGACCAGGTAGTTCCGGCCGGCCTCCGCTTCCGTCGTGACGTCGCCCGGCTGCCCCCCACCCAGCACCATCACGAGGGGGGCTCGATGCTGGTCGTACAGGAGCTGCGCGTGCTCCAGGCGCCCGGCGAAGACCGGCGACGGTCGTCCGTCATACTCGGCCGCGCCGAGGACCAGGATGGCGTCGGCTCGTTCCACGGTGCTGGCGTCGTCGGTGTGGGCCGCGCGCCACACGGCCACGAACGTGGCGACCACCACCAACACGAGGACGAGCGCGAGGAACACGGCGGTGGAGAGGAAAGGGTGGCGGCGGAGCGCGGGCACGGCCCCAATCTAGCAACGCCGCCGGGCGGCGCTCTTCTCGCTCCTCGGGATCAGATCACCCCGGACGCCTCCAAGGCCCTGATGAACCCCTCCCTGGTAAATCCGTTCCCGATCAAGGCGTGCGCACCGCAGAGCCCTCCCGTATCCCACGCGATAACCCAGGTCTGATCCTTGCCGATTAACGAGACATCCCCTCCCGAAACCAGGTGGGCGGAGCCGGCAACCGGCAGGCCTTCCCCGTACTCTCCGGGAACACCCGTGAAGGAGTGCAGAAGACGTCCATGGTCGTCTCTGAACGTGGTGCGGATCCCGATGTGATCCGGGTAACGCTCCTCGACCGTCTCCATCACCTTGAACCCCGAAGGGGCCATGGCGAGCGGACGGCACTTCGTGGAGGAGGGAACGGCGGTCTGTTGCTCGGCCGTCCGTCCGGTGCACCCCGCCAGGACCGACAGGGCGACGAGCATGGGAAGTCGGGTCGACCTCAAGATCACGGCAGCGATTCCGGGATCGGATGGGTCAGGGGTCCCAAGCCATTCGGATCCGCCTCCTGACCTAATCCGGCATAGAGGCCCCCAAGGCTCCGGACCCGATCCGGAAGGATCGTGGCCGGATAACCCAACGACTGTGCGAACGTCACGAATTCCTGCGCTCCCAGCTCGGTCCGGAACACGGACACGAGCGCAAAGTCGCCGGGTGTGCCCACCTGTTCTTTGAACCCTCGGAACTGCGCGACCGGGACCACGTAGTAGCCGGCCAGGTCACCGAAGGGCATCTGGTCGTTCGCCGCCTCAGCGTCGGCACGAGTCGGGTAGATGTCGCCCAACACGACGAGCAGCAGCTCGCTCGCACCGGTGTCCGTGGACATCACCGGCCCGATCGGAGGCCCATAGGACTGTTGTTGGGGCGCGGTCCGGCCGATCGTCGCCTGCAAGACCAGACTTGCAATGATGCCGATGGCCAACCCTGCGGCCGTCGCAATGATTCGTCTCATCGTCTTCCCCTTCTCACAATCCAAGAGATCTAGTATCCGAATGCGTATTGAAAGTGCATCGGATCGCAGAAATCCAATCCCCAACGCCAGCCATGGTTCTTGAAAACGTACGCGAAGTACTTGTTCACGGTGCTGTAGCAGCGGCCTAGGGGTTCATAGGAAGCCGAGATGTCGATGGCGATCCCAAACGCGTGAGTGCTCCACTTGGTGGTGCCCCCGATGTAACGGCAGAGGTAGCCCCAGATTCCGCTCTTCGTGTATCCGTAGAGGTGGGCGTTCTGGATGTGGCCATAGACATCGTTGTCGAGGTTGGTCGAGGCTCCACCCTTCCCCTTCACCATCTGCGTCGGGAATCCCCCGAGCTTCCGGTGGAAGCGAAACGTGTATGGATAGCCGTTGTCCGAGGCGATCCAGGTCATCCACACGGCCGATGCGTTCGCGTTGCAGGGTTGCCCGAACCGGTTGACGATCTGACTGTAGCCGTATGGCGTGGCCGGGTAGTTGTAATGCCAGTCGCGCCATCCTGCCTTGGCCCAGTGCCACCCGAGCAGCAGCGGCACTACTGAGAGCACCGCGATGAGAGGGAGGGCCCGCCGTTGATGCCGACGCAAGAAGGTGCCCACCTTCGCCCGCACGATCCACCTCCTGTCCACACGCGGGGGAGGTGGGAGGGCGCACACGTTAGCGCACGCGCGCTCGTTTGCGAATCACCAGGATGGGTGAACTGGCGGCGACGTGCGGGGGATTTCCGCTCGTGCTACTTCGACGCGGACTCGGCGGCGCCGACGGCCGCCTGCCCGGCGGCCAGCCGTGCCGTCTCAACCCGGAACGGCGAACACGACACGTAATCCAGGCCGATCTCGTGGCAGAACGCCACCGACGCGGGGTCCCCGCCGTGCTCGCCGCAGATCCCGACGTGGAGGTTCGGGTTGGCCGCCCGGCCCTCCTCGGTGGCGATCCGCATCATGCGCCCGATCCCGGCTCGGTCGATGGTCACGAACGGGTTCGCCGGGACCAGCTTGCGCTCCTCGTACATCCCCACGAACTTGCCGATGTCGTCCCGGGAAAAGCCGAAGCCCATCTGGGTCAGGTCGTTCGTGCCGAAGGAGAAGAAATCGGCAACCTCGGCGATCTCGCCGGCGGTCAGGGCGGCCCGGGGGACCTCGATCATCGTCCCCCACTCGAGATGCTCGATCGTCTGGCCCGTCTCCTCCATGACATTCCCCGCCGCCGGCTCGAGCTCCTGGCGCATCTGCTCCAGCTCGGGCCTCGTGGCGACCAGTGGGATCATGATCTCGACCCTCGGATCGCCTCCCTCGGCTCTGACTGCGGTGGCCGCCTCCAGGATGGCCCGGACCTGCATGGCATACAGACCCGGCTTGACGATCCCCAGGCGGACGCCGCGGAGTCCCAGCATGGGGTTGGTTTCGTGGAGCTCGTTGACCTTCTTCAGAACCTGCTTCTTCTCATCCAGCGCCGGTCCGGTCTCGCCGCGTTCCTCGAGCTCCGCCACCTCGACCGCCAGGTCCACCTGGTTGGGCAGGAACTCGTGGAGCGGCGGGTCCA
>DASPWN010000137.1:0-2044 GCA_035637835.1 Actinomycetota bacterium | reverse complement strand
AATCGCGATCTCGGACCCCCGCGAACCCCCCGCAAGGGCGGTCCGGGCCACAGTGGCCGCCTTTGGCGCAGGGTGAAACGGCGCAACGTTACTCGATCTTCGTCAATTTCACGTCCATCGAGGGCACCCAGTTGACGCTGTCATCTGAACGCTCGTGGCGGGTCGGCAGCGTCTTGCCGTCTTCGCTGAAGACGGCCGTGGCACGCGTCGTCTCGCCCTGCCACATCCAGACGCCGTCGTGGAAAGTCAGTTTGTGCTCACTCACGTTGCCTTGATTGTCAAAGTAATACGCTCGGTAGCTCTCGCTAGAGGGGTCATAGCCGATGATCTCGGTCCCACTCGCCTCGGCGTTCCCGATGCGGCCATGCACGGTGTGGCAAACGAAGAACCCGCCCGGCATCCACTCATACACATCACTTGAGACGATCTCGGCAGTGGGCGCCTCGCTACCGCCCAGCGTCTGGCCCTCGGTAATCCATCGGCCGATAAACGCGTCCAGCCGCCTCTGCTCGGGTCCTGGCGTCGCCATCTGATCTCCTTTCTTGTTCTCATATCGAGAAGTTCGTACGAGCAGCTGACCTACGCCGCGTGCGGCGTACCACGTGCGCACGCCACGAACGCCGCTAACCACCGGTGCGACCTCTGGCTGTCGCCGACCTCAACCCGCGGCCAGCCTCGCCGATGACCGGCAGGTCGCCCCTGATGTGGCCGATGACATGGCCGGTGTCGTCCTCGGAGCTCGGTCACCGCGCAGGCTCCAGCCAAACACAGCCTCATAGAAGCCCGCTGTCCGCGCGGGTTCGGTGCCGAAAACCGCAAATAGGAGATTCCCCCCGACCCTGAAGACCCGCGGCTTGTCGGCGTCCCCGGATGACACGTCGCTGTCCCGTGCCTGTCTCACTTCACAACCTCGAAGCGAAGATGCGTCGCGGCCGGAGTCTCGATCGTCCTCGTCCTCTCCAGCTCGATCCGCGCCCGGCCGCCGTCCTCGAAGAGACGGACGCCTTCACCAAGGAGCACGGGGACCAGATGAATTTGCAGCTCGTCCACCAGCCCTGCCCTCAGGTACTGCCGAATGATGTTCGCGCCGCCCCAGATCCCGACGTCTCGCTCGCCGGCGGCGGCCTTGCCCTGCTCGAGGCCGGCCTCGATTCCGCCGGTGACGAAGGTGTAGGTGGTGCCGCCTTGCATAGGCATCGGCTCACGCGGCTCGTGCGTGAGCACGAATACCGGCCGCTCGAAGGGAGGAGGATCTCCCCACGGCTCCACGCCGACGTCGAACATGCGCTTCCCCATCAGGATCGCTCCCGTCCTCGCGTACACCTCATCGAGCACCTCCGCGTCCGCGTCTGTCTTTCTGGCGAACATCCAATCGTGGAGGCGTCCGTCGTCGTCTCCCAATGGTTTCTCGACGCCCTCGTCGGGCCCGGTGATGAAACCGTCCACCGACATCGAAATATCGAAATGGACCTTGGTCATCGATGCTCCTTCGTTTCGGGTCGCCACACGGTGGACTGGCCTATCGATCTCGCGATGCGTGAGGTGCCTTGTGCCGCTCGTCCCCGACTACGTAGATCATCTGCATGCTCGCGGGCTGAATCACACCTCGCTCTGGGGCGGGCGCATCGCGCCGGGCAAACGCTCCGGGAAACGTGGCAGACCATCGTCGGGTATGGGCTCCCAGGCTGCTGCGTAGTCGGTGAATTGGTGTGCGCTCGGCCGGATGCCCGGATCGGCGTCAAGCGCTCCCATTCGAACGCTGAGTCGCTCCGGTTGCTCTGGGTCGGTCGTGTAGAGCTGGCTACCGCATTCAGTGCAGAAGAACTTCTCCCAGCCGTCCGGCGGCCGCCACGAACCTACGAGATCGGCTCCTTGGACGATCTTGAACGAGCCCGGAGCCGTTGCTGCCGTCACTGAGAAGGCTGAACCTGTTCGTCGTTGGCAGCGCTTGCAATGGCAGTAGAGCGCGCCGAGCAAGGGCTCGGCAATCTCGAAGCGAACACGCTCGCACATGCAGCCTCCGCCCAGAGGCTGGAAGGGACTT